>JAOAFU010000166.1 GCA_026416115.1 Bacteroidales bacterium | reverse complement strand
TAATTCGCCGCTATCAATCTTTCTAAAGTCGAGCAATTGATTTACAAGTTGAAGCAGACGATCAACGTTACGTTGAATTATTGTTAAATCTTTTTTTATGTTACTATCTATTTTTTTATTGTTAATAAGGTCCTGAAGTGGGTTACTAATGAGCGTTAAAGGTGTTCTTAACTCATGTGAAATGTTAGTAAAAAACTGAATTTTCATTTTTGAGAGTTCTTCTATTTTCCTCTTCTCAAGGCTGTCGATTACCAGCTGATGCTTACGAGTGACTTTGATAAGGGTGTACTTTTTAAACATTATTACTGCCAATGCAATTAGTATTGCATAGATAATAAATGCCCAAATAGTAAGCCATGGAGGAGGTAATACTTTGATTTTAAGTTCTCGTGGTTTTGTTGGCCATACCCCATCGTTGTTCGATGCCATGACTTGCAAAGTATATTCTCCTTGACTAAGGTTGGTATACGTAACAGAACGATATTTATTTGATACCTCTTGCCACTTGTCGTTAAATCCTACCAGTCGGTATCTAAACTTATTTTTCTCGGGAATAGCATAGTGGGTAGAAGAGAATTCGATAGTAAATTCTTTGTCTTTGTATGTAATTACAAGCTCGTTTGTATAATTTATCGATTGGGTAAGGATGGTTCGTCCGTTAAATTCCTGGTTTACTTTTATTTCGTTGCCTTGTATTTTAAGAGCAGTAAAGATAACTTCGGGAATAAAAGGATTGTATTGAATTGCATTAGGATCGAAAACGGTGATACCATTACTTCCTCCAAAGTACATTCTTCCTTTATCGTCTTGAAAATAAGCATTTAGATGAAATTCGTTCGATTGAATTCCGTCGTGAATATCGTAGTTGGTAAAGTGGGGTTGGTTAGGAGTAAATCGCGATAGCCCTTTATTAGTGCTCATCCATAAATTTCCTTCTTTATCTTCAAGTATTCCATAGATAGTATTGTTAGGAAGACCATCTTTTTCCATATAAGCTTTGAAGAGCACTTGTGTTCCTTTGGGGGTATGCTGTACAATCATTTTATTTAGTCCGCCACCTGTACCCAACCACAAGTCGCCTTTTGTGCTTTGTAAGATACAATAAACATCGTTGTGCGATAGACTAAGGGAGTCGTTGTAACGATTTGTATATGACTCAAACCGTAAGTTCTCGGATTTTAGGTCATCGATTATTCTACACAATCCTCCTCCTTTGGTTCCTATCCATATCTGATTATTGCGATCCTCATAAATAGCAATAACTATATCGCTGCTTAATGAGGTAGTGTCTTTATAGCTTTTTTTAAAGTTGGTTAAAGATCCGGTTTTTTTGTTATAGCGATATAAGCCACTCCCCCATGTGCCAAGCCAAACATTTTCATTGCTGTCTTCGAGTATAGAAAATACATAACCAAACACATAGGTGTAGCTTACCTGCCCTGTGTTAATATTTATTTTTCCAAAAGCATTGCGAGTTGATCCAAACCAAAGTTCTCCATCTTTGCCCTCGTAAATGCTTAGTATATTTTTATTAAGCAGACGGTTGTTCCAACTTGGTTTTTCGACAAAATACTCTCCTTGTTTGAAAAATAATCTATCAATTCCACCACCGTCTGTGGCTACCCATATCCGTTGATCAGATTTTCCTATAATAGAGGTTACATAGTTGTCGCTCAAAGAGTATTGGGAGTTTGGGCTTTTGCGTATGGTGAGAAATTGTTTCTGATAAAGATCTACTCGATTAAGACCGTTTGTTTCGGTACCTATCCAAATTACTCCGTTACGATCTTCAAAAACAGAACTTAATCTATTGTCCTTCAGGCTTGTACGATCGTTTACGTCGGCATAGTAGGTAGTGTGTTGTCCAGAAAGTAAGTTTATTCGTCCAAGGCCCTGGCGCGAAGCAATCCACAAATTTCCGAATCGGTCTACTATCATTTTTTCGATTCGTTTAAGTGGCATATAAAGTTTACTTTGAGGCGAAGAAAGTTCATCGAGAGCTATAAACTTTCCATTTTTATCGAATGTAACATGATAAACTCCATCTTCGATTGTACCGAGCCATATGTCGTTCTTCTTACCCATGCAAATAGTGGTTACCATTTTGGAGCGGACGATGGGAATGTCGACAGGCGTCATAATATTTCTGGATAAATCGAGATAGTATAAGCCCGAAAGAGTTCCTACATAAAAAACCTGTCTTTCGTCCTGAAACAAGCATCTTACCCAAAAACGCTCGTTGGAGTTAGCACGGGTGATATTATTATATTCTTTAAACTGTATGCTTTCTATTTTATCGTTTTTTTCTATTATCTGGGCTTGGAATAGACCATCGGAAGTGCCAACCCACATTCGATTATCCATGTCGAGATATAAACACCAAACCTCATTACTTCGTAAGGATTGTATGAGATTGGGACTGTTTTGTGCATTAATTATCTGTTCGGTTTGGGGTAGATAAATATTTACACCACCTCCCAAAGTACCTATCCATAAACGACCCTTTACATCAACAGCTAAGGTCATAATTTGATTATTTGAGAGGCTATTTGGATTGTTGGGTTCGCGCTTAAATATTTTGTAATCGTATCCATCAAAACGAAATAACCCATCGTGTGTACCCAACCAAATAAATCCTCCCTTATCCTGAACAATAGTATTAATTGAGGTAACTGATGCATTTCCAGCTAAAGCTGAATGTTCGAAAATAACTTTGTCTAAAGGCCTTGCATTAATTTGAATTTCGAGGCACAATAAAATCAACAATAAACCATATAGCAATATATATCTTTTATTAGTCCTAGTCATATGTTTTGTTCCAATCAAATTTCGAAGTCTCAAAATAACAACATTTTTTTAAATTTAGCATAGGTGTCTTTTCTAATTGAAAGTAAGAAACCTGTAACAAAAGTAAGAAAAACTTAATGAGAATAGTAAACTTCGAAAAATTAGCTATTGCATATTAAATAAAATTGTGCGAGTATTGATTAGGAAAACAAAATAGAATAAGCTTATTATTAGTTTTTGAGAAGTTAGATTTTTGTTCTTGGGTTTTTAAAATTTTCTCAATAGAATCGCATGCGTGCAGGTTATAATTTAAAATTTACAAACTCCAAATTTTCTATCTTCTTCTTAGCAGTATTAAATTTAATTTGAGAGAATGTTTCAATAAATTTTGGAACGCCTTATGGTTTATTGGCAATAATTTTTTAAACTGCCTGTATGGGGAGGTCGTAACTTGCTTATTATTTTCTATTGTGATAAAAGAAACATAAAAGTTGAATTATTTTTTGCAAAAAATATTCTTTTTTCTACTTTTGCAGGGCAAAAGCCGGGGGATTAGCTCAGTTGGCTAGAGCGTTTGCATGGCATGCAAAAGGTCAAGGGTTCGATTCCCTTATCCTCCACACCTTCCTAAAAATATTATCAACAAAATACATTCGTTACAAATCCCCTTGTGTTGTTGTACTAAAATTTTTATATTTGAATTAACAAATATAGATCTATGACAGTCCCCAAAAGAAAACCCCAAATATTTATTGTCGATGATCACAAGCTATTTAGGGATGGTCTAAAATATATCCTTCAGGAAAGCGGGGAAATTGAGGTTGTAGGAGAAGCTTCTGATGGAAAAGAATTTCTTGAATTACTTCAGTACATAGTTCCCGATTTAGTTTTGATGGATATTAGCATGCCAGGTATGAATGGCGTCGATGCATCGAAAATAGCTCTTGAAAAGTATCCTGATTTGAAAATTTTGGTTTTATCGATGTTTGGCGATGATGCTTACTATAACTCGATGATTGAAATTGGAGTGAAGGGATTTATTCTTAAGGATTGTGATGCCAGTGAATTAAAGGAAGCTATCAAGTCGGTTTTGAGTGGAAAAAATTATTTTTCGCAAGAGCTCTTACTTAAGCTTATTCGTGACAGAAACGAAGCTCCAACAATAAAATTATCGAGACGAGAGAGAGAAGTACTGGAATATATCTGTAAAGGGTATTCCACTATGCAAATTTCAGAGGCATTACATATAAGTCATCGAACAGTAGAACGACACAGAGCCAGTTTGCTTGAAAAAACTAACTCTTCTAACTCGATTAGTTTGGCTATTTTCGCTATTAAAAATAACCTTATTCATCTTGAGTAAATACTCTTTTTTAAAAATAATTTTTCAAAAATGGGTGATTTTCCTCATTTTTTTTTCGAAACTATAAAAGATATTTGTTTACCGATAAAATGAATTCCACCTATGCTTCCACAAAAAAAATATCATATCTTGCTTGTTGATGATAACCAACATTTCCGTGAGGCATTGAGGTATATGCTCGAACAATCAAACCCCGAGGGGATCGAAAGTATTCTGGAAGCCAGTTCCGGCTTAGAAGCTATTGAAATAATCAAACACCGGCACGTCGATATGGTATTTATGGATATAGAAATGCCCGATATGAATGGTATTGAAGCAACGCGACTTGCTACAGAGCAGAACAGGTTTATTATAATTATTGCATTATCTTTTCACAAAGAGATGCAGTATGTCATGCAGATGCTTGAAGCTGGTGCTAGAAATTATATTATTAAAGAAGATATTAATCCCCAAATTCTAAAGAAGATTTTCGAAAATACGTTGGTATAGCTTATCGGTTCTTTATTTTTTTCAATTTATTTAAGAGTGGAGGTGTAACTTACTGTTTCATTTCCAATTCATTCGAAATATTTTTCATTTCAGCTTCGAAAATGTCACGAAATTTTTGTTCGTCGAAGCTGCTTTTAAGACTTTCATCGCTGCCTATAGAGGTGCTAATAGCATCGATGAGCTTGATTTTAGACATTTCAACGGCTGTAAAAACCTCATAGCCTTCTTTGGTTTGATTAACCTTTTGACAGGTTATGCTAACATTTTTTAACTGCTGGTTTACAGTTTCGCGGATTATGGTTTCAAATATTTCCTTGAAACTATTTTTTTCAGAAGTACTGCTAGTGTAGTTATTGGATACCGATTGAATAGTTGAATTAATTAACGAGGCAAGTGTTTGTTTGGCAATTAAAAGGGATTTGTCTTTTGCACTTGCCATGTCGCGGCTTTTAGCCGATCCGCTAGCTCGAAAATGTTGGCTATCGGATAATCCTTCTTTCTTGCAAGGGATATCAATTTCTTTAGGTTTATTTTCAAACGAGGTTAGGGTAGCAGTGATGATTATTGCTATAAGAGAATATTTCAATTTCATTTTCTTAGTTTGAAATTTACAGACCGAACGCTTATCTTAAACAAAGATAATAAAAATGAAATAAAAAGCTATAGCACTGGAAAAACTATACAGAAAGTGCTACAGGTTTCGAGTGCCGGATTAGAGTTCCTGGGTAAACTTTTAATCCTTCTTCAATACAATCAAGTGCGTGACTTAGATCTTCGATATTTAGAACATATGCAATCCGAACCTCAGTTTTTCCTAAACCTGGAGTTGCGTAAAAACCACTTGCTGGGGCCAACATCACGGTCTGACCATTATAATTAAAATCTTTTAAAAGCCATGTTGCAAATTTTTCAGCATCATCAACAGGCAGATGAGCTATTGTATAAAAAGCACCTTTGGGTAGTGGACAAAACACGCCTTTCATTTTGTTTAAACGTTCGACCAGATAATTTCGGCGTTGTAAATATTCGTTGTATGCTGTTTCAAAATATTCGGCTGGGGTGTCGATAGCGGCTTCGCCAGCAATCTGGCCAAAAGAGGGAGGACTAAGGCGGGCCATTGCATATCGCATGGCGGTACTAATAACATTTTTGTTGCGGGTAACTAGTGCACCAATTCTTACTCCACAAGCACTGTAACGCTTCGAAACGGAATCGATAAGTATGGTATTTTCTTCGATACCCTCCAGTTCCATTACCGAATAGAACTTTTCACTGGTGTAGCAAAATTCTCTGTATACTTCGTCGGCGAACAAATACAGGTCGTATTTTTGAATAATACGTTTCAGTTCTTGTAAGTCGTCTTTAGTGTATAGACACCCAGTGGGATTATTGGGATTACTTAACATAATTCCTCGGGTTCGGGCCGTAATAACCTTCTCAAATTCTTCAATTGGTGGAAGTGAAAAACCATTTTGAATAGAGGAAGTTACTGGAACTACATCAATGCCAGCAGCCGAGGCAAAACTATTGTAATTGGCATAAAAAGGTTCTGGAATAATCACCTCATCTCCTTCGTCCATTGTACTTAAAAATGCAAAATTTATTGCTTCAGATCCACCGGTGGTTATCATGATATCGGTGTAATCGACATTTATGTTCAATCGTTTGTAATAATCGGCCAATTTGCGTCGATACGATTCATTACCAGCCGAGTGGCTATATTCCACCACTTTGACATTATAGTTTTTTATTGCTTCGAGCATAAGCGGCGCTGTAGGTATATCGGGTTGACCAATATTTAAATGGTAAACTTTTATGCCTTTTCGCTTAGCTTCTTCGGCATAGGGTACAAGTTTCCGAATAGGTGATTGGGGCATCCGTAAGCCCCTTTGAGATATTTTAGGCATTGTTCTGACGATTTAAAAAATTTTCTTCAGTTTTCTGTTTTATTAGGCACAACAGTCCCTTTAATGGTTAAGGTAATAGGAGAATTCGCAGCGTTAGAATGAACGTGAATGGTTTTTTTGAAACTGCCTAAAATACGGGTATTATATTGTACTTTTACCACTCCTTGTTCGTGTTTTTTTACAGGCTCTTGACTCCAGGCTGGTACAGTGCAACCACACGAAGTTTGTACGTTGCTGATTATCAAGGGTTCGTTTCCAACATTTCGGAATACAAATGCAAATTCCGCTGCGCTACCTTCCGCTATTGTTCCAAAGTCATGTTCTGTCTCTGCAAATACCATTTTGCCTGCTTTTTTATCACCACTTTTTGCGTACGAACAGCTCAGTACGATCATTGCAAAGAGCCCCAGAAAGAATACTAAGTATGTCCTCATTTTTATTGACAGTTTGAAGAATCTTATTAATATAGCTCCTATTTTTGTAAAACTTCCTACAAAGATAGCTTTATATAATGGAAATTGGATATTTTTTGTTTTTTTTATAAAGCAAAAATAAGTTTCGCTTTAAAACAGCGCTTATTTAAAATCTTTAGAAATGTTGAATAATTGAATCATGATAAGGAATTAATAGATAGATTTTTGAATATTTATTCAAATATTATTCAAAAATATTTATTTATATTAGCTGGGTATTTTACAACAAGAAAAGGAGGAAATTATGATTTCATGGCTTAAAAACAACGATGCCATTGGAACGGTAAATCGTGGCGTTCCGGCAGAATCGGGGTTATGTACCCTTTGTTTGTCTTCGTGTAAAGGCACTTGCGAAACATGGATGTCTTCGCTGGTGGGGCGAAAATTGCTATATCCTCGCAATTTTGGTGACATAACTGCGGGCGCAAATCATGTGACATCGCTTGGGATAGGTTATCATGCTTTACGAATTCAAGGCTATGCCTATGGTGCTCATGGGGCAAAGGATAATAGTCCCGATTATTGTTTGTTCACCAATGTAAATGTCGAGACCGAATTTGGTAACGAAGTTAAGACCAAATGTCGAATACCCATTATGACAGGTGCATTAGGTTCGACCTTCATTGCAGCAAAATATTGGAATTCGTTTGCAGTTGGTGCTGCTCTATGCGGAATTCCTATTGTAGTTGGCGAAAATGTAGTTGGGGTCGATAAAAAGTCTGTCATGTCGCAGGGTAAGATTACATCGGCTCCCGAACTTGAGAGACGTATCGAAGTATTTCTTCGTTACTTCGATGGATATGGAGCTATTATTGTTCAAATGAATGTTGAGGATACCCGAAATGGGGTTGCCGAATTTATTATCAATAAGTATGGCGATAAGGTAATTTTGGAACTAAAATGGGGACAGGGTGCCAAAGATATAGGTGGAGAGATACAAGTTGAAAGCATCGATTATGCTCGTTTTCTTAAAGATCGTGGATATTTGGTCGATCCCGATCCTTACGATCCGAAGGTTGAAGCCGCTTATAAAGCACGTGCTATAACTTCTTTTGCTCGTCATAGTCGATTGGGAGGTACCGATCTCTCCTCGGCCGAAGAGGTTTATCGTTCATTTATGGATTCGATTGCCTATTTGCGTAAGCTAGGATACAAACGCATCACTTTAAAAACTGGTGCGTATGGCAACGAAGCTTTAGCTTTGGCCATTAAATGTGCCTCTGATGCTAAACTCGATTTACTCACAATCGACGGTGCTGGTGGAGGTACTGGTATGAGCCCCTGGAATATGATGCAGCATTGGGGTGTTCCTTCTTTAGCTTTGCATGCTAAAACATATGAATATTGTAAAATTCTCGAGGAGAAAGGTAAGTATGTTCCCGATATTTCACTTGCAGGTGGTTTTGCTCGCGAAGATCATATCTTTAAAGCGATAGCTTTGGCTGCTCCTTATACCAAGATTGTTTGTATGGGACGAGCTCCTATGATTCCCGGTTTTCTTGGTAGTAACATTGAAGGTGTTTTCAAACCCGAAAAAAAGGCTGAGCTTAATGGGCATTGGGACGAATTGCCTCCATCGGTAACGGCTGTTGGAAAATATCCAGAAGAAATATTTGCCGGTTGGGAGGAAGTAAAAGCCAAAGTTGGTGCTGATGAGATGGATAATATTCCTTTCGGTGCAATTGCTATGTATACATATGCTGATAAGCTAAAGTGCGGTTTACAGCAGTTTATGGCGGGTGCCCGTAAGTTCAATATTTCCTCAATCGATCGCAGCGACTTAATGTCAGCAAACCGCGAAACTGAAGAGGTAACCGGTATTCCATTTATGACCGAAGCCTTGGATGCTGAAGCAAAAAAAATTCTTAATTGGTAAAAGGAGTATTATTTATTAATAAAGTGCCTGGCAGCTTAAATTGTCGGGCACTTTTTTTAACTGCGTGGGTGAAAACGAAGGATGGTATCTCTTAAATACTCGCTGTCGAGGTGGGTGTATATTTCGGTTGTAATAATGCTTTCGTGACCCAACATTTCTTGCACTGCTCTCAGGTCGGCTCCCCCTTCAACTAGATGAGTGGCAAATGAGTGACGGAATGTGTGGGGACTTATTTTTTTCTTTAGTCCAACTTTGTTAGCTAACTCTTTAATAATTGTAAAAACCATAACGCGGGTTAGTTTTCTCCCATGTTGATTAAGGAATAAGATATCTTCGTGCTCACGCGGAATTATTGAAAGCATGCTATTCCTATCGGGTAGATAATTCTCTATTTCTTTAATTGCTTTATTGCTTATAGGAACAAGCCTTTCTTTATTCCCTTTCCCAATAACCCTTATATATCCTTTGTCGAAGTGCAAATGGCTTATCTTTAAATCTACAAGTTCGCTTACCCTTAATCCACATGAGTATAGGGTTTCGAGCATAGCTTTATTTCTTCGACCATGAGGTTGGCTCAAATCAATTGCCGAAAGAAGAAGATCGATTTCTTCAACAGAGAGGACTGTTGGGAGTTTTCGGGCGAGATTGGGCATTTCGATAAGTGTTGTTGGGTTGGTATCTATTTTGTTATCTATTAACAGATACTTGTAAAAACTACGTATGCCCGAAATAATCCTTGCCTGTGAACGGGCGCTTACATTCAATGTTTCGAGCCAATTGATAAATTGCTGGATATCTTCGTGCTCAATTTGTTCGGGTTTCTTTTTGAGCTCTTCTTTGGCAAATTGCTTAAGCTTAAATAGGTCATCTTCGTATGCTTCAATCGAGTGCTGGGATAACGAACGTTCTAATTTTAAGTATGTAAGAAAATCACGACAAGCTTCTTCCCACGTCATAGTTAAATTTTTGGTAAAAATAGGGTTGTTTTTCTGAAAATAACCAATACCTTTGCAACTTGCCGAAAAGTTTTTAAATTATTTGATTTTCATATAATTAAGTGAATAGTTAGTAGTGAAAGTGAATAGCCATGAAAAAAACAAAAATCATTGCAACGATTTCCGACAGGCGATGTGAGCCGGAATTTATACGTGAGTTGTACGAGGCCGGAATGAACGTAGTGCGTATTAATACAGCGCACCAAAGTTTTGATGATGCCAAAAGGGTAATTAACAACGTTCGGAAGGTTTCGGACGAAATAGCCATTCTTGTCGACACGAAAGGTCCCGAAATCAGAACCAATGAAGTAGCAAAGCCCTTTGATGTAAAAAAGGGCGATAAGATTCTTGTGAAGGGAAGCAACGATGAGCCCTCGCAACCAGGGGTTATTTTTGTCAATTATGCACAATTTGTTGCTGATGTTCCGGTAGGTAGTCATATTCTTATCGATGATGGCTCGCTTGAGCTGGTTGTTACGGACAAAGATGCTACCAGTCTGAGCTGTGAGGTTCAGAACGATGGAAAAATCGAAAGTCGTAAGAGTGTAAATGTTCCCTCGGTTAGCTTTCGTTTACCCTCGCTTAGTGAGAAGGATAAGGAATTTGTTAAATTTTGTATTCAGGAAGATGTCGATTTTATAGCACATTCTTTTGTGCGTAACAAAGAAGATGTGCTGGCTATACAAAACATACTCGACGAGTATGGTAGTGCGATAAAAATAATTGCCAAGATCGAGAATCAACAGGGCGTTGATAATCTGGATGAAATTCTGGATTATGTTTATGGCATAATGGTGGCTCGTGGCGATTTAGCTATTGAAATACCTTACGAGAAGATACCGGGAATACAGCAAATGATTATTTCAAAGTGCATCTCACGTCGAAAACCCGTTATTGTAGCAACACAGATGCTACATTCGATGATTGAACATCCGCGTCCGACAAGAGCGGAAGTGAGTGATATAGCCAATGCCATCTTTAGTCGTACCGATGCCATTATGCTTAGTGGCGAAACAGCTTATGGTAAGTATCCGGTTGAAGCAGTAAAGACAATGGCTAAGGTTGCCCAAGAAGCCGAGAAGTCGCTCAACGACATGTACGATGTGCCTTTAGTTGTTTTGAGTAATCAACGATCGGCATATTTGACCCGAACAGCTGTTGATGCAGCTATTACACTCGATGCCAAGGCAATCATTGCCGATACTGAGACTGGTCGTTCGATCAGAAATATGTCAGGTTTTAGAGGACGTAAACCTATTTTTGCTTTTTGCTATAACCGCAGGGTTGTTCGAGAGCTTGCCTTGTCATTTGGGGTTTTTCCTGAATATATCGAGGAAACGAAAAATAGTTACGAGTTTGTTCACAAAGCCCTTACCTATTGTCTCGACCATAATTTGCTCGAGAAGGACGACTTAGTAGTTGTGATTGCAGGTAACTATGGAAGTAATTTTGGTGCTTCGTTTATAGAAATTAGTCCCGTCGACAAACTACTCAATCGACATTTGCTAATGCCATAACTTTATACGATACTTGTAATGGCGAATATTGTTTTCGCCATTACAAGTTTTATCGTTACTTTAAACTTTTTTCAATTTCATAGCTTCTTCGAGAATTTGTTTTGTCGCAGTAGCTCCCACTCTTGTTACCCCTAAGTTTTTTACACGAAGAAGATCATCAAGTGTTCGGATACCACCAGAAGCCTTTATCTCAATTTGAGGGACACAATGTGCCCGAAGCAACTTAAGATCGTGATCGGTTGCACCTCTATAGTTATACGTTCCATCGGATTGACGCGTGAAACCGTAGCCAGTTGAAGTTTTGACAAATCCAACTTGAACCCTGTTGCAAATTTTACAGAGCGATATTTTATCGCTATCGTCGGAGATGTAATCTGTTTCAAATATTACTTTAAGAATTGCTCCATTTTCAACACATGTTTTGTTTATCTGGCTAATTTCCTTTTCAATATATTCCCAGTCGTGTTGAAGAGCTTTGCCAATGTTGATAACCATGTCTACTTCAGTTGCGCCATCGGAAATCACTTGCATCGTTTCGTTATTTTTAATGTCAATAGTACTATTTCCATGGGGAAATCCTATTACTGCACATATCCCAACATCTGTGTTCTTTAAAAAATCTTTGGCAAGTTTTACATGGTAGGGTTTAACACATACTGTAGCTACATGAAATTGAGCAGCTATTTGACAATTCTCTTTCAGATCATCATCGGTAAATGTGGGGTGTAGAATTGAATGATCAATCATTTTTGCCAATTGGGCTATGTCGATTGTATGAATCATTTTTGTTGTTATTAATTATTTTTTCCCAGAAGGATATTGATAAGGGCGGTATCTGGGTTAAGAGATTTGAGCTTTATGTTATCGAAGAAATATATTCCAAAATCTCCTTTGTACTCCCAATTAGCATAGGCTATCCCTTCTTCGTTGAAAATACTAATCAGATCTTTATAATATGCTAATCGGTCGGTACGCGGTACTGTAGGTAAGCAACCGAATTCGCCACAGTATAGGGGAAGATTTTTTGATTTGGCAAACTCGATAGCTGGCTTAATCATATTTCGCATTCGCTCTTTGTTGTATGGTTCGGCTAACTCCTGAACCATGTTTCGTGCAGCCTCAGAGGCAGTATCGGTATAGTTTTTAAGATCCTTTTGCGAAATGACCAAACCGGGATACGAGACTTTTCCATTAAAGTATTTAAGTGGTGTCCAGCTGGCCTTGTAGTGAGTAAGTAACAGCGGGCTATAGAAATGGAAACTAATTATAAGGTTCGTATCATTGTCGGGTAACTTGAGTAATGGAACATTTTGAACTGTTTGCCACATATTCGATCCAATAACGATAACCCTAGTGGGTTCGAGTTTACGAACTGCTGCAAGCGCTTTACCAAAAAGATTATTCCAATCGTCGGCAGAAGGAGCTACTGCTTCGTTAAGAAGCTCGTAGGCTACATGGCTAGTAGGATATTTACTAAGGAGCTTCGAAAGTTCGATCCATAGGTTTACAAAGTGTTGCTGTGCCACAGTGTCATTCCAAAGAGTATTTCTACCGCCTTCGTTTTCGGCGTTAAAATGGTGCGAACGAATTATATGAAGGTCAACAATTGCACGCAAGTCGTATTTCATACACCAGTCGAGGCAAGCAAGTAAGTGCTTGACGGCCGGATCGATAAGTTTTCCCTGTTCGTCCCAAATTTCCTGCTCATCGATAGGGATTCTGACATGATCGAAACCCAGACTATCGATAAATTGAATATCCGATTCCTTGATATAGGTATATTTTGGTTCCCACCCAAAATCTTGTGAAAGCCAGTGGCTGAGGTTTACTCCTTTTTGAATTATAAATTTTGACTCATGTGTAGTTGTCTTTTGACAAGAGCTGAAGGTGATCAATAGAACGAAAATTAGAGATAAAAATTTCAGATGTGTCATTAATCTGCTAATGTTGGTATGCAAATAATTACGATTCATAGTCTTTCAATTTTGATTTTTAACGTCTTAAAATTACTTCAATTAATAAAGAAACGGAAGAAAATTTGGTAAAATTTATGTCAGATAAGTGTGTTGGGGCAAAAAATCCCTATTTATCAGGCAAAATTTTCACCTCTCGTTTTATCATAGATTAATACATTTGTCGAAAAACGAATTAAATTAATTTGTATGAAAGTTCAAGGAGTATTTGCTTCAGCAATAATGATAATTGGAATAAATGTTCCTATTATTTCACAAAATGTATCAGTAGAGGTTGCCAAATGGTACGGATTTAAAGATGCAGCAATATGTTACACATTTGATGATGGCTGCTCCAATCAGTTTTTAAAGGCTCGTCCTATGTTCGATTCTGCAGGATTTCCGATGACTCTTTTTACGGTAACCAATTGGGCATCGAACTGGTCGGTTTTAAAAGCTATGGCAGAAAATGGTCATGAAATTGCAAGCCATTCTGTGAGTCATCCGAATTTTGGCCAGATTAATATTGAAAATCAGGATATTGAATTATCAAAATCAAAGGCTATTATTGAACAGAAAATTGGGAGGCCATGTTTAACTCATGCTTATCCTTATTGTGTTAAATCAAATGATTCACTCGTTAAGGTAAATTATCTCTCGGCGCGAGGTTGTCAGGGATACATTGAAAAAGCTACCCCTGCCGATTATTACAATATAAGCTCGATTATAGTCGGAAATCTGGGTGCAGTTAAAACTTATTCTGACTTCAAAAACTATTTTAAACAGGCGGCTGTTCAGAAGGGATGGCTTGTATTTTTGATTCATGGTATCGACAACGATGGTGGATACTCGCCAATTCCCTCATCCGAACTCCAGAAAAGCTTATTATATCTCGAACCTAGAACTGCCAAATATTGGGTAACCACCTTCAAAGCAGCCACGTTATATTCTAAAGAAAGAGATGCTGCACAGGTTACGCTTATATCTGCTTCGGATGACCAAATTGAATTATCAATAGTTGATACATTACCTGATTCGCTTTATAATCAATCGCTTACTCTTCGCTGCATCCTTCCTCAAAACTGGCCTTCGGTTGTTGTCAAACAAAATGAACAAACTGTATTTTCAAGGATTGTAAAACGCGATACTTCCATTTTCATCGAATTTGATGCCGTTCCGGATGGAGGATTAGTGGTTCTAAAGAAAGATAATACTCCGGTCGTTCCCGAGGTTGATTCTATTCCACCCGATGAGCAAGATAATCTTCCTTCGTCGATCGAAAATTCAGATATTGAATCTTTAAAAGTCATTGCCAAAAAAAACAAACTAACCATTTCATGGCCTGCTAATGCTAATGCTCGATTTTGGCAGGTGACTATTGCCGACTCGTTGGGTCGTATTATTATTTCAAAAAATGTTTATAGCAGCAATGCATTTACGGTAGATCTGCCTCATCGTAAAAAAGGTGTAATGTATTTTATTCAGGTAAAAAGTTCTGCAAAAGTTTATCAGACTAAGCTTGTGCTATAGTGGATAGATATTTATCGAATTTACGTAGAAAATATTTGGATAAATGAGAATAAATTAAGGGGCACTCAAATTGTGCCCCTTATATTTTTTAGTTATTGTAACTGTCGTACAATGTAATAATCTCAAGCTCTTTTTCAATATCAATTCCTTGCTCTGTTTCTGTAAGAAAAATAGATGTTTCTCTACCAGGAAGAAGGTCAAAATAGTTATCAGAAAAGAATCCATTAGCTTTCTTGAGTGATAAGAATACATTTTTAGCCAGAACATTACTCTTGAGTATTATTCTATAACCTTTTTGGTCCTGTTGAATTTGGAAGGATATTTCAGGTTTTTCGAGAAGTAGTTTCATTGGACGGACAAAATACAAAATATCATCGGCAATAGTTTTTTTGTCAACGATAAGTTCGGCATACAGTAGATGCTTTTCAGTCGACAATCCGTTGAGTATGTGATTTGTTGCTTTTGTATAACAAAGCTTACCTTCGTTTGCTTTTGCCTTAACAGGTAATTCTTGAGTGCTGATAATTTTACCCTGTAAATCCATGAGGGTTAGTTTTAATGTGCCAGAAAGCCCTTTAGGATTGTCGGTAGCCAGGAAGATTTGAACTGTATCGTTTTTAAGATAGGGTATGATAATGCTGTTTTTAAATGCTTTGGCAACTGCATAATGCAGTGCTTTCCATCGTTTATAGTAGTCGATACTCGACCAACTGGCTACGGGCCAGCAGTCGTTTATTTGCCAATATAACGAACCCATAACGTAAGGCATATTTCGGCGATGAGCATATATTGCTGTTTTAATGGCTTCGGCCTGAAGGAGCTGACTCACATAGAGAAATGAAGGGAAATCTTTCGGGTCGCGATACCAGTCGGCCATATACTGCTTGATACGTAGGTTTCCTATACCACTACGCTGATGAGCTGCCATTACTGGCGATGTAATATCATAATCCTCGGGCAAAGCATATTGCTGAACAGTTTTAAATTCGGGAAACGACTGAAAACCGTATTCGCTCATAAAACGTCCCAGATATTTATTAAAATCGTCGAAAGGATGCAGACCATGCCATACGCCCCAATAATGTATATCACCCGAGCGAGTTTCGTAGGTCGCCACATCGTCACCAGCTGTGGGAGAGGATGGCCAGTAAAAAATATCTGGGGTGTATTTACTAACGACATCGGGTAATATTTTGTGAAAAATTTGTTGGTAGTCGTTCCATATTTTTTTACGCTGCTGGGCATTATAACGCTGTTTCCAACCCCATCCCATATTTTCATAACCTTCGGCCCAGGCTACTTCTATTTCATTATTACCACACCATAATACGATGCTGGGATGATTGCGCAAACGTTTAACATTATCAATAGCTTCCTGTCGAATACTTTCGAAAAAATCATTCCCTCCAGGATACATGCTGCAGGCAAACATAAAATCCTGCCATAGCATAATACCATATTTGTCGCACAGATCGTAAAAGATGTCGTATTCGTATATGCCTCCACCCCATACCCGCAACATATTCATGTTGGCTTGTACTGCCGATAGTACAATCTTCTCATAGTCTTTTGCTGTAACTCTTGTAACAAAAGCATCGTTGGGTATGTAGTTAGCTCCTTTGGCAAAAACTTTCTTGCCATTGATGCGGAAGTAAAAACTTTTACCTTTTCCATCGGCGTCGGGCTCTTGGATAACCTCGACTTTGCGTAAACCAGTAGTTATTGTTTTAACATCGATGGTACCTTTGCTATCGGACAAGCTAATTTCGAACTGGTAAAGATTAGGATCGCCCATCCCATTGGGCCACCATAGTCGGGGCTTAGAAATATTGAACGGTAGTTCAAGAGTTTGTTTACCTTTTTGAAGCTTTACGTTTTGTTGTACCAATGTTTTGCCACTGGATATAATTTTTAGCGTCTTATCTCCAGCTTCAATTGCTTCTACTTCAATCTTAGCTATTAGACTTGCTTTTGAGGCTTCTACATTCTGCTGAAATAGGTACACATCGTTTATTACAGCATCGTTCCACCATTCAAGCACTATTGGTTTCCATATGCCAGAGGTGACAAAACGTGGCCCCCAATCCCAACCATACGAATAAGGCGCCTTACGGGTAAATATACTAACTGCATTAGGACCTAAGCCGCCATTTTCCGATTGATCGTTTGCAGCTGGTAAACGATAACCATGCTTTTCGAGCAATTGCAAACCTTTATTGATGGGAGAATGAAAATATATACGAAGCGTATTTTTCTGTTTTACATAAGGTTTTATATCAATTTTCCATGTTCTGAACATGTTATCGGCCGAAAACAAAGGAGCATCGTTAAGGTATATATCAGCATAAGTGTCGAGGCCATAAAAAACTAAAATGATATTTTTAGCACGCAAAACCTCGGGCGAAACCTCAAAGACAGTTTGATATTCCCAGTTAACTTTATCGATCCACTGCAGGTCTTTTTCGTTGGTTCGAAAGAAAGGGTCGGGTATCACCTTATTGTCTAATAGGTCGGTATGTACTGTACCAGGTACGGTTGCAGGTTTCCATTCGTTCATCCCTGCTTGAGAGAACTGCCATCCGTCTTTTATTTCTTTCTTACCTAATGATTGCCCAGTTAAATTAGAAATTCCTGCTACCACGGTGAAAAGGTAAAAAAAACTTACCCATCTTTTCTGTTTTCTTAAAAACTTATTCAGTATTGTTTTCATATTGGATTGGATATTGTTGTTAATAGATCAAAATTAACCAATTGTATAGTATAAGCATGGAATATTAATAGCGAGTGAGACTGAAAATTGTAATAAATAGGGTAGAGTATTGTAAATTATTCGTAAACAAACTCGCCGTGTTCTGAGCGTATGGTTAGTTTTTTTGAGCTGTGTGGCTCACAATGTCCGATAATTTTAGCATCAACACTAAATTCATTAGATATTTTAATAATTTGTTCGGCAGTATCCTGGTCGGTATAAATCTCAAATCGATGTCCCATGTTAAAAACTTTATACATTTCTTTCCAGGGGGTTTGACTTTGTTGCTGTATAAGATTAAAAAGTATGGGGGTATCGAAAAGATTATTTTTAACTACATGAACTTTATCGACAAAATGGAGAACTTTTGTTTGAGCTCCTCCAGAACAATGAACCATTCCATGAATTTTATCGCGATAAAGGGGTAAAATTTTGGCAATTATAGGAGCATAGGTACGGGTGGGAGAGAGAACGAGTTTCCCCGCATCGAGATTTGTACCTTCGATTTTGTCGGTGAGTTTGAATTTACCAGTGTAAATAAGATCATTTGGAACAATTGGGTCGTAACTTTCGGGATATTTTGAGGCCAGTTCATGAGTAAACATGTCGTGACGGGCAGAAGTAAGCCCATTACTGCCTATACCCGAGTTATATTGGTTTTCGTATATTGCCTGACCTGTTGAAGAAAGACCAACAATGACATCGCCAGGTTGGATTCGTGCGTTGTCGATGACTTCGTCTCTCCTCATGCGGCAAACTACTGTACTATCAACAATTATTGTTCTAACTAGATCGCCAACATCGGCAGTTTCTCCACCGGTTGGATAAACAGAGATACCCCACTGGCTCAGTTCCTCGCAGAGCTGATGAGTTCCTTCAATAATTGCAGTAATAACATCGCCTGGGATCAGATTTTTGTTCCTTCCAATTGTCGACGAGAGTAAAATGTTTTTTGTGGCTCCAACACAAAGTAAATCGTCGATGTTCATGACAAGGGCATCTTGTGCAATACCTTTCCACACCGATATATCGCCAGTCTCTTTCCAGTAAAGGTAAGCCAAGGATGATTTTGTACCTGCTCCATCGGCATGCATAACAACACAGTATGCTGGGTCGTTGGTTAAGTAGTCGGGTATTATTTTACAGAATGCTTTAGGAAATATGCCTTTATCGATATTCTTTATTGCTCTGTGAACATCTTCTTTAGAGGCTGAAACACCTCTTTGCTGATATCTTGTCTCGTCCATTGTGTATGTTTTGTCATGCAAATTTAATGGTTTCTGCCGGATTAAGGCGCGAAATTATTCTTGAGGGTATTAGCAACATGGCAAAAGTTACGATGGTGGCACCAATGTTTAACAATAAAATATAGCTTGCATTAAGGTATACTGGTACATACTCGATATAGTACGATGCCGGATCAAGATGCAGCAACTTAAAATGTTGCTGTATTAGGCATAAACCAATTCCAATTGCATTTCCATAAATCAATCCAATGACAATTAACCGAAAAGCTTGGATTAAAAAAATATTTTGTATGCTCCTATCGGTTGCGCCTAATGCTTTCAGGGTTCCAATCATTTGAGTGCGATCGAGGATTAGAATAATGAGTCCAGCAATCATGTTAAAGCCGCTAACGGCAAGCATTAACGTCAATATTACTACCACATTCATATCCATCAGGTTTAACCAGTCAAAAACCTGAGGATATTTATCCTTGATACTTTCTACCTTTAATAGGTATTTTTGCGAAAGCGTTTGATAGGAAACAGCATCACTTATTTTAGCTTTTAAATCTTCTATCTGACTAAAATCTCTCAAAGCTATTTCATAACCGCTAATTTGATCGCGTCGCCAGTTGTTCAGTTTCTGGATATGTGCTATATCGCATAGAATAAAGGTTTTATCTATCTCATCTACATCGGTTTTGTAAATACCTTTCACTACAAATTTTCTTACCCTTGGTGGATCTTGAATAAAATAGGTTAAAAACTCGTCGTGAACTTTTAACTTAAGTAATTTTGATAAATAATGAGAGATTATAACTCCCGAGCTAGGAGCAGTATCGTTAACTTCGAAGATATTACCTACTGTAAGGCAATTTTGAAAGAAAGTCCAGTCGAACTTATTATCTATGCCTTTTAGCACGATACCCTGAATATCGGTCTCGGTCTTAATAAGGCCAGCTTTAATTGCAAAAGTTTGTACATGTTTTACACCTTCTATCGATTCAACCGCTTCAATTATGTTTTGCTGTTTTTCAATAGGGGTAGTTTCGAATGAAGTATTGGCATCATAATTAACAATTTGAATGTGCGAGCCAAATCCTATCATTTTGTCTCGTATGGCTTTTTTAAAACCTGTAAGAATGGCTACCGAAATAATCATTACGGCTATACAAAGTGCAATACCAAAGATAGCTATCCTTACAAGTTTTTGAGATGCGGATACAGAGCCTTTTTTGTCGAAAGTGCGCCGTGCTATAAACCATTCCAAACGCATATATACTGTTTTGGTAACAAAGGTAGGTGAATTTATTTTTTTGTTTAATGATGAATTTATTTTAAGCAACAAAATAATTACTCTAAGATGGTTTCGATGGCTAAAACTATTATTCATCCGATTTTAAGGACAATTTTGAATCTGATATTACTTAACATGCTATTTTCTCGGCATATTTGTAGATGCCCAGAAAAACTTACTACTTTTGCATTTCTTAATTAAACGAATATGGATTTGCTTTTCCCCAAAGAAGAGCTTCGTAATAGAATGCAACGATTTATAAAGCTGATGAATAAGGAAAATCCTGGTTGGCAATATGCATTAATTGTTAGCAAAACCAATATGTACTACTTTACTGGTACTCGACAAGAAGGTATGTTGCTGATTTCGTCTGATCAAGAGCCAGTGTTGTGGGTACGTCGTAGTTATGAAAGGGCTCGCGAAGAATCGCATTTCGACCACATTATGCCTATGAGTAGCTTTAAAGATGCTGCGGCTTTTCATCAGATTAAGTCGTTTGATACCTTGTTCGTCGAGACAGAAATTTTGCCTCTAGCCTATCTGGAAAGATTCCGCAAATATTTTCCATTTGATAAGGTAAAATCTTTAGACCTTCAGGTCTCTAAAGTTAGAGCAGTAAAGTCGGAATATGAATTAGCACAGATGCGACAATCGGGAGCTATTCATCGCTTTGTGCTCGAGGACTCGGTTGTAAAGGTTTTTAGAGAGGGTATGAGCGAAGTTGAGCTTATTGGAGAATTATATCGAATTTTGCTTCAACATGGGCATCATGGGGTTACACGATTTTCGATGTTTGACACCGAACTCGGTGTCGGACAGGTGGGGTTTGGTGTTGCCTCACTTCATCCGACTAGTTTCGACGGACCTGGTGGTAATTATGGTATTTCGCCTGCTTCGCCCTTTATGGGTAGCCCTAAAAATTTGCTTAAAAAAGGAGATCTAATATTTCTCGATGTAGCCTGTGGTTATAACGGATATCATACCGACAAAACGATGACTTATATGTTTGGTCGTAGCCTCGACAGCAAAACAATAGATATACACAAGCGATGTGTCGAAATTCAATACCATATTGCTGAGCTACTGAAACCTGGAAATGTACTATCTGAGATATATGAAAAAATTTTTGCAAACCTCGACGAAGAGTTTTTGCAAAATTTTATGGGTTTTGGCAGCAGGAGTGTCAAATTTTTAGGTCATGGAATAGGTCTAACTATCGACGAGTGGCCAGTAATTGCGAGAGGATTCGACGAGCCGTTAATGGAAAATATGACTTTTGCCGTTGAACCTAAAAAAGGAATTCCTGGAGTCGGTATGGTAGGAATTGAGAATACCTTTGTGGTAACCCCCTCGGGAGGTGTTTGTATTACTGGAAATCATCCTGGTTTGATGCTGGTTGAATAAAAAATAGAACACCTATTCTGGGTAGATCAAATATTTTTCCCTAATTTTTTTGAACTTTTCTATATCCTCCCTCCACGATTGCCGAATTTCATCTTCGTTTTTACCCTCTTCAATTTGTTTTTTCAACTTATCGGTTCCTGCTAAGTAGTTGAAAAATTTATTAAAAAAACGACTTTTTTCTGGGAAGTGGTTGTATGCTAAAAGAAGCCATTGTATGGTAAAAAAGTTTTCGGGGGTGGGGAAAGTATAATTTTCAAGATTAAAACCTATGCACAAAGTATCGGCATATAGAGGAGCTGGGGAACCAATTCTTTTTTTAGGAATAAAATTAAAGTTTCCACTGTCGAGTAAGGGATGCCCAAAGCAGGTGAAGGGAGAAGGGGTACCTCGTCCTACACTTATTACGGTACCTTCGAATAAAACCAGTGAAGGGTAGAGATAAATTGCCTGCATAGTTCGTAAATTAGGAGATGGAGCAATCTCGAGTTTAATTTTTTGATGGTGGCTATATTGCAAACAAGGTATTACATTAAGATTGCATTTAATGTTCTTACGTAACCAACCCTCACCGTTTATCATTTGAGCATATTCCCCTATGGTCATTCCATAAACTAATGGAACTGGGTGTAATCCCACAAATGAACGATATCGAGGTTCAAGCATGGGACCATCGATATAAAAACCGTTGGGATTAGGCCGATCGAGAACAATTAAAGGTATTTTATTTTCTGCACACGCTTCCATTACATAATGCAGGGTAGAAAGATAAGTGTAGCAGCGTACCCCTACATCCTGCAAGTCAAAAACCATTACCTCCACTTCTTTTAAATCGTTTGGAGTGGGCTTGTAGTGTTTTCCATAAAGCGAGATTATAGGTAGTCCCGTTTTCGAATCGGTTTCGCTTAAGATATGCTCACCTGCCTCTGCCTGACCTCGAAAACCATGTTCGGGACAAAAAATTTTATTTACTTTAAGACCTCGCGATAATAAAGTGTCGACTAAATGTGTGTTTTTTATTGTTGAAGAATGGTTTGTTACTACTGCTATCTTCTTCCCTGATAGCATTGGGAAATATAGCTCTGTTTGGTAAATGCCTGGTAAAATATTTTGGCTAAATAATTTTGCCTGTAAAATAAAAACTAAATAAATGGATAGCGTAATTCTCATTTTTTATCGGTTATTGATTTATTGAGCAGGCAAAATAAGAAAAAAAAAATTTTAATTAGACCGAATATTATTAAGCTGCTCTATATAATTTTATCTCCAGCCATATTTGAGCAGAAATGGAATACGAGTAAATCATTTATTACAGCGAAAAATATATTACCCTTTTTAAGTGTTGTGTTTTTTTCTTTTTTTAGAATACAATAAAGAGTCCTCGAATTATTTTTAACAGCAGGTTTGGGCTTAATATTTTGGTTTATTGTTTGTTAGAGCTTGGTTGAGATTTCGTACATGAACCTCGATTTGATGCAGCGAGACTTAAAACATTATCGTTAATGCAGTTATAAAATACAGGATGGTGATAAATAAAATTGCAATTTTGTCAGTTTGTGGTTAATTTTGTCATAAATTTTATGGGTTTATGGATTTACAGGCTGTAAAGCAGCGATTCGGGATCATAGGAAATCATCCGGCTTTGAATCGGGCAATTAACATTGCAGTTCAGGTTGCGCCAACCGATTTGTCGGTACTTATTACCGGCCCTAGTGGTGCAGGTAAGGAAATATTTCCCCAGATTATACATCATTTCAGTGCCCGAAAACATGGTCCATACATAGCAGTAAACTGTGGTGCCATACCCGAAGGTACTATCGATTCTGAACTGTTTGGTCATGAAAAGGGATCTTTTACAGGAGCTCACGAAAGTCGTAAAGGTTATTTCGAAGTAGCCAACGGAGGTACCATCTTTCTCGATGAGGTTGCCGAGTTACCTTTAGCTACACAGGTGCGACTCTTAAGAGTACTCGAGACCGGCGAGTTTCTTAAGGTAGGTTCGTCTAAAGTCCAAAAAACCAACGTACGAGTGGTGGCTGCGACTAATGTTGACATACCGACGGCTATACAGAACGGAAAATTTAGAGAAGATCTGTTTTATCGTCTCAACACGGTACCCATTTCGGTTCCAGCTTTAAAAGAGCGAAAAGAAGATATCTATCTGCTGTTCAGAAAGTTTGCCAGCGATTTTGCCGAAAAATATCGTATGCCCGCTATAAGCCTCGACGAAGAGGCAATCCATGTGCTCGAAAATTATCACTGGCCTGGGAATGTTAGGCAGTTAAAAAATATTACCGAACAGATTTCGATTATAGAAAAAAAACGAGTGATCGATGCTGAAACGTTAAAAATGTATTTGCCAAATTATTCTGAAAATAAACTTCCGGTACTTTTTAGTCGTAACGATACCGAGTCGGCTTCTTCTTTTGCCTCGGAACGGGAGATACTTTATAAAATACTTTTCGATATGAAAGCCGATATGAACGATTTGAAAAAGCTTGTTTACGGGCTTATTCAAACCGGACGTATCGAAGACTTTAATCTCGATCATCAATCAGCTTTCAATCGATTATATAAAAGCGAATCCGAAGATATTGAACCACAAATTGAAACCGTAAAAACAGTGACCTCAAAACCACGCGCTGCAGAGCATATTGAAGATACGCATGAGGTTGTAGAGGAATCATTGTCCTTACAGGAAAAAGAGAAGGAGCTTATTGTTAAAGCCCTTAACAAGCACAATGGAAAACGTAAGCTGGCAGCCGAAGAGTTAGGAATTTCAGAACGTACACTCTACAGAAAAATTAAAGAATATGACCTTGATTAAAATAAAACATAGCTATTACGGTTTAATATTGCTCCTGTTAGTTTTATCCTCTTGTTTTACCGTGCATTACTCAACAACTGGGGCATCTATCTCACCCGATGTGAAAACTTGTACAGTACGCTATTTTCAAAACCGGGCGCCTAATGCCAGTCCTTATTTGGCCCAGCAACTTACCGATAAGCTCAGGGAGAAAATTCAAAATTCAACCCGTTTGACTATGCTGACCGATGGGGGTGACGTTTATTTTGAGGGAGAAATAGTGGGTTATGATGTTACGCCTCAGGCTGTTCAGGGTAACGATAAAGCTGCTCAAAACCGCTTAACCGTTACTGTTCGCGTAAGATATGTTAACAATGTCGAGCCTAAATATAATTTCGATGCCAATTTCTCTAGATATCAGGATTTCCCAGCTACCCAAATGTTAAATCAGGTAGAACAACAACTTATTAAAACTATTTTTGAGGAAATAACTGAAGATATTTTCAATAAAGCTTTCGCCAATTGGTAATAAAACAGCTAACTCTGGATTATGAAAGAGGAAGTAAATAAAATATTATCTCACCCCGAACTTTTTACGCCGGAAAACCTTCCTGTGTTCGAAAAAATTGTTGAAGAATATCCTTTTTTTCAACCTTCCTATTTTTTACTTCTTAAGCACTATAAAGACATTTCTTTTTTAAAGTATCAAGAGTTGCTAGAGCGATATGTTTGGTATATATTCGATAAACGTCTTTTATTCGATTTTGTTAACAGCGAATTTTCCTCAATCGACAGTAAAGAAGAAACATTTTCTCGGTCCGACGAGCCTGTTGTTACAAAATCAACTTCGCCCCATACTTCCAATACTCCTTTTACGCCTCGTCGAGATAAAGACACACTTCAGGAGACCCTATCCGAGACTTTAAGCCAGGCCAACCAGATAGAACTTTCTGATGAATTCGAAAAAAAAATTTTACCCGATGTTGAGTTTGAACTCGACGATTCAATTGAAATTCTTAAACCCGATATTACAACCGAAGATTTTTCTATATTAGTTTCTGAAATAGCCGACAAGGGTAGTGATATATTTTTGGAACTCGACGACAGTTCAACTTCCGTCGAAAAAACATCTACTTCTCATGCTGATAACGATGAGATAGCCGTATTGAAAGAGGAAGAGGAGAAAATTAATATTCCCCAAACTGGCAATTTTGCACGAAAAGCTACTGAACAATTTGCTATAATTGACGAATTTCTAGAAAAATTACCTCACATTAAACCCCAACCCATCGAAAACACGACGCCAGTAACCGATATTTCTGCAAACAGTGTAGATGAACACGACGATTTTATGACAGAGACATTTGCGCGCATTCTTGTAAAACAGGGAAGTTACGATAAAGCGATTGAAATATATCGGAAATTAATTTTGAAATTTCCCGAAAAAAACACTTACTTTGCAAGCCAAATTGAAGAAATAGAGAAACTGAGAAATAACCCAAAGGAATAGGATATGATTTTCTTATACGTATTAATGATTATTGTTGCAGTAATTCTTATTTTGTTTGTACTTGCACAAAGTTCAAAAGGCGGTGGATTGGCCGCCAATTTTGCCGGAAGCCAAATAATGGGAGTTCGTAAAACTGCCGATTTTCTCGAAAAAGCCACCTGGACATTGGTAGGGGTTTTACTTTTTCTTTGTATTTTGGCAAATGTCGTAAAAAGTAATCACGGAGCTGTTCAGCAGAAGTCGGTACTCGAAGATGAGATTAAAAATGTTATTAACCCCAATAATACCCCACGTATTCCTGCTCCGCAGCAAAATCAGCCTACTCAGCAGCAGCCCGAACAACAACCCTGATTTTAGTTTTCAAAATTATATATCTAAACTGTCGGCATCTTCTACCGACAGTTTATTATTAATATCGTGTTATTTGAATTTTCATAATTTGATAATTTCTTTAATTAGAATTTTTCTTGTATAGATAGCTCTGGTTATTGAACCATGTCCAGGCCCTTTTGTTCTTGCTTGAATCCATTTCTCATCTTTTCCAGTCAAAGCTTCGAAACCATGTTGTTTAGTTTATCTCGGATGAATTCATGGTCCTCCTCAATTTTTTTAATCCAAAATTTACAATAAAAAATCTAATAGCAGTTATTTGAAATATTTAATATTTTGAAATAAATAATGAATTTTTATAAATAATAGGATCCTCATAATGTAAACGATCATACCAGAAAGCAATTATGTTTGGTTTATGTATACAAAAATTAGATTACATGAAATGGGTTTACCTATGTTTCCAATGGTAATTCAAGGATAAAATAACAGTTTTGTATGATTGACTAAATGTTACAAATCACGACCTGAAATTTTGTCATAAAAAAATGCAATTTTGAGGTGTCGGGATATTTGGCATGGTTTCTGAGTATACCCCCAACGTCGAAACATGTGCTATTAAATGTTTAACCCAAATAAAAATCATTCAAATATGGCAGAAGTAAAAATAAAACCGTTAGCCGACCGGGTTCTGATTGAACCTATGGCAGCAGAACAGAAGACTGCAAGTGGTATTATCATTCCCGACACCGCAAAAGAAAAACCTCAGCGCGGAAAAGTTGTTGCAGTTGGTGCAGGAACTAAAGATGAACCCATGGAATTAAAAGTTGGCGACGAAGTTCTCTACGGAAAATATGCAGGTACCGAAATAAGCATCGATGGTAAGGATTACCTTATGATGCGTCAGAGTGATGTATTAGCAATAATTTAATTTATTCTTGTAAAACCGTTTAAAAATAATCAGATATGGCAAAAGAAATCATTTATGATCTTGAAGCAAGGCAGGCACTTTTACGTGGTGTCGATGCCCTAGCAAATGCTGTTAAAGTAACCCTTGGTCCAAAGGGAAGGAATGTTGTACTGGATAAGAAATTTGGTCATCCTCATGTTACCAAGGATGGTGTTACAGTAGCCAAAGAAATTGAACTTTCAAATCATCTCGAAAATATTGGAGCACAGCTTGTTAAAGAAGTAGCTTCTAAAACTAACGATGATGCCGGTGATGGTACCACTACTGCTACCGTTCTGGCTCAAGCAATTGTTAGTGTTGGTCTAAAAAATGTTACCGCTGGTGCCAATCCAATGGATCTGAAACGTGGTATCGACAAAGCAGTTGCTGCTGTTATAGAACATCTAAAAAAGCAAAGTAAGACTGTTGGCGACGATATTAAAAAGATTGAACAGGTTGCTACTATTTCTGCCAATAACGATAGCTCTATCGGTAAACTGATTGCCGAAGCTATGTCGAAAGTTAAAAAAGAAGGTGTAATTACGGTGGAAGAAGCTAAAGGTACCGAGACCGAAGTGAAGGTGGTTGAAGGTATGCAGTTCGATCGTGGTTATATTTCTCCATACTTTGTTACCGACACCGAAAAAATGGAAGCTGTACTTGAAAATCCTTACATTTTAATTCACGATAAGAAGATAGCTTCCATGAAAGACCTGCTTCCTATACTAGAAGCTGTTGTACAAACAGGTCGTCCCTTGTTAATTATTGCAGAAGATGTCGAAGGCGAAGCATTAGCTACGTTGGTAGTTAACAAGCTCCGTGGTTCTTTGCGTATAGCTGCTGTTAAAGCTCCAGGTTTTGGCGACCGTCGTAAGGAAATGCTCGAAGATATCGCTATCCTTACCGGTGGTACAGTGATCAGCGAAGAAAAAGGTATGCGTCTCGATTCTGCTTCGCTTAATGACTTGGGTCGTGCCGAAAAAGTTACCATCGACAAAGACAACACTACCATTGTCAATGGTGCTGGTGATAAGAAAAATATCGATGCTCGAGTAGCTCAAATTAAAGCCCAGATCGAGAACACCACATCCGACTACGATCGTGAAAAACTGCAGGAACGTTTAGCTAAATTGGCTGGTGGTGTTGCAGTTCTATATATAGGTGCTGCTTCCGAAGTCGAAATGAAAGAAAAGAAAGACCGTGTAAACGATGCTCTCAGCGCCACTCGTGCTGCTGTTGAAGAAGGAATTATCCCTGGTGGAGGGGTAGGCTTCATCCGTGCTATCGAGGCTCTCGAAAATCTTAAGGGCGAAAACGATGATGAAAATACGGGTATAGCAATTGTAAGACGTGCTCTCGAAGAACCCTTGCGCCAGATAGCTATTAACGCAGGCCAAGATGGTGCTGTAATTGCACAGAAAGTAAAAGAAGGTAAAAACGATTTCGGTTACAACGCACGTACCGAAACCTTCGAAAACCTTATGGCTTCTGGTGTTATCGATCCTACTAAGGTAGCTCGTGTAGCTCTCGAAAACGCTGCTTCAATTGCAGGTATGATTCTTACTACCGACTGCCTCGTGGTCGAAAAGCCCGAAGAAAAGAAAGCTAACCCCGATATGGGTGGTATGGGCGGCATGGGCGGCATGATGTAAGAATTTATCCATTCATGATAATCTTAACAAGGCAATCTTTCTTAGGTTGCCTTGTTTTTTAATATATTGATTTTAAATTCCTTTTTCTGCTTAATTTGAATTTAAAGTCATATACCCCTCGTTTTTCTTTGATATCACCCCCCAACTTTTAAGTGCAGTAATTCATTTTGTTAAACGGACAAAATCATTAGTTTTGCAAAAAAAATAAACAATGCCTATTGTTATCACTCCTCTGCAAGCACAGCATATCGTGGAGATAGTCCGAAAGGTGATGGAGAATAATCATCTGATGGATAAAGTAATCTACTACGAATTTAAAAACAATCGAGTTACTGAAGAGTATGATCGCGGAAATATAGTTGAAATAAGTTACGAATTAGTTCGATGGTGGCGTTTATTACTCGAAATACATAATAATTTTCCTGTTACACGTCCAGTTGACTATTATCAACTTTTGGGTACCTATCTAGTAATTAAGCAACTAGAAATACCCAAAATACCCCAGTTAAGAAACATTGATACAACATATATAAAGACACAGCTCGAGACCTTATCGAATATTAGGAAAATAAGATACTCTGTTCCCGATTGGCTCGACCAGATGGGTTTTTTAGCTTATGGAGCAGAGTGGGAGGATGAGTTAAAAGCCATGAATAAGCCCGCTCCTATTTATATTCGGGCAAACAGACTAAAAATTAAACCAACCGATTTATCGCATAAGCTAAAAGCCGAAGGCTTTGACAACCAGTTTGTTGAAGGTGCTCCCGATGCTCTCCTGATAAAGACAAGAACTAATATTTATTCTTCATCCTTGTTTAAAGAGGGTTATTTTGAGGTACAGGATGCAGGCTCGCAGCTAATTGCTATGGCTCTTGAGGTAAAACCCGGAATGCGAGTAGCCGATATGTGTGCAGGTGCAGGGGGAAAAACTTTACATTTGGCTAGTTTAATGCAAAATAAAGGGAAAATAATAGCATTCGATACTCAAAAAAACAAGCTCGCTGAGCTAAAAAATCGTTTGGCACGTGCCGGAGTTGATATGGTCGAAGTCAGAGCAATCGAAAGTACCAAAGATACCAAGCGTATGAAAGAGAGTTTCGATCGGGTACTCATCGATGCTCCCTGTTCAGGTACTGGCTCGATTAGACGAAATCCTGAAATTAAGTGGAAAATGAATACCGAACGCCTTCATAACCTGCTTAAAATTCAATCTAATGTTTTAAACAGCTATGCCGATCTTGTGAAAAAAGACGGAATAGTAGTGTATGCCACTTGTAGTATTCTACCATCAGAAAATCAGGAACAGATTAAACGTTTCCTCGAGAAAAAAAAGGGAACATTTGAACTTGTTAAAGAACAACATATTAGGCCATCACAAACGGATTTCGATGGTTTTTATATTGCTCAACTCAAGCGTTTAATATAAAAATGGATTTTTTTGCGGTTCTTTTTGTAAGTATTGGTCTTTCGTTCGACACTTTTGCTGTATCTCTTTCTTGCGGTATCAAAGAAAAAAATATTCAGTTTCTAGCAGCTACTCGTATTGCAATAGTTTTTGCAATTTTTCAGGCTTTAATGCCTCTATTGGGTTGGTTTTTAGGAATAACCATTAGCAATTACGTGGTATCCATCGATCATTGGATAGCTTTTGTTTTGCTTTGGATAATTGGAATTAAAATGGTTTTGGATGCATGGAACCATGAAAAAAATGACTCGTCCCTTAATATAAACGATCCTAAAGTGATCATCTCACTCTCTTTGGCAACTACGATGGATGCTTTCGTCATCGGTATTACTTTTGCCTTTTTAAAAGTTCATATACCGATGGTATTACTGATTATTGGCGCAACAACTTACATTTTTTCCATGCTTGGAATGCTTTTTGGTAAAAAACTTGGCCAGCACATTGGTAACAAAGTTGAATTCTTAGGAGGAATTATTTTAATGGCTATCGGACTGAAAATACTGCTCGAACATTTACAACATTGAGCATGGATTTATTGTTATTGAGTAAAAGGCTGTATGAAAGCTGTAATTTTAACCGAGCCTGGAGGTGTTGAAAAACTTCAATTTGATGAGATTCCCAAACCAATAGCTGCCGACGACGAGGTTGTTGTAAAGGTAAAAGCTATTAGCATTAATCCAATTGATGTTAAAACTCGAATGGGCATTGGGCTTTATGCTCGTTTAGTCTCCGAAGTACCTATTATTCTTGGATGGGATATTTCGGGCGAAATTGTCGAAGTAGGTGCTCGTGTTGAGGAGTTTAAAGTTGGGGATGAGGTTTTTGGCATGATCAACTTTCCTGGGCATGGAAAAGCTTATGCCGAGTATGTTACTTGTAAGGCAGAACATTTGGCTCGTAAACCCCGGAATATCTCGCATACGCAGGCCGCAGCTTCTTGCCTGGCAGCTTTAACCGCTTGGCAGGCTTTGACTAAGGTTGCCCGACTCTCCAAAAACGATAGAATACTTATTCATGCAGCAGCAGGTGGTGTTGGTCATTTTGCAGTCCAAATATCCAAGCAGATAGGTGCTTATGTAGTAGCTACTTGTTCTAAGGAAAATACTGATTTTGTATCTTCAATAGGTGCCAACGAAGTTATTGATTATCAAACTGTTAATTTTGAAGATAAGATTTCAGAACTCGATTTTGTACTCGATGCAATTGGTGGAGATTATATCGAGCGCTCTTTGAAAACACTTAAAATGGGAGGAACTTATATTTGTTTGCCTTCAAATAAAAGTGCCGGTGTTATCGAGAAATCAAAAGCTACTGGTAAAAATGGTTATACCATGCTCGTTGAGTCGAATGGTAATGATATGAAAGTTATTGCCCAAATGCTCGAAAACAATCAGATTATTCCTCATCTTTCTTCTATCTACTCTTTCGAAGAGATACAGGCTGCTCATCGTCAAATCGAGACCGGGAGGACAAAAGGAAAAATAGCTGTTTTATTATAATTTTTTTTCTACTACTCAAATAGTTTGTAACATACAAAAGCGCGCTAAAAACTGTACAAAAATGCATTGAAGTGCATTTTACATTTTTGCTAATCGGGTTGCAATAGTAAAAAAAAGATGCCTTTACGGCATCGCATCAGAAATATTTCGAAAGGAATTATTATTTTGTTTTACGTGTATGTAGCCTAATATTAATCTACTATTTCGATCATATTGAAGGGTACACGGATAATTGATTCATAATCTTCACCTGCTTCAAGCATATCTTCGTCATCCTCTTCGTAGTACCAGTTAATTTTCACATCGTTTTTGTTTTTGTAAATAGCTTCGAGCTTCTTAAATACGTCGAGAATACATTTCGACGAACTGGTATTAAAATACTCCAGCTGAATATTTACGGTTGTATGGGGCGCAGGCGATTTGGAGTATTCTTCTAACCAATCAACAAGAGGTTTATAAAACTCTATAGAGTTCTCGGGGATGGAGCGTCCTTTAATTTCAATTAATCCTTCCGATGCATTGAAATTCACCGTTGGGGTTTTTGCTGTACCTTCAATAATCAATGGTTCCATAACACACTGCTTTTATACTTTATACATAATTAATAGTAATATCAAGACTAAAAAATTGATAATCTGAATTAAATTCGAAGAACTCATATCCAAGTTTATTTCCCGATTTACGTGCCATATCCAATAAACCTAAGCCACCACCGCCTTTAACAGACAACTTTTGATGATTAAGAATAAACTTGTACATATCTTTTAGTTCATCCTCCGATAAGGAGTTTATTTTGTCAATTTTATCTTTAAGATAAGCTGTTTTTTTAACATTAATAAAATTTCCCAGAGTAATTTTTATACATTCTTCTTTTTTTCGAACTACTACAACACCAAACTTGTGTGCAAATTGTGGGGCAAAATCTTGAGGCAGTTCATCAATATGGTGGTAAAGATTTTGTAAACCTTCAACCAATACATTATATACTTTCTTTTTAACTTTGGGGTCAATTCCCATTCCATCGAGTTTTGACTCCACAGCCTCTAGCACTCCATTTATGCCATCTGCTGTTATTGTACCATGATAGGCTAATATAACCTCGCCATCATCATTTAATTTATTGTAATACTCATCAAAATTAAAATGCATAAGTTTAGGTGCCAGGTTAGTACTTGCGGATAAGGTTACTTTACTTCAACAAATATAAAAAAATAATTTCACAAGAATAATATTTTTATTTTTATAGGATTATTAGCCATTTCATATTTCGAAGGTTATACAAAAATTTTTTAAAGTAGAAATGGTTAATAAATTATTTGGGTTGTAAATATCACCCTTGTGCAAGAGAATTGAAAAAATATTTGGTTGGTTTTAATTTCGATAACCTTAATTCCACATTTTTGTTTTCAAGTTTTTACAGTTAAAACATCCAGTAAAACAATCGAATTTTGCTTATTATCTTCACAATAAATTCTTATCAAGACTTTAACAATCGAATCTAAGATAAAGTTCATGAACCTAAAGAATAAATTGTAGACTTGCACGGATACCAAATTTTTCGATATTAGGATTTTTTTGATAAGAGGCTCGATAAATGGCATCGATGCGGATAAATTTAAAAATATTTTCAATACCCACGCCTACTTCAGTATAAGGACGATCTACTACGTGCATGTACGAAGGTAAGAGAAATAGGTTTTTACTTTTACTGTCCAAACTACCCATAGTTATTTTCAGAGTAGCAACCTCGCGCCATTTCAACTTTCGTAAAAAAGGGATGTAATTGAAAAAGATGCCCTGAAAATGTTGTTCGGTAGATAGGGTTACGAATTCGCTTGCCACAAACTCATAATAGTTCATTAGGTTAAAAGCGGTTGAATTAAAACCATATGTTTCGTTTCCTTTATAAACATTGAGCAAAGGCCATGGTACTGTCCCAAAAATTTTGCCCACCTCGATATAGTATTTGTTGTACCCGAATGGGTTTGTTTTAAGATATTGGCTGTACCTAATTTTGGCTCTTAAAAAGTCGTACTGCCCACCTATAAAATTTTTAACACCACCGGTTAGAGTAAAATCGATTGCTGGTCGCTCGTTGAGATATCGATAACGGAAGAAGGTGGTGTTATAAAATTTCTGGCCTTTTTCGTAATGAAGCCCTAAAGTAAGTTCAGTAGTATTAATTTGGTTGATCCACGAGGAATCGATTGAACGTATAAAAGGAATATATTTATTCGACTGGACTTTAAAAAGACTTAAAGCAAATTGAGCAGAGAGATTTGGATGGAGATCGGTTTCAAGCAAAAGTGCTGAATTGTCTATCATTTGTAACTTAGTAAATTCGGCTCTTCTGAAAAAAGAAGATACGATATTTTCGTTTAACAATTCACCCGGTGCTAAGTATATTTGACTTACATCGTGCCGATGAAGAGCAGTGAGTTTTACATAAGGTTGACGACTTAGCAGGTACATTAAATTCCCGTAATATTTAAACTCTTTATCCTCGCTTCCATAAGCAACATAGCCGGTTACTTGAATGCGCTGGCTAAAATCTTCACTCGTGACCCCCCCAATACGGAACCGGTGTCCTTCAACTTTGTTGTAACTGTAGAATGAGAAATAGGGCCCAATTTTAAACTTGTCGAACGAATAATGAGCTTCAACTACTGTTTTGATTGTATTATATGTCGATTTAAAAGCAGGAACATTTTTTATCGAATCGACCATTGTATAGGTTTTCTCTTCTTTAGTCGACAAGGCAACAGGGCGATACTTTTCGATTATTTTAGAATTGATGGCCGAGTCGGACACGATAATGTCTTCTTTTTTAGCAAGTATTTGTTCCGGAATTGTTGGGGTAGTTTTATAACCCGAAAAAATTATGGTTTTCTTCCCTTGCAAGCCTTTAAGTTTTTTCGATTCGGTAAGATTAATGTCTGCCTGTACAAATTCTCGACTAATTACCCATGTACTATCGTTCAAAGGGATATAGTTATACTCGGCATAGAGGTCGGTAATAAAGTTTAGGTTTGCCTGGGGGTTTATCCGCATCGAAAGTTGCTGAATGGCAAAAACTGTGTCGACTACCCAAAAATCGCCAAAAAATGTACGTTCTTGTTTTCTACGGGGTTTGAACGAAATGTTGTAACATTTATGTCCGTTTCGATAGGCACTATCTACCAGGTAATACTTATAAAAGAGTAGTCCGTCGCGTGAAATTGGACTGACAAAGCCCGATTCGGTATAAAAATCCATATAATCGTTATATATGTTAAAGCTTTGGTCGAGCCCGCCAAAAAAGTTTAAAATATTTTGATCCTGAATACCCGATATTTTTGTCGCCTTTACAACTTCTTTGCGTAATGGAGGAGTAACCGATTGATAAACATCTACTGAACTTTCGGCAAGAATGATGGGTAGGTATACATTACCTGTATAGCTGTTGGTATCTACATTCTCGAAAACAAACTTAAATGGCTGAAGGATCTTACGGTTTTTAAATTTATCGTCAATATTGTTAAGCGAGATAAGAACCTTGCTATACCGATTGTACTCGATTGTAGTATACTGAAGCTGGTTTCTTTTTTTGTTTTTCTGAATAGCTCGCAGAATCCGATGTGCAGGGTTTTCGCCGGGTCGCACAACTACTTCATTAAAAACCAGCACATTGGGTTGCAGGTTAAAATTAATGATTTGTGTAACACCGCGTTCGACTGCTTCGGTTTGGCTTCGATAACCAAGAAAAGATACGGTAATTGAATCTATTTTTTGTTTGGTTTCGAGCAGATATGCACCCGAGTCGTTTGTAAAAGTTACAATCGAAGTACCTTTTACGAATATCGAAGCGTAGGCTATAGGTTCCCCGGTTTGAGCGTCTTTAACAATTCCCTTTATTCGAGTGGTTTGTCCTAAGATGTTTAGGTTCAGTATTATTAAAAAATATAACGTATATAATATTCGGCTTCGTAAGGAAAACATATGTGGTTTTAAGTTTGGTTAAGGGTTTATACAAATTTACCACTAAATTTCCAAATCCAAGTTATACTAAAATTAAACGTTTATTAATTGAGTATTTTCTCCATTAAAAAACATAATCTAATAAGTATAGTTTTTTTATTAACAATCTATTAAGGTTTATGTTTACTTGTTTTTTTAGTTCCTTCGTAAATTTCGTAACAGTTTAATGTGCAGATATCGGGGCCGTTATATAATTTAATTTTTTTTGCAGGATGTAGTCCTACGTTTTTCATAGCTTGGAGGTTGTTAGAAATAATCCACACATTAAATCCTGTGTAGTCTTTTTTTAGTTTATCGCCCAGACGTTTATAAAAATTTTCAATATCTTCTTTTTTTATTCGTTTACCATACGGTGGGTTTGTTATTACCACTCCTTCCCTGAAAGGTGGGGTATATTCAAAGAAATCGGCCACTTTCAGGTGGATGTATGGATTTAGAAACGCATTTTTTACGTTAAGCCGGGCTTTTGTTAGTGCACTATCATCAACATCCATGCCAATAATTGAGCAGAATGATGAGGTGTCAACGTTTTCTTTTTCGTCTTTAGTTATTTTTTCAAAAATTTCTGCGTCAAAGTCGGGCCATGTTTCAAAGCCAAACTTTTTTCGAAAAATTCCTGGGGGTAATTGATGGGCTATTAAGGCTGCTTCTATCAAAATAGTTCCCGACCCACACATAGGATCAATTAAGTTTTGTGATGGATGCCAACCCGATAGCATTACTATACCGGCTGCAAGCACCTCGTTTAAGGGAGCGATGGAAGTTGCAACTCGGTAACCGCGCTTAAATAGGGGTTCGCCCGAAGAATTAAATGAAATGGTGCATTGTCTTTCAGATATATAAAGATTGATTAAAATATCGGGGTTCTCGGTATCAATATATGGTCGTTTGCCGGTCTTTTCTCTAAAGTAATCGACAATGGCATCTTTTACACGAAGTATAGCATATTGAGAATGACGAAAAACGGACGAATGGACTGTTGCTTCGACCGAGAAAGTGTGTTTATTGGTAAAATAATTATCCCATGCAATGCGATTTTTTACCTTTTGGTAGAGGTCGTTCTCATCTTTACTTTCAAAATTATCGATAGGTTTTAATATGCTAATAGCTGTTCGAAGATGATAATTAGCCAAATACATCATCTGTTTGTCCCCGTCGAAATATACAGCACGATTTGCTTTTCGTATATTAGTTGCCCCTAAATCTTCTAGTTCTTTGGCTAATAGATCTTCCAATCCGTAAAAAGTTTTAGCAACTAACGTATCTTTGGGTTTATCCATTGAATAAAAGTTTTTTGTAGTAAAAAAGCCTGCAAAGGTAAGGAAAATTATGTGAGACGGAAATACCGTTTGATAATTTGAATAGCATTGTGAAGCCTTTGTTCTCCGATACCATTGACAATTTCATAAGGGAATTTATAGTAACGAAGGTAGTATTCGTATTTTTGAAAAAGAAATTCTCGCATTTGTCCGCCATTCTCTCTTACCGGATCGGGTTGCCAGGGAATAGAAGTATCGGTAAGAAGATAAAGATCAAAGCTATTATGTTGAATTGCTTCATCGAGCCAAGGCGGCTCTTTTTTAAAAACAACTTCAAACCATACTTTAGTTAAAATAAGTTCGGTATCGAAAAAAACAAAATTTTGTAGATTGTTTGCCGATGAAATTTGCTCAATCTGAGTTTTGGCAATGTGTTCGACGTCGGCGAAGGTGTATCGGGCATTTAGATTAGCAACATAGGTTCTTGCATACTCGGGTACCCATATTCCATTAAAATACTCGGCTAGCTGGTTTGCAAGTGTAGTTTTTCCCGTACATTCGGGGCCCAATATTGCTATTTTTTTAGCCATTCTGCTTTCGAAAGTCTTTTAGCCATTTCAAATAACCTAAAACTGCCAAAATAGTGTATATAATCATTAATCCTGCAGCAAGATATTTTTCTTTAGCTATTAACATTATTGCTGATAGCGCATCGACTCCAATCCAAATTAGCCATTGATCCAGTATCTTTCGTGCCAGCATCCATGTAGCTACTATGCTTGCTGCAGTTACTAAACCATCAACAATCGGAAATGAAGCATGAAAAGCATTTCCTAAGGGTAGATAGATTAGCGTTAGGATAACTACTAAAGCTGCTGAGATAAGCCATTGAAAAAAGGTTAAACGACTGATAGGTAACTCTTTATTTTCGACAGATTTGTAATGACGTTTTTTACCAAATAGCCAGAAAATCCATCCGTAAATACTAGCAAAGCAATAGTATAGCTGCAATGCCATATCGGCAAAAAGTCGCGCTTCATAAAAGACTACAACAAAAGCAGCAGAGGTGATCAGTCCTACTGGCCAAAGCCATATGCTTCGTCGTAGTGAGAAGTAGATATAGATTAATCCACTAATGCTGCCGAAGAGCTCTATCCAATTATTTAAAAGCCAATCGGAGAAACCATTCATCGGGTCGACGAACCTTTTAAGATAGTGTCGTAATCTTTCAATATTTTAAGAGCTTCCTGGACGATGGGTTCGTCTTCATTGTATATCTCATAAAATTCGTTTGATTCCCAAATATCTCGAGCTATAAACGCTTTAAGCAATCGGCTTAAGGTTGCTTTAGAACTTTCAACATCCGAATCCTGAATTTCGATTTTTTCTTTTTTTAGAAAATCGATTAATTGGGGATAAACCGATTGTGCGTTGAAATTTTGTTTGTAAAGCGCAAAAGTGGGATATTGGGCCATTAAGTTTTTACGATTGACATCCACATAATTGAGTACAAATCGATTAAATGCCCCTGTACGAAAAGCGTCGCGGTAGAGCTTGGTGGCTTTAGTGGTGTCGATGGGGACAAAAATATCGGGCATGATACCGCCACCACCGTATACTACTCGTTTGTTTATAAGGGTATAAAATTTTAGCGAATCGCTGAAATGAACACTATCTTTTGAGGTTAGTTCACCACTTTTTAACCGGTATAATATATCCTTTTCGTACTCTTCGTTCTGTCCTTTTTTATAAGGCTTCTGAATATCGCGTCCTGTCGGGGTATAATAATGAGCAATTGTAAGACGAAGACGGGTTCCATCGCCTAAGTCTAATAAATTCTGAACTAAGCCTTTACCAAAAGAACGTCGACCAACAATTATTCCTCGATCCCAATCTTGGATGGCTCCGGCAAAAATTTCGCTTGCCGATGCCGAGTTTTCGTTGATAAGTACCACAAGTTTACCTTTTTCGAATAAACCTGCATTTGTAGCCCTAAATTCCTGACGAGGAACATGGGCACCTTTAGTGTATACCACCAGTCGATCTTTTTCAAGGAAATGATCGGCCAGCATAATTGCTTCGTTAAGGACTCCACCTCCGTTGTCGGTAAGATCGACTATTAAATTCTTAGCTTTTTGATCGAGCAGTTTTTTGATTGCTTTAGCAAATTCAGTACTTGTGGTTTGCGAAAATCGATCAAGCTTTATGTAACCTGTTTCGCTATTAATCATGTAGGCAGCATCTACGCTGTTAAGTGGGATTTTATCGCGTACGATAGTGAAGTCGAGCAATTCGTCAACCCCCCTGCGAAGTACAGTTATGGTAACCTTTGTCCCTTTCGGCCCTCTGAGTTTTTTCATCACTTCTTTGTTGGTAATTTTTTGACCTGCAACAACATTACCATCAATCCGGATGATTTTATCACCAGCCTGGACTCCAACTTTTTGAGACGGACCTCCAGAAATAACATTGATAATGAAAATAGTGTCGTTTAAAATATTGAAACTTACACCTATACCTTCGAAATTACCTTGCATCGACTCGTCCATTTCCTTGGCTTGCTCAACATTCAGGTACGAAGAATGTGGGTCAAGTTCGGAGAGCATACCCTCTATTGCAGCATCGACCAGTTGTTTTTGATTTACGGTATCGACATACCTGTTGTATATATAATCGAGTGTTCTTAAAAGTTTTAGGGAATTTTCGTTAAAAAACTGAGCCGATACGAATGGTACAAAAAACATCACTGCCGTCGAAACGGCTATTATTTTTCTGAAAATATTGTTCATGATTCTGGAATTTTAATAAATACATTAATTGTAAGCAATGAGAGTAACGGGTATTTTGGTTATATCGCCAATTTCCTTTCCACTCTCGGCCATTGAGGGGTCTTCACTATCGTACTGCCACGAAATAGTTACAGGAACTCCCTTTTGGTACATTTCGCTGAAAAGGGAAAAAATTTCTATAAGCTTTCTTAACGATGATGAGTTATAATAGGAAAATTTAAAAATGACATTTATTTCTGGATATTTGTTTTTATTTAGTATTTCATTTTTATATGCGGTAAGCCATTTGATAACTGGCTGATAAAACTCAATGGCATTTTCGGGTAAAGAGAAACCGTAAAACTCCAAAACGTGAGTATGGGGATCCAGTACTATACCAGGGGTAAATTTGGTCGATTCAATCCTCAATAACTCCATGAGTTTATATTTACATTTGTTTGCATTTTGGTTGATTTAACAATGGATTCATTCAAGCTTACATCCTAATTCCTTTAAAAACTCTCACAAATTCATTCACATAACATCTGCCCTTAAAGTTATAATTTTTTTTTACTCAACAACAATATTTTTTTAATCATCGTGTTCGTTCAAGCTATTATTCCCATTCAATAGTAGCGGGAGGTTTGGAGCTTATGTCGTAAACTACACGATTTACTCCTTTGACTTTATTAATGATATCGTTTGATACTTTGGCGAGAAAATCGTAGGGAAGACGAGCCCAGTCGGCAGTCATTCCATCGGTCGAGTTGACAGCCCTTAAAACCACTACGCTTTCGTAAGTTCGTTCATCGCCCATTACGCCAACCGATTGGACCGGCAACAAAATGGCTGCTGCTTGCCAAACCTCGTTATACAGGTTTTCGGCTCGTAACGATTCTATAAAAATATGATCAACTTCTTGCAACAATTGTACTTTTTCAGGGGTGATATCGCCTATGATGCGTATGGCAAGTCCTGGTCCGGGGAAGGGATGTCGTTGAAGCAAATGTTCGGGTAAGCCAAGCGCACTCCCAACTCTGCGGACTTCATCTTTAAACAGCAATCTTAGTGGTTCGACAACTTTTAAGTGCATTTTTTCTGGTAGTCCACCTACATTATGGTGCGATTTGATTGTGGCCGAAGGTCCATTTACCGAAACCGATTCTATAACATCGGGGTATATGGTTCCCTGCGCTAACCAACGCACATCCTGTATTTTGCGAGCTTCAGCTTCAAAAACTTCAATAAAGCACCGACCAATTATTTTTCTTTTTTGCTCGGGGTCGGTAACGCCTTTCAGTGCATCGAGAAAAATATTTTTGGCATCGACACCCACAACATTTAATCCCATGTGTCGGTACGAATCGAGCACTTTAGCAAATTCGTCCTTGCGTAAAAGTCCGTTATCTACAAAAATACAGGTAAGATGCTTGCCTATAGCCTTATGTAAAAGTACTGCAGCTACGGAAGAGTCGACTCCTCCCGAAAGCCCCAGCACCACATTTTCACCATTGAGCTGTTGTTGTAGCTCGTGGATGGTTGTTTCGATAAACGAAGCAGGTGTCCAGTCTTGTTTGCAGCCACATATGTTTACTACGAAATTATATAGAAGTTTTGCACCCTCGGTAGTATGATATACCTCGGGATGAAATTGTATACCATATGTGTTTGAATTTTTGATTTGATAGGCCCCAACTCTTACGCTTGAGGTACTTGCTATAACTTCGAAATTGTCGGGAATTAATTGAATACTATCTCCATGAGACATCCAAACCTGTGTATGCTGAGAAATGTCTTGCAGCAGTGGATTGTCCGATTTAACATATGAAAGATTGGCACGTCCATATTCCCTGCTCGATGAGGCTTCGACAGTTCCACCTGCTAAATGAGCCATTAGTTGTGCTCCATAACATATCCCTAGTACAGGACAGCGTGAAGTTAGCTGTAGAACATCTATTGTTGGTGCTCCTTGATCCCGAACCGAGTAAGGACTGCCCGATAGAATATATCCTTTTGTATACTCGTCCCACTGAGGTATCCGATGGAAAGGATGTATTTCACAATAAACATTTAATTCGCGAACCCTGCGTGCGATTAGCTGAGTGTATTGTGAACCAAAATCGAGAATAATAATTTTTTCTGTCACTGTTGCTTCTATTTCAAAATATTCCTGCGCAAATTTAATGATTGTTTTAAATTACCCTGAAGAAAAATGGTTGATAGTGTTCATTGATCCTTCGTAAGTTTAAATCGTTGTTTTAATATTATATTTTACTGATCCTCAATTTATTTTTTCATTTATGGATATCGATATCGACATTTTTTAATACAAGTAAATTGAGAGGATTTAGTCTCATATTTTTGATTCGTTTATGAGTAAAACGAACAGCTACATCGTAAAATAAGGGGACAACAGGAGCTTCGTCGATAATAATCTGATCCATTTGACGGTATAGCTCATGACGTTGTTGATCGTTTTTCTCAGCTAATGCTTGCATATAAAATTGATCAAACTGAGTATTTCTAAAATGGGTGTAATTAGGACCAAGTGGCGAGAAATTTTGACTGTAAAATAATGCCAGAAAACTTTCGGCATCGGGATAATCGGCTATCCATGAAGCTCGGAACATCATCATGCGGGCATTGGCAAGCATTTCTCTATAACTAAGTCCATTGGTTACTTCAATCTCAACAGGAATGTTTATCTGCGATAATTCGTGTTGTACGTATTCGCAAATATCTGCATAGTCTGATGTAGTGGTTAGCGTAATAACTGGAAAGCCTTTGCTTTCGGTATATCCTGCCTGCAACAATATTTTTTTTGCCGAATCGGGTCGATAGGGATAACCTTTAGGGAAAGTATCACAGAATGATGGAATACCCTTTGGTACGAATCCAGCATAGGCTGGGTATCCAATGTTATTCCGCAAGAATTTTACCATTTTTTCTCTATCGATTGCCAGGTTGATAGCTTGTCGAACTTTCTTATCCATTAGGGGACTATTTTTTGTATTAGGCTTATTAGGATCGACCAGAATACCGAGATACTCAATATTAAGGTATGGCGATTTTAAAAGATTGAGTTTGTTTTTGTATTTTTCCTGAAGTTCCCCGTCGGCTGTAAGAAGTTCGTCTTTAAAAAAGGGATTTACTCCCGATATAAAATCGATTTTACCCGACATGAATTCCATGAACTCCGATTGCTTATCGACTACAAATGAGATAACCACTGCATCGAGGTAAGGTAAGGGATTGTGGTACTGGTCTTTTTCGAAGTATTGTGTATTTTTAAGCAAAACCATTTTTTCGCCTTCTACCCATCGTTTTAGGTAAAAAGGGCCGGTACCTATTGGGTTACTTCTGAAATCTTTTCCAAAATGCTCAACTGCTTCGTGGGGTACTACAAAACAATAGGGCATGGTGAGGATACCTACAAATGCAGGGAATGAGGAATGTAAATATATTTTTAAAACACTGTCGTTTACTGCTTCAAAACCTCCTTCTGCTTTTTGAGTATTTATTTTTCCGAAAATCCAGGCACCCGGCGATGCAACCATGGGATCGAGAATACGCCTAAATGAATAAACAAAATCATGGGCTGTTACCTGTCTGCCTTTTCCCGAGGGGAATATGGGACTATGATGAAAATATACATCTTGCCTCAACCAAAAGGTATATTCTTTTCCATCTTCCGACACACTATATCGATAGGCAATGCAGGGACGAATATTTAGTGAGTCATCCAGTTGAAGAAGACCATTATAAAGCTGATTGACCACCCAAATGACTGACTGATTTCGGGCATATGCCGGATCGAGTGAGGCAACTCCTTTCGACTCATTGTAATAAAGAATCTTAAGTTGTTGTACTTCTTTGGACTGGTTACATCCTATTATAGCTAAACAGCTTAAGATCAAAAATTTTGTAAAAAAATTGCTAAATCTCATATCATTTAATTTACACAAAGGTAATGAAGGAAATACAATTTTATGACCCATTTGGTCGTTAATAATCGCACAATTCATCTTATATTCGCAACAAAATACAAATTTTCTTGCATGAATAAATTCTCAATTTTACTGCTCTTGACTATTGTAATTATACAAGGTTGTCAGAAGGAAGAGTTGTTAACGAGCGAAAATATCGAAGTACGGTTTTCGACCGATACTGTGATGTTTGATACTGTTTTTACATCTATTGGAAGTGCTACACGAAGATTTAAAATATATAATCCTAACAGGAAAGCAATAGTTATACCTCAAATTTATATTGGTAATTCGAATTCTCCTTTTGTGATTAATATCGATGGAATATCGGGCAACACCATACAAAATGTCAGAATTGAGCCGGGCGATAGTATTTTTGGTTTTGCTCAAGTAAAAGTCGACCCAACTAATCAGCTATCACCTTTGTTGATCGAAGACTCGATAGTGGTGATGACAGGTACCAATTCTAGTAAAAGTATTAAGCTTCTCGCCTGGGGACAAGATGTTCATCTTATCCGAGATAGTGTGTTAACAACGCAAACCTGGTATAACGATAAACCTTATTTAATTTACGGGTCAGCAATCGTCGACAGTAATCAAGTGTTAACTATCGCAGCTGGTTGTACAATTTATTTCCATAACAAAGCATGGATGGGTGTTTACGGTACGCTTCAGGTGAATGGAACTTATGAAAATCCAGTTATTTTTAGAGGCGATAGGCTCGATAAGTCTAATTATGCACCTCCTGTTCCTTACGACAAAATACCTGGTCAATGGGAGGGAATTCGATTTGCTAACTCGAGTCGAGGCAATCGTATTGAATATGCCATTATTCGCAATGCAACCTTTGGTCTGGTCGTAGGAATTTATAATCAACCGGGTAAAGCTGAGCTAGAAATTTCAAACAGTAGGGTCTATAATCACTATACCTCTGCTTTATTTGCTACTGGGGCTAAAATTAAAGCTTGGAATTGTGTGTTTGCTCAGGGCGAATGGGCAAGTTTGATGATTGCCATGGGCGGAAATTATAGCTTTTATCATTGCACTTTTGCTGCTTACCCTTCGTTTGGCGTTAAAAGTGGCTATGCGCTCTATCTTTCAAATTATCTGGTTGCCGATACCTTGCCTGGAAAAGAAAATACACGTAAAATATTTTATGGTGAACTCGAGAAAGCAGAATTTGCTAACTGCATTTTATATGGCGAGATTGAAACATCAATAAAACTTGTATCTTCAAACAATCATGCTTTTGAATATATTTTTGATCATTGTCTGATAAAAGGAACAAATGATTTGATCTCTTCTTCGGGTTCTAACCGATTTGTTAAATCCAAAATTAGCGACAAAGAAAGTGCTAGTATATTTCAAAAAATTGATTTAGAAAATTACTACTACGATTTTCGGCTGAATAAGTCATCGCCCGCCCGTGAATCGGGTAGTTTTTCAATAGCATCCGAGTATCCCATCGATCTTAGTGGTAAAAGTCGAATATACGACGATGCTCCCGATATGGGTGCATACGAGTATTATCCAAATCAATAATAAAAATGAAATCTGCACGATTTTCGTTAGCGGAAATTGTATTGATGTTATGGGGCAGCCTTATTTTTTGCTCAAATGTTTCTGTTGCTCAGACGGTGATGTTTTATAACTGCGAAAATCTATTCGATCCTTTAGACGATCCTAACACTAGCGACAATGAATATTTACCTAATTCGCGACGAAATTGGACTTGGGAAAAGTATCGAAAGAAGCTCGAAAACATAAGTAAAGTTATTTTGGCCACTGGCGAGGAACCACCTGCAGTAATTGGGTTGGCCGAAGTTGAAAATGCTTTTGTACTAAGCCAGTTGGTAAACAAAACAGGACTTGTACGTTTCGGCTATAAGATTATACATCACGATTCGCCCGACCCTCGAGGTATCGATATTGGTGCATTGTATTGGCCCGAAAGATTTCGTCTGCTTTACTTTACTTACTATAGGGTGGGTAACGATGAGAAGCTTAAAGACAGATTTAGAACGCGCGATATCCTTTACTTAAAGGGAATACTTTGTTCATCCGATACCCTTCATGTTTTCTATAATCACTGGCCATCGAGGCGATCTAATGCAAGCAGCGAAAATAAAGAAGAAAACAGAATTATTGTTGCAAAAGTTTTGCGTTCGAAAGTCGATTCAATTCTTAAGAAGAATATCTTAGCCCGAATTATCATTATGGGCGATTTTAACGACGAGCCTCATAATACGAGTATCGTCAAATATCTTAAGGCTGAAGGAAGCGCTCAAAATTCCGATCCTTTTCGTTTGTATAATTGGAGTACAGAGTGGATAAAGAACTCGAAATGGATAGGTACATATAAATTTAAAAATCAATGGATTATTATTGATCAAATAATTACTTCACAGTCTTTTGTTTCAAATAAAAATAAACAAAAGTATTGTATGGTAAGTAGGGCCGAAATATTTGCCCCCCCTTTTTTACTAACTGACGATGAGAAATTTGGTACTAAAAAACCTTTGCGTACTTACAATGGCATGAAGTACCTTGGTGGTTTCAGCGATCATCTGCCTGTGTTGCTAAGGTTCGAATGTCGTTCGTGTCAGGCACGCTGATAAATAGCAAGGTCGAAAGAGGGTACGGTAGCTATTATATACTCAAAAATTTCTGACTGAATCGATTCGAAACGGTTCAAATCTTTGTCCTTAGTGTATGCAAAGATTTCGAGAGGTAA
>JAOAFU010000045.1 GCA_026416115.1 Bacteroidales bacterium | reverse complement strand
CTCTTTAACCCCATCAGGCACTTTGGTCGAAGGTTGTATAAATGCCATCATCAAGATAAAGAACCCATTTATTAATAGTTTCATGATTTGAAGGGTATTAGTTTTAGGATTTATTTACTTTGCAAAATAATAAAATTTATTGCTACCTATCGGTAGAAAATGTAGTAAAAAACCTATAACAGTGGATAAGTTTTAGATGTGTTTGTCCTATATTTGAAAATAAAACAATATGCCAAAGCATTTTGTCATACAGGCCCAAGAGCCCATACAAGTATCTCCGATACTCCTGACTAAACCCGAACCCATGACAGAGTTAGCTATATAAGTCAAAACTCCATAGATGAAAAGTAATCAATTTCGTTTAAATTCTTCTACTATTTCTAAACTGAACTAATTATAAATCCTACAAAACTAAGTTAATTATTTATTTTAAAATTTGTTATCAACAAGACAAAAATATTCTACCATCTAGAATCCCAATTTCAACTTATAGTTCTATCATTCACAAATCAAATATTTAGCCGACCATAAGTAAATCGAAAACATAGATTATCTTTGCCTATGCGAGATTGCAAGAAAAATATTAAAACATCGCTACTTTATTATAGCAGCCTAACTAACCGCTAATTGATTTTTAATTTCGTTTGCCATCATGAAAATAATTTTGATTTTCACAGGTAAGACCACAGAAAAGTACCTGATTGAGCCAATAAATACTTATCTTGCTCGCATAAAAAATTACATACCTATCGAATTAGTTGTTACACGTGATTTTCATTTACAAAGTTTTTCCGAAAAAGAATTGCTCAAAAAAACAGAGGCCGACGAAATTTTAAAACGCATCGAAAGCAATGATTTTATTGTATTACTTGACGAAAATGGAAAAGAACTTACCTCGACCGAGTTTGCTCAATTTATTACATCCCAAACAAACCGCAACACACGTAGGCTTGTTTTTATTGTTGGCGGAGCTTATGGTTTTTCCCCTATTATGTACCAGAGGGCAAACATGGTTTTATCTCTATCGCGTATGACCTTCACTCATCAAATGGTACGGCTCATCCTTGTCGAACAATTATACCGTGCATGTACTATTTTACGAGGCGAGCCCTATCATCATGAATAATTTATTAAATAAATGTAAAAAATACGCTTATATTTGTGGTCGTATTAAAAATACATCAAATTAATAATAACTTACAAAAATTGTAAAATGGGACAGGTATTAGTAACTGGAGGTGTCGGCTATATTGGTTCGCATACAGTAGTTGAACTTATACAGGCTGGGTTCGAAGTGTGTATAATCGACAACTTGTCGAATTCACGTATTGAAGTGCTTGATGGGATTGAAAAAATTACAGGCAAAAGACCCGCATTCGAGAAAATAGATTTAACCGACCAAATAGCTGTTGACTCATTTTTTCAGAAGTATCCGAATGTCGATTCAATAATCCATTTTGCAGCTTCGAAAGCAGTAGGCGAATCGGTATTAAAACCCACCCTGTACTATCGAAACAACCTAGTTTCGTTACTCAACCTGATTGATGCAATGGTAAAATATAAAATTTATAATTTTGTTTTTTCGTCATCGTGCACTGTATACGGACAACCCGATGAATTACCTGTTACCGAGCAAGCACCAATCAAAAAAGCTCTATCGCCCTACGGTAACACCAAGCAAATTAGCGAAGAAATTTTGCAGGATTCGGTCCATGCTTTTCCTGGAATTAAGGTTATTTCATTAAGATACTTTAATCCCATTGGGGCACATCCTTCGGCACTTATAGGTGAGCTTCCTTTGGGTGTTCCGGCCAATCTGGTTCCCTTTATCACACAAACAGCCATAGGTCTTCGTAAAGAATTACAAGTGTTTGGAAACGACTACAATACCCCCGATGGTTCTTGCATACGCGATTACATCAATGTGGTTGATCTAGCACAGGCGCACGTAGTTGCAATCAAACGATTACTCGATAAAAAGAATAAAGCAGATTTCGAAGTGTTCAATATTGGAACCGGCAGAGGCCTTTCAGTTTTTGAGATTATTCACACCTTCGAAAAGGTTACTGGAGTCAAGCTCAACTATCGGGTGGTAGGACGACGTCCCGGTGATGTGGAGAAAGTGTGGGCCGATACTAGCTATGCCAATAAAGAACTAGGTTGGAAAGCCCAAAAAACAATCGAAGAAACCCTCCTCTCGGCCTGGCAGTGGGAGCAATATATCCGAAAACAAGTAGGGTTTATTAACCAGTAAAATAATTTAGTAATAAGTACATTCGACCACCCCTTTTAGGAGTCAATCCTCTTTTTGTGTCAAGGATTCCAAGTATTTTTTGTATCCTATTTGGGGGTATGGGTATTTTGGGTTAAATTTGACCTTTCTCAAACCATTAAATATGATTGTAATAACAGGTGCTGCAGGATTTATTGGAAGTTACTTTGCGGGATATCTTAATCAAAAGGGTTTTAACGATCTCGTTCTGGTCGATGATTTTACCCAAAACCGCAAAGCTGCTAATTACGAAAGTAAAAAATACTCTGCTTTAGTCGATCGAAACCAATTTTTCGATTGGTTAAAAAACAACCATCGTTTTGTTCAGTTTGTGGTTCATCTTGGGGCTCGAACCGACACAACCGAGTTCGATCGAAATATTTTCGACAGGCTAAACATTAATTATTCGAAACAAATATGGAATTTTTGTGCAGAATATGGGCTTCCTTTAATTTATGCCTCATCGGCTGCAACATACGGAAATGGTGAAATGGGATATAACGACGATCATGATATTGTCGAAAAACTTAAACCCCTCAACCCTTATGGAGAATCGAAAAACGAATTCGACAAATGGGCTCTAAAGCAAGAAAACCAGCCCTTTTTTTGGGCAGGACTCAAATTTTTCAATGTTTACGGGCCCAATGAGTATCACAAAGGGCGAATGGCATCGGTTGTATTTCATGCCTTTCATCAGATTAGACAAACCGGCAAAATGAAACTTTTCCGATCGCATCACCCCGATTACCGCGATGGCGAACAAAAAAGAGATTTTATTTATGTAAAAGATGTTGCTTCGGTAATTTTTTTTCTAATGAATAGCCGAAAAAACTCGGGATTATACAATGTGGGTACAGGCCATGCTCGAACATTTCTCGATTTGGTTCGTTCAACTTTCAGTGCTATGAATGTACCCGAAAATATCGAGTTTATAGATACTCCTGAAGATATTCGCGATAAATATCAGTATTTTACTCAAGCCAATATGAGTAAGCTTATTGCAAATGGGTACAATCAAACCTTCACATCCCTCGAAGATGGGATTCGAGAGTATGTTGGCGAATTTTTAATGAAAAACAAATACTTTTAGAAAAAATACGCAATCATGATTCGTTATCTGTCTCCCTCAATATTAAATAGCAATTTTCTCGATCTTCGTTCGACAATAGAGATGTTGAACCAGAGCGAAGCCGAATGGATACATCTCGATATCATGGATGGACATTTTGTTCCCAATCTTACCTTTGGTCCCCCAATCGTACAAATGATTTCTTCCATTGCACGCAAGCCACTCGATATTCATCTTATGATTGAAGACCCCGATCGATACATAGATGCCTTTATCGATGCCGGTGCCTCTATCCTCACCGTTCATTACGAGGCATGTATTCATTTGCATCGTACTATTACCCATATCAAGTCGAGAGGCATTAAAGCCGGGGTAGCCATAAACCCTCACACGCCAGTATTTCTTTTAGAAGAAATACTCCCCTACACCGACCTTGTGCTAAATATGACCGTAAATCCTGGATTCGGAGGACAGAAATTTATAGAATCCTCGGTGAATAAAATAATTAAGCTAAAAAAATTGATCGATGCAACGGGTTCTCAAGCTTTAATAGAAGTAGATGGGGGCATCGACACAGATAACTTAGAAACACTTTTGAAAGCTGGGGTTAATGTTGCAGTTATCGGAAGTGCTATATTTCAAAGTCCCGATGCTCCAAATGAAATTAGGCAGTTGAAATCCATTATGAAGAATTATTAAAAGCCTAAGGGGTACCTCCTTTTTCATAAGGCAGGGTAAAGTAAAAGGTAGTTCCAACCTGAGGTTCAGATTCAACCCATACTTTACCACCATGTAACGTAATAATATCGCGCACAATTGAAAGCCCTATACCCGAACCCCCATAGGTAGCATTTATTTTGCGATTGGCCTGTGTGTATCGATTGAAAATATTATCTAAGGCTTCTTTTTCAATCCCAATACCTGTATCTTTTACAAAAAATTCTAGAAAATCGCCCTTTACATTATAACCTATTGTAATGCTACCCTTCTCGGTAAACTTAATTGAGTTGGATATTAGATTGACTAAAACCTGCTTTAAACGTACCTCATCGGCTACAATCATATCTGCACCATCGGCCAACCCATGTTCAAAAAGCAATGCTATATGCTCTTTTCTTCTTATTTGCAAGTCGGTCAAAAATATTACTATCAAATCATAAATCAACCTATTGATGCTGAAATAATTTTTACGTAATTTGAAATTACCCGTTTCAATCTTAGCAAAATCGAGAATATCGCTAATGAGTTGCATCATAAAAATTCCATTAGAATAAATAATCTGGATGTAATCGAGTATTTTTTCGACTGGCATTTTTTTCTTCAGGATAATCTCAGCAAAGCCAACTATACCATTCAACGGCGTTCGAAGCTCGTGAGAGATATCGCCTAAAAAGGTTAAGATAGTATTACTATCAAGAACTTGTTCGTTTTTTTCGTAAGT
>JAOAFU010000020.1 GCA_026416115.1 Bacteroidales bacterium | reverse complement strand
AAAACTCTTACATCATCTATCCTACCCTTGAAATTATAATAATTATTATGCAACGCCCCTACTACCAAAGGATAGGTCGTAGCATTCAAATTATATCCTTCGGCACTGCCTACCAACTGACCATCTAGGTATACCTCTGTCTTCTTCCCTTTCTTCACTATTACATAATGATGCCACATCCCCATAGCCGGCATCGGCCATTGTATCTCGTAATACTTATTCTGGCCATATGGCGCTCCAAAGGTGAATTTATTTATCCAAAGTATAAAACTGTTATCAGCATACGGACTACTTCTCCACTTCGATAGTATCATCGGATAAGCATTAGCCACCACATCAAAGGTGTCTTCTATATATGCCCATACCGATATCATAAACTCTTGGCCCGTAAATACCCCATTCAATGTATCGCCCAACGATAGGTAACTATCCTTACCATCAAAGTAAAAACCTCCGCTACAAGCAATCCCCTCTACTACAGTGGCTTTATTTATTAAAGCCTTTTTACTCAACGCAGTGCTGTCGTTTAAATCCCAATAGGCTGCCGTAATACTTCCTAAACTATGCCATTTGATGTTGATAGTATCGGTATACGTACAGCCCGTATTGCTGGTAATCTTCAGGACATGCTGTTTGGTAGTTATGCCCGACTCGTACTTGACCAATAACTTGCTCTGTGTCGAACCGGTATTCCATAAATATGAATAACCCTCCTTGGGCTCTACTCCTATCAACGTATCCTCTCCTTCAATTAATTCTACCTTATCATCAACATACTGCCCATACATCATGTTCGACTTCAATATGATATCCAGTTGCCCGTCACTTAAGGCCTCATCGTATATCCTCACATCGTCCATCCCTCCATAGTACTTATACCGATTGTTGTGCAAGCTGCCCAACATAAGTGGCTTATTACATGAATAAAAATTAAATCCACTACCACTCGCCACCATCTTACCATTAATATAAACCTTTACCTCTCCCGAATTGCTCACTACTGCTATATGAGACCACTTGTTGAGCTCAGGTGCCGGAAAACTTAGCGACTTATTGGCCGATTGAAAACTCGAAATGTACAAAATAAAAGCATTATACGGATATCCGCTTGTAATCCACTTCTGGATCAACATCGAGTTGCTTCTATACTGATCATTAGATGTATATGAATATGGCTTTACCCACATGCTTATGCTGAAAGTACCATCGGTAAATACATTGCCTAAATTATCGCCAAAATCAATACCCGACGTTACCCCATTAAAATAAGCTCCTGTGTCACAATCCATACCCCGACTATATTGTATATCAGTCGATGTGCCATTTATCCCGGCAGTACCCTCATCATTAGCATTGCCAGCATTGAAGCTCCAATACGAAACCGGCACCTGTGCCATTATTAAACCATTTATGAATATTATTATGCTTAAAAATATATTTTTCATAGTCTTTGATTTATATCATTTTTATTGAATTACTAATTTTTTCACTTCAATTAAACTGTTATTAGAATCTTTAACTTTTATATAATATAGTCCTTTTGTCAAACTGGAAATTGAAATTGTTGAAAATTTTTGATTAATTTGAGTTTTATATACCTCGACCCCGTTGGAAGAGACAAGCTCTATTGTATAGCCATATAATGAAGCGTAATCTCCGTAATCAATTGTAATAAATGTTTTTGCGGGATTAGGATATATTTTCAGATTACTTAATAAATTATTTAGAGCAATATCTGTTACTTTAATGATAAGCGTGTCATAAACAGAAACACGAACAGTATCATAAACACTCACATGAACAGTATCATAAATACTCACACGAACAGTATCATAAATTGTAACAATATTTTTACAATTTACCAAAAACTGCAATGTTTTTGAAGTATCAGAAATATTGCCCGAATTGACGATAACCCTAAACGGTTGATCGTCGTCGTTTAAGCTAATGTTGTTTATGATAAGTGTATTTGTGTTCGTCCCAACATATTTTTTATTATCTGTAAGGTTGACAAAACCAGAACCGAAATCAGCTTGCCAAATAAAAGTTGGATTAGATAAAACAGTATAAACTTTAAATATTACTGTATCGCCTACAAAAAAAATGTGCTTATTTTGTTTGACTATACATGCTTTATAAAGTTTACTGATTTCATAAGGTGTTAGAGCTCTTCTCCAAATACCAATATCATCAAGCTTGCCATTGGATATTTTATAACTATTATCGAAAACATTGAACCTAGGTCCAAAAATTAGATTCCTATCTGATACACCATATGCTAAGTTGATTGGATATGTTCCCACGTAAGAGCCATTGTAATAGATAATTAATAAATCCTTCAAACCATCAAAAACAAGCCCTATGTGCATCCACGAATCTTTCTTTGTAGGATTAAGAATAGCTACATTGGTACCATTCCCAGTGATTAAAATATTTCCACCATTGTTGCCTAAAGCGTAATTACTATTATGTGGAACTCCATTATGATATTTATATATAAATGGCCAACTATCATTTTCTGAGAATGTCCAATAGCATAAAGTCATAACTGAGTTTTTGGTTAATCCGTGTAAATCAAATGCCCCACAATTAATAAAACTATTATCATTATTAAAATAATATGCCGAACTATCAAAACCAAATCTGTCGGCCGAAAGAACCGCACCATTCACTACACCATGTTTTTCATAGCCACTTTCATCATTGGCATTACCACTAAATGACCACCAACCAACTAGTCCATTGGTTGGAACATAGTAAGGAACATTTTGGGTTTTCGCATCGAAACAACAACAAGTAATAAAAAACAACCAGAATAATCTTTTGAATTTCATAACAGTAGCTTTTAAGGGTTTAATTTCAAAGTAAAAAATATTATGAGATATTTTTTTTACTTATTGTTTCAAAATTTATCCATATTGTTGCAAGATTGGCATTATAGCAGAAAATTTAGAGGTAAAATGCTTGTGGCATTTTGATAGAGCTTAATCATGTGAGCTGGAACTATACTTGTTCACTAACAAGATTGTATTTGTTATTTTTTAAATTCCGAAGGAGCAATTTTAAAAAAGTCTTTAAAACAACGGGTAAAATAGGACAGGTTGTCGAAACCAACAGAATAGGCTATTTCTGATATAGTGCCAGCATTCTGTTCGATCAATTGAGCAGCTCGCTTAAGTCGAATCGATTTAATAAATTCTGTAGTTGACATGTTGGTTAGAGCTTTTATTTTTCTGTGCATGTTGGCACGACTCATCCCCATCTTCGAACAAAAAATATTTACATCAAATTCTGAAGAAATCATATTTTCTTCGATTGTTTTAACAGCATCTGAGAGAAACTTTTTGTCTTTACAGGTTACACTAATCTCCGAAGGAATTATCAAATTATTTTTTTCAAAATTTTCTCTTAATCTCTGTCTATTCCTAATCATACTTTTAATTCTCGAGATGAGTTCGTTAATTTTAAAAGGCTTAGTCAAATATTCATCTGCATCAGTGTCTAAACCCTTTATTATACTATGCTCCGAGGTCTTTGCGGTTAATAAAATTACCGGAATGTGTGATATTAATATGTCGTTTTTAAGATTTTTAGTCATTTCATAACCATCCATAACAGGCATCATAATATCGGCTACTATACAATCGGGATAATATTTGTAAGCTTTTTCTAATGCCTCTTTGCCATTGCTGGCAATTTTTACATCAAAACAAGTACTCAGCTGACAGTGTAGATAGTTAAGCATATCCTTGTTGTCTTCGACAATAAGAACAGAGAATCTTTCTGAGCAATCTCCTTCTGAAATCAACAACTTTTCTTCATTATCATATATTTGAGCAATATCTAACAATAATTCATCTTTTTTACCACATTGCGGCAATTCGATGATAAACTCGGTTCCTTGACCGTATTCTGATGTAACGCTTATTTTTCCATTATGTAGTTCAATAAGTTCTTTTACAATGTTAAGACCAAGACCAAACCCCGACGTTTCAAAAACATGGGGTTTAAATCTATCGAAAATAAAAGGCATTAAATTTTTGTCAATGCCTTGGCCGTTATCTTTTACCGAAATAAGTAAAACATTATCGTTTCCAAAAAGAGAAATTTTAATACGACAACCACTATTGTTATGTCTGATAGCATTGCCAATAAGATTGAAAAAAATGGTTTCTAACTTTTCAATGTCTGCCATAAAAAAACATTGCTTCAGATCTGTAACAAATTCGATATGAAGGTTTTTTTGTTGTATCTCGTATTCAAAATTATTTATGATGCCCGGAATAAACTCGCATAGATCAATCTGCTGAAGATTTAATTTAATTTCGTTAGACTCTATTTTTGTTAATTGCAGTATATTATCAATCTGATTTTTTAGCCTCAATGCATTTCGATGCATAATTTGATAAAGTCCAACAATGTTGACGTCTTTTTCATTATTGATTAACTGCTCGAGCGGACTAAGAATGAGAGTAAGAGGGGTTCGAAACTCATGAGAGATATTTTCATAAAACCTTGTCTTATATTCGTTGAGTTCTTTTAACTGTTGCGCTTGAACTTCTATACTTTTTTTCTGATTTTCTATTTCATCTTTCTGTTCTTGAATCTTGAGATATTGTTTTTCCAAGATTGCATTCAAAGCCTTTTTTTCTTTATACCTTTTGTACCATAAATAAGCAATGGTAGCTAAGAAAATAAATACTATAGTACTAAAGAAAAGAAGATAACGCTGCCTTTTAATATGTACTTCTTTCAGCTTATTCTGTTGGTTGAGTATCACTATCTCGTTCTCTTTTTGCTTATCATTATAATAAGCCTGAAGCATTAACATACGTTTTTTTGCATCGTCTATAGTCGTTGTATCTTTTAAGGCATCATATTTTTCGTAGTATTCGAGCGATTTATCAAATAAATTTAATTGTTTATACGCTCTGGATAAAAATTTATAAGCATTGGCTAAGACATCATAATTGGCTATTTCCTGCGAAATTCTTATTACATCGGTTAAATAGCGAATTGCTTCGAGATAATTGCCCGTCAATATCATTATTTCTCCCTTGTTTAAAAAATTCAAAGACAGATCCTGCCTTTGATTCAACTTGGTATTTATTAAAATTGCCTCGTTAATTAAGTTTAAAGCTTTATCATACTGCTTTAGCTTTTTAAATACAATCCCTTTACTATTTAATACGGCTGCTTTACCAGATAATTTGCCGGCTATGTTATGAAAATATTCAGCACTATCTAAAAACATAAGAGCCTTATCCAGTGCATTCATTTTTTCATAACAAACGGCTATTTCGTAATACGATATAGCCACACTTTCGTAATCCTTTAGCTGGAAAGCATATTCAAGCGATTTTCGCTGGTATTTGATTGAGTTATCATAGTCATTCAAAATGGTATACGAAATAGCTATATTACCATATGCCGCCGATAAACCATCCTTATCATTTATCTTTTTATAAAGATCTATTGCTTTAAAAAATATTTCTATTGCTTGATCATGTTGATAGTATGCATCCAAAATTATTCCTCGCATCTGATAAACATCGGCAAGCCCTTTACTATCTTTGAGTTTAGTTCTATATTCAAAAACCTTATGAAGGTCCTGCTCGGCCTTCTTATATTCGGCCATGTAGTAGTAAAGTATGGCTCTTTTGTAATATGACTCAGCTATGCCTGCTATATACTCTATTTTTTCTGATAGTTCAATAGCTTTATTTACATTTTCGAGAGCTTTGAAGTTATCTATTCCGGTATAGTTGACTGTTAATTTTATGAGCTTCTTTACTTCGTTAGAATCGGGAAATGTATTGTAATTGGAGAAAACTTCTTCCAATGCATAAAAACAAAATACAAATAACAACAAACCTTTCATCTTGTAATTATTTTTTTGCTATACAAGATAGAAAAAAATATTATTTTGATAAGCAATTAAAGATTGATTTTGGCAATTTTGTATAAACGTGTTATACTTAATTCGTTTTGCCAGTAAAATGTAAAATTTTACAATTGGGCTTATGAATAAATAAGCTATTGAATTAGTACACTACTTGTAAACTTGTTTAATAATAGATAATTAATCGGGCATAATGTTGTAAAGAAAGAAAAAATTATTAAAAACTAAGCGTGTTTATATTTTAACACTCTTTCAAGAAAATTCTTAACCTCAAATTCAGAAAAATTGCGAACAAAACGTTTTATTTCTTTTCCATCCACGTCGAATACAATAATAACAGGGACGGTAAAAATTAAATTTTGCCCCGCTAGCGCTGGATGTTCATTCACGTCCAAAATCTCTAAAGGCAATTTATAATTGCTGGCCATGCGAACAATCTTTGGCAGCAATGCATTACACACACTGCAAGTATTGTTTTTGAAATAAGTCAGTCTCATTGGGTATAAAGAAACTGTCAATTAAAATTAGCTATAAAGCCTCGAGGGTCTTCGTTAGGTAGGTCCAAAACAATTCGACCGACTTAATATTCACCCTTTCGTCGGGCGAGTGGGGGAATTGTATGGTGGGGCCAAAAGAGACCATCTGCATCCCTGGATATATGGAACCTATAATACCACATTCGAGACCTGCATGTATTACTTTAACGTGTGGCTGTTCTCCATGGATATCGAAATATACTTGCTTCATAGTAGCGAGTAAAGGCGAATTAAAATCGGGTTTCCAACCTGGATAATCCCCTTCGTGGCGTGTCTTAGCCTGTGCCATATCGAAAATACTTTCGATCATATTGCAAAGGTCGAGTTTAGCCGAATCTACAGAACTACGTAAAAGGCTAATAACTTCGATAGTATTTTCGTTCGACTGAACAATTGCCAGATTAGTACTTGTTTCAACCACGGTGGGCATTTCGGGTATCATACGAATCACCCCATTGGGTATAGCATAAAGCGCATCGAGAAGGTTACCTGTAGTAGCCTGGTCGATGCAGAATGAAGGTTTATCGGTTTTAACGGCTGTAAAACTAATATTTTCCTCAACCCCCTTAAGTTCGTCGCGGTATGTTTGTTCGAAAGTGGCTACACTTTTGAGAAATTCGTCTTCGAAAGATGTTGGAATTGTAACGACTGCAAAGGCTTCGCGTGGAATAGCATTACGCATATTGCCGCCTTGAATTGAACAAAGCCTCAACCCAAAAAAATGTTCGGCATTCCAAAGAAACCTGTTAAGCAATTTGTTGGCATTTCCTCTACCCAGATGAATGTCGGCACCAGAATGTCCTCCCTTTAAGCCCACCAACCTAAGCTGGTATGCTACGTGATCGGCTTCAACAGGCTCCTGCTTGAATTCGAAAGTAGCGATAGTATTGATACCGCCTGCACAGCCTATAAATAGTTCGCCATAATCTTCCGAATCGAGATTAAGTAATATTTTTCCACTAACAAAATCTTCGGTTAAATTAAAAGCTCCAGTCATTCCAGTCTCTTCATCGACGGTGAATAAAGCTTCAATAGGTCCATGCTGAATGTTATCCGACTCAAGGACAGCCAAAGCACACGACACGCCTATACCATTATCGGCTCCCAACGTAGTCCCCTGCGCTTTAACCCATTCGCCATCAATCACTGGCCGTATAGGATCTTTGTAAAAGTCGTGTACTACATCGCTGTTTTTCTGAGGAACCATATCTACATGCGACTGTAAAACGACGGTTGGATGCCCTTCGCGACCCTTTGTTGCAGGTTTACTAATCAAAACATTTCCAACACGATCTACTTTATAAGCCAGCCCCTGACGAATGGCAAAATTCTTTAAATATTCTATTACTCCTTTCTCGTGTTTCGAAGGACGAGGAATTTTACACAATTCCTCAAAATGTTTCCAAATAAGCTCGGGTTTTAGCTGGGATAGAGTCTGCATAGCATTAACAAATTAGGTCTCAAAATTATAATTTTTTTATTGTTTCATCGACACTTACCATAAAATAAAATACGCTTTTCTCCCTTTCGCCCTCCTGTTTAAGGTATTTTACCGATTTGTTTTTTTTCAACTGCCAAAAAGCCCGTTTCTTTGCCAAAAAGTTAATATATATTCATCCTGGTATATGTTTTGACCATGTTTCTGAGTTGACTCAGATGAACAAATGAACGTTATAAAGCAAATTGTTTTGCAAAAAATTAATTCTTTATGAAAGTTAGTAGATTATGAAAAGAGGAAAATTGTTATTGTTTCTGTCGTTATGGTTTTCGATGGGTGCTTTTTCTCAAACTGCAAACGATAGTGTACTGGCATTATCGCTGTCGGAGGCTAAAATTTACGCCTTGGCTAATAGCCCTGTTATTAAAAGTTCGGTACTTGATGTAGAAGCGGCAAAAAAGAAGATTTGGGAAACTACTGCCATCGGGCTACCCCAAGTTAGTGCTAAGTATTCTTATAGCTACATTATCACACTTCCTGAAATATACAAGCAGTTTGCTGCCATGGGAAGTGGCGGTACAGGCGCTCCAACAAACTTAGACGATTTACGAACTTCGTCGACCCTTGATATTACCGTCAGCCAGCTATTATTTAGTGGGTCTTATCTTGTGGGCCTACAAACTTCGAAGGTGTACCGAAGCATATCGGAGCTCTCTCTTTCCAAATCAAAGCAAGATTTAGCCGAATCGGTTACCAACTCCTACCTTTTAGTGCTGGTATCGTACGAGAAC
>JAOAFU010000004.1 GCA_026416115.1 Bacteroidales bacterium | reverse complement strand
GCCACTGACGAAGTACGGCCCCGAGCAACAGAAGCCAAGCGTTAGCCACCGGGTGACACCGACAGGGGCAAAATTTTGGGCACTACCCTGTACAACGTAACCAAAAATTTTGTACCTTTGATTAAGGCCCTGCCACCGACCGACCGACAAACACGCCGTACAACACCGTGTATACGTGCATGGCGGAAGGTGGAGCAAATTTTTTGGTTGGTGGATATAGTTAGGTTCGAGGTATTCTACCGCCACGCCGTATACACGGGTAGCGTTGGCAACAATGGAAAAAAAACCAAAACACACACAATATGAGACAGATAAGTATTTTAATTTTTGGTATTATGATTTATACCAATATTATGGCAAATGACTGTGAGATAATTACTTTTAATTCAAATTATTCGAGTAATTATAATAGCACAGATGTTTTTTTTATTAAAGGAGTTAAGTTGAAAACCATTTATCACGGTATTCAATTAAAAATTCTTGAGGACTTTAAACAAAATCTTCAAGAAGACACAATTATGGTATGGTGTAGCGATGGAAACTCTTTTAGAGTAGAAAATTCTGCATGGTACAATGATAATGATACATTATACATGTTAATCAAAAAAACGGATTTGGAAGGTAATGACCCTGGAGATTTAAATGAAATACCCGATGATTTAGAAAAACCTGATGACTATATGTCTATACATTGTGCTTATTCAATACTTAAATATTCCAATGGCTTCATAACTGGAAAAATAGCTTCTATACAGCAGGATACTACAATATCTGTCTCGGATTTTTTAAATCAACTCTCAACTGGATTTAATATTCCTAATTCAGAGAGGAATATTAAAATATTTCCAAATCCAGTAAGTTCAGAATTATTTATCACTATTAATAATAATGTTGGTTTGCCTTTAACTACTGAGATTTATAATAATCAAGGTCAATTAATCCAAAGTTCAAGAAATGAAGCAATTGAATATGTTGTAAACACTAGTAATTTAAGTAAGGGGACATATATCGTAAAAATAATTGATAACAATAACAAATGTTTATTCAATAAATTCATAAAGCTATGAGATATTATATTTTAAGTGCCATAATGGCAATGACTTTTGGCATTTTAAATGCACAAGTAAAACCGAGTGTTTCTCAAAAAAACCTTTCAGTATCAGAGAAAAACTTGTTAGATAAGCATTTCAAGAAATACAAAACATTTTCAATTGACAAAAAGGAAGTGCTGGACAGCCTTAAAAATTATGGTAAATGTCATTTTCAATTGACTATCGATAAAGAAAACGATTGGTCAATTAATCTTCAATTGAATGACATGAGAGCTTCTGATTTTACAGCATCATATACTTCTGATTCAGGGACTTTTAATTATAAGTCATTTGTTCCCAATACGTATAAAGGAAAAACTACTGATAATAAAATCGCCCGTTTTACGATAGATGAAGATGAATTTTGGGGTATAATTACAAGCAATGAAAAGCAAGTAATGATTAGACAGACAAAGGATTATACTAAAAACTCAAAAGATGAAAGTTTGATTATGTATGAAAAATCCGATGTAATTCTTACTGGGGATAATCCAGATGTGGTTACAGATGTTCTTATTGCACCGATAGAAAATAAAACCACAAACACTCTCAAAGCGGCATTATGCACATATTATTTGCAGATTGCAACAGAGGCGGATTTTGAATTTTATCAAGACATGGGTAGTAACTTAGCAAACACTTATAGCTATATTTTTTCGGTATTGAATTTAATTGAGGGTGTTTATGAATCAACATTCGACCTGAAATTTATCGTTACTTTTCAGAATGTGTGGACTACTTCAAGCGACCCATACACAAATACTACTGATGCTGGAACTTTATTGGGGGAATTCAGAACTGAATGGAATGCAAACAGAACTGGTGTAACGAGAGATATAGCACACTTGTTTACAGGAAGAGATTATTCCGGGTGGGGAGTTGCATGGAAAGGTCAAATAGGAACGAGTTATGCTTATTCATCTGGTGAGTTTAGAACAGAAATGTTTGAAACGACAGCACATGAAATCGGACACAATTTAAATGCGAGTGATGCAAATTTATTGAATCCTGTACCTGCCGAGTGCCTTTGTGGTGGAGAAACAGCATCTGTGATGTGTCAGGGTTTAAAAGCCAATAATCTGTGGTTTTGTCAGACTTCTATAAATGAAATTAGTCCATTTCTAACAAATAATAGTGCAAGTTTGACAGGAAATTTTCAAGACAATCTAACGTTGTCAGGTTCTGCAACGGGATTTAATGAGTATCAAGCAAGAGAAAAGATAACATCTTCACAAGTTATTGAAAATGGTTCGACTGTTTATAAAACAAAAGAACTTGAATTAAATGGAGGTTTTGAAGTAAAAGTAGGAGCAGAATTCCAAGTGATAGTTGACGATAATGGATGTGACTAAAATCCACTGTTGCCAACATCGTATATAAAACATTTGGCAGTCAGTGGGTTATCGAGCGTTTCATCTCGTATCAAAAGTAGTTGTAACTTGACAGGAAAGTGCTTCGAAATGCCAAACGTTTCATATACGTAACCGTTAGCGCCAAAAATTTATCTGCTTCATATTTATTAAAACTGTTAGACAGTTATTGCTTGCCACCATAGATAAGAAGGGGGAAATTAGTTTAAACTTATTGCTTTGCTCGAAAAGAATAATCTTTAAGTATTTCATTGTCTAATCTTTAAACTCTAACATTATGAAAAAGAAATTATATTTATTTACTATAATTACTTTTTTCTTAACATATTGCACCAAACAAGAAGAACAAAACATTACGAAAGAGATTGAAAAAATTGAAACTGCCTATAAAGAAGGCGACACAAAAATAGAAACTTTCTTACAACCTGGTGAAAATAAAATAGAAACCTTTGCAAGTGAAGAAGTAAAAGACCAAATTCGTAGAACTCTAGAAAAAAACAACTCAAAGAAAACCACATATCTCAAAGCGTTTTCAAGACTTGCTGGTGTAATTGCAAATGGAAGTTGCGGAACCTTTAGCACAATAGAAATCTTTATGGATTGTGAAGATACAAGAAACAGTTCATCAACTGGTGGCTGGACAGGTAGTTGTGGACTTCCAGGTGGAAGAAACGCATATCTTAAGTTTTGTATAGTTGATGCATATTATTTTACGCACATTATAGGAATAAATTATGCAATTCTTCATCTTGGAGGAAATATTCCTGGAGGAGTAAGTGCTATAGTAAGATATTTTGACAATGAAGATGATGATAATATTAATTGGGCTTATTTGGATGGTAAAGAAATACCTAAAGGAACATGGTATGGTCAATCATGGTTTGAATATAATACAAGAATGGGATTCTTATATTATCCAAGTGTTAACGCGTTTGGAAATTCATCATTTCCAAATTTGGGCATATCATATGGTGTATTTGGAAGTATTGGAGCAAATAGGGGCTATATTCATACCGATGATGAAGATTCTAGAAACTCTAATTGGTGCTTTAAATATGTATACAATAAAAATAATGGGACCTATACAAAAACAGATATTAACGATCAAACGACAATTGACAACATAATTCAAGTGGGAGGCAATACCACCCTATACATGAGTAAAATTTATTGACATTTTAACTCTGCTCTATAGATTGAATCAAATAGATTTACATAGAGCAGAGTTGAATAGTATAAATAAAATACTGATTATGAATAAATTGTATGCCTCATTGTTTATTTGTTGTTTGAGTTTCTTTTCATGTACAAGGAATGCAGAGGAAACTGTAGCATTCATAAATAATCGTCCTATAAAATACAATGAAATTGACAAACTCATTCAGCAGGAACTTTTTGATGCTTTAAATAACATTTATTATATTCGAAAAATTGCTCTCGAAGACTATATAAGTAAACAACTTATGTTACAAGAAGCAACCCAAAAAGGAATTACAATTGATAGTTTGATAAAAAGCATTTATCAGTCGAAAATGGACAGCAATTCATTATTTAAGTATGCAAAAGCCAATGGAATCGATAGTATTATTACGGAATTCAGAGGAAGGCTTTACACTTATAAGACTAAGTCAAAAAAAGGATACTATGTTTTACAAGAATATTACAAAAAATTTTTGTTAGACCAATATATAGATTCTTTAAAGCAGGTATATAAGGTAAAAATTTTACTTAAACCTCCACAAAGTCCAACTATAAATGCCAATGATTTCCTGGTTCATTATAAAGGTAATTTAAAATCTTGCGTCTCATTTATTGTTTTCTCCGATTTTGAATGCGACATGTGTCGACAGCAACAACGAATTTTTGACTCAATATATTACCGTTATAAAGATTTTGTCCGCTTTGGATTTGTTAATTACGGATCATACGTTTCTATGCCTGCTCTGGCATCAGAATGTGCTGCAAAACAAGGAAAATTCTGGGAATTTCATGATGCCATTTTTAGTTCCTCAAAGCTATTTCTTGATTCAACTGATATTCATAAAATTGCAAAAATGCTAAAACTTGATTTAAAACAGTTCTGGCAGGATTATAATGACCACTACTTGTATAGAAAGTTAGAGAACAACCTGATGAAAATACGAGAGGCAGGTATTTATGGTACACCCACTATTATGATTAATGGCAAATTAATATATAATTCATCGAACCTTGAAGAAATTTTGAATTTGTTGAATGAATCAATAAAAAAGAACAAATGAATGTTATCTTAGATACAAGAATGATTCTCCTTACCTTGCTTCAGCTGATTCTATTGTTCCCTATCAATGCTCAAAAATTATCTATCCATGGGACCATTCGTGATTCAACTACAGGTGAAGCCTTAATTGGTGTGAATGTCTATATCGAAGGAACTCAGCAAGGAACCATTAGCAACAATTATGGATTTTATTCATTAAATCTTTCCAAAGACAGTTTTACAATTATTTATAGTTACGTTGGCTACGAACCATTAAGGCTTGGTATTTCTATCAGAAAATCTTTAACATTAGATGTATTACTTAAACCTGTGAGCAAGGAAATTAAAGAAGTGTTGGTTACTGCCCAAAAATCTTCTTTATTAACTACTAATACCAGTCGAAATGAACTTCCTGTATCCCTCATTCGCACTATGCCGACCTCCACGGGTGAGTCGGATGTACTCAAGGCACTACAACTAATGCCCGGCATTCAGGCTGCCAACGAAGGAGCAGCTAATCTCTATGTCAGAGGGGGTTCTTACGATCAGAACCTTATCCTACTTGATGAAGCTCCGGTTTATAATCCTACCCATGCACTGGGTTTTTTCTCCACATTCAACACACAGGCTCTAAAAAATGTGTCGATTTTCAAAGGTGCTTTTCCCGCACAGTATGGGGGACGATTATCATCGGTAGTCGATATTGCCATGCGCGAGGGTAACTTTCATCATTTGCATGGTAATGCAACAATTGGACTTATCGCCAGTAGTCTTACCCTTGAAGGACCTTTATCTACCGAAAAAGCCTCATTCATATTCTCTGGCCGTTACAGCTATGCAGGCCAGATGCTTAATTTCCTGGGGGGTACAGTTGGAAGAGACTTGCTGAATATATACGAGCTACGTAACTTTAATGATCAGAACAAAATCTGGTTCTACGACCTAAATGCAAAAACAAACTTTCGCCTTAATGATAAAAATCATTTCTACTTGAGTTCCTATAGTGGACAAGACCAATTTTACTGCTTCCCACTCAATAATCAGAATGAGCTTAAATGGAGCAATCAAACCTTTACCCTACGCTGGAATCATATTTTCTCTGGACGTTGGTTTTCTAATTTTACTTTCTACCATAGCGATTATCGTTATCAATATACCATCCTTGAGGATATTCGTAACTTTCTCTGGAAATCAAATATTCGTGAGACCGGATTAAAATCTGACTTTACTTTTTTTGCTAATGAAAGCAATACTATTAAGCTGGGAATGTCTTTAGTTAATCACCGCTTTAATCCTGGTATCATTGAACCTGCTAATGTAAGGTCTATCATCAAACCTTTTACTCTTCAAACCAAACGTTCGTGGGAAACTGCCCTATATGCAAGTAACGAACAAAAATTGCTTACTTGGCTAACCATTAATTATGGGTTACGCTTCAGTACATTCATGAATGTAGGCCCCGGTACCGTCTTTACTTACGATGAAAATATGACCTTACCCATTGATAGTTTCGTTTATAGCAAAAATCAGATAATCAATACTTATCGTAATATAGAACCTCGAATAACTGCTAATTTCAAGTTCACAACCACTCAAGCTATTAAAATGGCTTATGCGCATACAGTACAATACCTTCATCTGCTTAGCAACTCAGCCGTAGGACTACCAACCGATTTATGGTTACCCCCCGATGCCTATCTAAAACCTCAACACAGCAATCAGTATGTATTGGGCTATTATCAGTCCATTAATGATAATGCCTTTGAGCTAACTTTTGAAACTTACTATAAAACTCTTCAGCATATCGTTGATTATCGTGATAATGCCGACCTATTTATGAACCGTTTTATCGAAACCCAATTACTGCATGGTCATGGATACAGTTACGGTGTTGAATGTATGATTGACAAAAAGCAAGGAAATTTAACCGGGTGGCTGGCCTACACCTATGCCAGAACACAGTACCAGATAAATGGCGTGAATCAAAATCGTTATTATTCGCCCCGATACGATATACGACACAACCTATCTTTAATTGGTAGCTATCAAATAAGCAAGAAATGGACATTAATCTCGACCTTTAAGCTAACCTCGGGAGGTTATATAACCCTCCCCGAAAGGATGTTTTATGTGGATGGAACAACATTTTTCGATTATTCGGGTCGTAACAATTATGCCCTTCCCTGGTATCACCGACTCGATATAGCCTTTATTTATCGAAATCCTGAAAATGACTATCGTCGCATAAAATCGCAATGGACCTTTGCTATCTACAATGTGTACAACCGAAAAAATGTCTATTCATTATACGTTCGTCCAGCCTCTCAATCTTCAACAGTGTATATGATGTACCTTTTCGGTATTACACCAACCGTAGTTTACCAGATCTCATTTTAAAAGATTCAACTTTATGAGAAAATATCTAATACATTTTATATTAATAATTACGTTAGGCTGTACTGATGAATTCCCAGTTGAACTATCAAGCAGAGAACAAAAACTGGTAGTCGAAGCAGTAATAACCGATCAACCCGGACCTTACTATGTAAGGCTTACTAAAAGTAAATCATCATTTGAAAAAATCAATCTCAACGACCTTAATCATGGCGGATATTGGTTCGAAGATGGGTTTGAACCAGTACTCGATGCTCTGGTTGTAATATACGATAATGAAGGAAATGTTGATACCCTTGTATCCTCTCCCGATACGAGTTATTATTTTTTAAAGGATAGTGTTGGAAATATTATCGATACAAGCGCTATGCCCAATGAGAAAGGACATTTTCGGGGATACTACCAAACTAACACAATCAAAGGAAAGGTTGGTAATACATACACGCTTATTATCCAATGGCAAAGAAAAGAATATCGTTCAACTTGCTTCATGTCTCCCGTACCAGAAATTGACTCCGTCACCTATGAATTTACAGAGGGCGAAGTTGGAAAGGACGACTATTACATTCCACATATATGGTTTAAGGACAACCCATATACCAAAGATTATTATCTTTTCATTTTTGATAGCTATGGAGTATGGGGACGAGCAATTCTTTCAGATGAATATATACATACCGAAGTAAAAGGTCTAGACATCTTTCGTGGAGCATCATACGACTCATGGAGAGTTGGATATCCTCCTTTAGGAACATTATATAGTATTACTATGGCCTCAATAACCAAAGAAATATACATGTACTATCGAGCTTTAATACTACAATTTAAGAATGATGGTGGTGTATATAGTCCCACACCTGCCTCACCTCCTACAAATATAAGCAACGGTGCATTGGGATATTTCCGTGCCTCTGCAGTACGTATGGTGACAGATACTATGCCATATTATCCGTTATTAAAAAAATATCATGGCGCTAACCCCGCCTATACATCCATGCGGGCGGGGGTGCAGACGAGTATGGTAAGCGGACATAGACAGGCAGGTGCAAAGTATTAGGGTAAAAGGCTACTATCCCCCGCACGGTGTATAGGCG
>JAOAFU010000191.1 GCA_026416115.1 Bacteroidales bacterium | reverse complement strand
TTTCGATTCGGCTGTTGAGCTTGAAAAACAACGTATCGAAGCCGCACGCCAGGTAGGTATTGCTTTTGGTAATAATCAACCCGAACAGCAGATAAACATCGATCTTTGGAAGTAATGTCTTTTACATTTTACCTCCTTCTTATATTGCCTCAGAGGGAAAGAAGGAGGTATTTTTTATAAATGTCTAACCTCTCTCGGCTGTCAACTTGCAGAATTACTTATTTTTTTATGTTAGAATTCAGCAATCAATAATTTGTATAAAGGATTATTTGTTTCTACAAACTCGAAAACCTTGGTCCGGACCTTTTCCACTACCTTCGAGGCTCCCGTTAAATGTAATAAGGCAGCAGAATTCTGCTCCTATCCAGCCACCGCCCTTCCATGTTCGACCTTGTAAGTCATTCGGATTAATAGGTTGATGTATATCCCAACACCATTCTCTTACATTACCCGACATATCGTAAAGTCCCAATTCGTTGGGGTGTTTTTTACCAACTGGTTGGGTTGAACACTCGTTTTTTTCAATATCCGACCATGCCCATATACCATCCAGAAATTTTTTTCCAGAATTTCTCCAATACCACGCCACCGAATCGATATTATTGCTACCGCTGTATTCGAAGTTTTTACTTAAACGTCCACCGCTTGCTGCATACTCCCATTCGGCAACTGTTGGGAGTCTATAGCCATTTGCATTTGGATTTATTGTTATTGTCCATCGAATTGAGTCAAACTCATTGGTAATTTTTGGATCTTTTTTGTTTTTGTCGATGTTATAATAGGGTATTAATCCTTCTTTGATACTCCTTTTGTTGCAATATTCTATACAATCGTACCAACTAACCATCTCTACCGGTCGATTATCGTCTTTAAATCGTGATGGATTGAAACCCATAATTTCTTTCCATTCCTTTTGAGTCACTTCGTATTTCCCTATGTAAAAATCGTTTATTTTTATTTCTTTTCGGTAAAACTGAGAATTTTTGTTTTTAAAGTATCCCCCCTTCACCTTAACAAGGTTACCTTCGGGTTGAGAACAGGAATAGAGAAATACGGCATAAACAATAAACAAAAATCGGTGAATTCTCATAGTCTTTCGATAAAAGGTAGTTATATGTTAAATATATTAATTATTTAATACATAAGCATAAAAAAAGCCGGCCATATTTGACCGGCTTTAATAAAACAAGGACTTTATTGTCTCCAGACGGTTGCGTTAATACTTCCACTTCTACCACCCCATGCTTCGAGGCCAAAGATCATGTAGTTAAAGCTACCAAAACCTTGTCCGCCATTGCTGCGCCAGTAGTTAACATGATTTGCCATCGTAATTTTGCCATTCTGGCCAGTTGGAGCTCCACCCCAGTTGCTGATATATTGCCAGAATGTGGCAGTACCCTGGATTGAAGGTGCGTTTACACGTTGATTTTTATAAACAGTGTAGGTATGTCCATCGCTCGAGAGGGTGCCAATTCTTGTTGAGCCTGGAACAGACCCTTTTTCGACAACATAAAATTCGATAAGCGGATTAGTAGTCCAACCATATACACCTACAAAGTTATAGCTTCCGCTAAGAGATCCAATGTTGTACCCTACTGTAAAGGTACCACCGGTACTCCATCCTTTACCACCAACAACATCGTTTACGTTCGAATAGTTAATTTGAAAGTTACCAGGATATTGTGATGCGCTTGGAAATGAAATACTAGCAGAACCACCTTCCCAATACAAAGAGTAAAAGAAGCCATTGTTTGTGCCTGAAGTGTAAGCCTTCAATTGGCTTTTGGGTGCATTAGGCACAACTGCATCATCTTCTTTCGAGCAGCCTGCAAATACCAACATAGCCACAACAAATAATCCCAATAGTTTAACATTTCTACGGCTGGTAGCCGGTTTTTCAAAGAAATTTGTTTTCATAGTGTGAATAATTTTAATAATTGGTTAGTAATTAGTGTGATTACTTGAGCAAATTTAGCTGTAGAGGCTAAAGATAGTTTGGAGTTTTGTCCTAATTTATTGGAATTTTGTCCTTATGACACTAACTTATTTTAAAGTATGACACTCTGTATGGGAGATAATATTGTCAGAATGGTGGATTTTTTTGCAAGGTATATTTTTGTGTTAAATATGTAAGTGCATTGTGTAAATGAATAATAAAAAAGAGGCTGCCTAAATTAGACAGCCTCTTTTTTCCCTATTTGTTTAATGTTTAAAACTATGAGTTTCTACGTTTTTCGAGTTCTTCTTCGATTTGTTTGAGTTTCTTTTCGTTGAGAGGATAATAGAACATAAAAATGGCAGCAAGCAAGGCCCCAATTCCTGGAATAAAACTAAGCATCATTCTTATCCCATTCTGTGTTTCAATAGTTTGAGCAACATTGGCTTGGTAACCAAAAAGAGCCAATAACCAGCCAGCCAAAGCAATTCCGATAGAGGCTCCCAATTTTTGCGACATTGAAGCTGCCGAAAATACTAAGCCTGTAGCTCTTCGGCCATTTACCCATTCGGAATAATCGGCAGTATCGGCGTACATCGACCAGACTAGAGGAAAGATAATCCCTGCTGAAATACTTATGAAAAACTGGAAAATTAATATTAAGGTCAAATTGGTTTTGTCGAGACCATAAAATAAGAAACTTAAAACCGTCGCAATTAACATGGCTGCAAGAAATGTGCTTTTTTTGCCAAAACGGTCGGAAACGGGTTTGGCCAAGATTACGCCAATGATGTTGGCTGCTTGGCCCAGAAGTAAATATACTGTACTAATGGCAAGGCTGAGGTTAATAGTGTTAAATAATATTTCACCTTTACCCTGATAGTAGTATTTAAAGTAGTAAACAGCAGCACCATCGCGGATGGTATTGAAAAATATAGTCGAAACACTTGCACCTAAAAGGATAAACCAAGGAGTATTGTGTGCAAGGTCCTTTAAATCGTCTTTTAGAGATGGCTTCTCTACCAAAGGCTTAATTCTTTCTTTTGTGAGAAAGAATGTAAGCAAAAACATCAGTACAGCTATGATGGCTATTACAATTACTGCTTTTTGTGTTCCGTACTGATAATTAATTTCCTGGATAAAAGCTTTTCCAATTTTAATTTTTTCGTTTGAGCCACTGAAAGCAAGCTGGTAATAAGCAAGTTCTTTTATAGAAAACGATGAAATTGTTCTTTTAAGATTGATTTGCACCTTGCTCCAGGAACCATCGCGTAACAATCCGAGGGTATCTTTGCCTGCCGGGAAAGTGACCCAGGTTATTTGATTATTTTTAGTGTTGTAAATTCCTAATTTAAACTCATCGTTCGAACGAGTACTAACTTTGACCGTCAGGTATATAAAAGAATCGACGGGCACAACCTCGTTGGGAGTTGATTTATTATCCCATACAATTATTTTATTTTCGTCTGAGAAGGTAGAATCGGTTTTAGATAAAGATATCTCTTTTGGATTTGAAAATTGAAAAAGATTATTAGTACCAAAACTGTCGAAAAGAGGTTGAAACAAACCCAGTACTAGAAAACTGCCACCAAAAGCAAAGATAAATCGATAGGTTGCTAAAGTAGTTCGCTCTTTCCCATCGGCAGTCATAACGCCCATTAACGAAGCATAAGGTACATTAATCATAGAATATACCAGCATCATGAGGGAAAATGTAACGTAGGCATATATAATTTTTCCAGTGGTATCGAATGGTGGTGTGGTAAAAGTAAGTACACCAATAATACCAAAAGGTAATGCCATCCAAAGAAGGTAAGGACGGAACTTTCCCCAACGTGTTTCGGTACGGTCAGAAATTATACCAACCAAAGGGTCGAAAAAGGAGTCGCCAATTCGAGTAACCAAAAACATGGTCCCTACTACTGCTGCCGGAATTCCAAATATATCTGTGTAAAAAAACATGATATACATTCCGAATAGCTTCCAAAACATTGATGAAGCGGCATCACCAAAGCCATAGCCAATTTTTTCAGATAATTTAAGTTTTTCTCGATTCATAGGTTGAAGTTATTTGTTTAATTTATTTGATCTACTTGTAGTTAGTCTTTCATAAATAGAAAATTCGAGCCATTTCCATGGGAGTTTAGCTTCGTAATACCAATAAAAAGTAGCTACTACAACACCAATGGCCGATCCTACCCAGATATCGATCAAGAAATGCTGAGAAAGATACACTCGACTATAAGCTATTGTAGCTGCTGTTAATAAGAGAAGAATTTGCCAGAGACGATTTTTTAGAATAAAAGCCAAGCTTAGACAAAGAGCAAAAGCACTGGCCGAATGTCCCGAGGGAAAACTATGAGAAGTGAGCATTTTGACCCCATCAACGATATGGAGGTTGGCAACATTCTCGAAATATTTTACAGGTCGAGGCACATTGGTAATATGTTTGATAATTTGTGCAATAATGCCGGAAATAAGAAAAGTGAATATTATCCCTATACCGTATCTGATTCGATAAATTAGAAATAAGAAGGAGACAAATAAAACAAATAATCCATCACCCAGTAGGGTAACAAATACAAAAAAATGATCGAAAAAATTATTATGAAATTTATTAATCCATAGGTGAATTTCGATTTTCGAAAAAAGCATAAGAACAACGCTTATGAGTACAAAAAAAACTGCGTAAAGAAGATAGAAATATATTGCATTTGAAAAAAAGATATATCCCTTTTTCATTAGATATCAAAATATTTATGCGATAAATGTATATTAGACACTTTTTACAAAAAAAATAATAATTTTGCTGGCGAAAAATATATTTATTTCATTTAAAAACAAAATAGAAATGTTATGAATTTGGTTGGTAAATGGGAAAGAAGATGGCACCCCTTATTACAGGAATGGGTTATTTTGGCTGCAGTTACAAGCGAGCGTCCTTGGTCGGGAGAAACAGTAAAAGCTTCGGAGGCAGCCGAGCCGGAATTTGATCCAAAGTGTTATTTATGTCCAGGGGTAGTTAGAGCTTCTGGAATAAAAAATCCAGAATACACAGGTCCTTGGGCTTTTACAAACGATTTTGCTTCTTTTTCGTTCGATGCCCCCGATGTTTATTCAGATAGTAGATTTCAAAAAGTTGAACCCGTTCACGGTACTTGTAGAGTAATTTGTTATACACCAAAACATAATGCGACTTTAGCCGATTTACCACTCGACGAAGTCGAAGCTGTTGTTCGCTTGTGGAAGACTGAATATGAAACCCTTTCGAAAAACGAAAAAATCGAAAATGTTTTGATTTTTGAAAATAAAGGTAAAGTAATAGGTGTTTCAAATCCTCATCCTCATGGACAGATTTATGCTACCAACTTTGTGCCCAGAATTGTCGAGCGTCAAAGGAATTCATTTGCATCTTATTTTCGCGAACATGGTTCTCATCTACTCGAAGACTTATTACACGAAGAGTTGCAATATGGCAAAAGAATAGTATATCAAAACGAGCATTTTGTTGCTTTTGTACCTTTTTTTGCTCGCTTTGTTTACGAGACCTATATTGTACCTCGCAAACAGGTGTCACATATCGGACTTTTATCGGAAAATGAGATAAAGTCGTTGGCCGAGATTCACAAGACCATGCTTACGAAATTTGATCGGTTATACCAAATGTCTTTTCCGAATATTACCATGCTACAGAATGCTCCTTGCGATCATAATCCTGATAATCAGCTATTCCATTTTCATATTGAGTTTTACCCTCCCTTACGGTCACCGGATAAAATGAAGTATCTTGCTGGCTTTGAATCAGGTGGTGGGAATATCATTAATCCAGTTATGCCCGATGAGGCTGCTCAAAGACTAAGAGATGCATAAAAAACTTTGAAAAAATGCAGATTTAAATTTTTGGCACGATATTTGAAGTTTTTATTTACAGTAGTGAGTAGTTTTGTTTTCATAGTTTAGTGGTTAGTTGTAGTTAGTTAGTGAGTAGTTTGTAAAAATGATGGAAATCGTATGATTTTCCATCTTTTTTTACAAACTTTTTTCTTTTTATAGCTTTCCTCGTTCTCCTTTAGCTAATGATGATCAACAGTTTTGTATAGCCTAAATCAATATTTTTTTCTTATTTGTTATAAGCGAAGACAAAAAACATAATACATTTATCCCTCCTATTCTTATCATTTGACCCCCACTATTGATATTCATTGCATGTACTTTTGTCGAAAATCAATAATTTGTCTTATGAAAAAATTTATTACTCTATTGATTCTTGTATCAGCTACTTTTTCGGGGTTATTGTCTCAAACTATAAAAAGTGCAAATTTAGGTGGATACGATACCACACGCCTCTATAATGTATTTATCAAAGCCATGCGGGGCGATACCATTACTATTGTGTATCTTGGTGGTTCTATTACACAGGGATATGCAGCATCAACTGAGGCTAAACGTTGGGCGAATCGTGTAACTGCCTGGTGGGAAGCAAGATTTCCTGCAGCTCACATCAAAATGGTAAATGCTGGAATTGGGGGAACAGGTTCGGATATTGGGATGTTTCGATTACAAAGAGATGTCCTAAAATATAATCCCGATCTCGTATTTGTCGAGTTTTCGGTAAACGATGCTCAGGGAACTTGGGCTACAACAAGTATGGAGGGTCTTATTCGTCAATTGCTTAAGGCTAAGGGATATCCTGCAGTTGTAATGCTTATGTTAAAACAGGCTAATGGAACAACAGCAAAAGCTTCTCATCAAATTATTGGAAATTACTATAAGGTTCCTATGGTTAGTTTTGCCGATCTTATCGACTCAGCTGTTACTAATGATGGTATAAGTCTTGAAAGTATTTTTGTCGACGGGTTACATCCCAATGACGCGGGTATGCAGTATATTGCCACCCTCACAACCGATGAATTAGAAAAAGTGTATACTAATGTACCCGACACCAGCCAATTATTGGTCATCGACAGCACCTTACCCCAACCATATGTATCCAATACATACGATAATACCTATATGTACACAAATACTACTCTCGTACCAGTTGTATCAACTGGATGGGAGCAATCGGGAAGCGGTTGGGTAGCCAAAAATGCAGGCGATGAAATTGTATTTGAGATTGAAGGTAATAGTATCGCAGTTTTATTTTCGAAACATAACAATGCTCAATGGGGAAGTGCTGAGATGTGGGTAGAAGGATATCCCAAAAAAACTTTCGATGCATACTGGACACAAACATGGGGACCGGCTACAGTTTTTGGACTTGTTCAGGATCAGTTACCCAATGGCAAACATAAACTGCATATTAAAATTACCGAGACTATGCCTGCCGGAAGTTCTGGCCATACGTTTTATTTGCTCAACGTGCTCAAAGCTGGTAATATAGGCAATGTTGCACCTATAGCCATACCCAGTACCGACAAAATTAGACTAATCAAAAACTCGTATGGTAAAGTCAATGCATCGAAAAGCTATGATTCCGATGGAGGCAGTATTACTCATTTTATTTGGACTATTGTTTCGCAGCCAAAAAATAGCTTACTTAATCTGACTCATATCACAAACGATTCGATTGTTGTACAACCCAATACTGCCGGAGTTTACAAGGTAGGTATTCAAGTTAGCGACGCTTATGATACCAGTGTTATGAAGATAATAACCATAGAAGTTAGAAACGAAAATCATCGTCCTGTCGCTGTTGCCGGTCAAGATACGAGTGTGAAAATAAACACCAATTTTTTTCTTAATGGGTATCGAAGCAATGATCTCGATAATGATGATTTAAGCTATACATGGAGAGTAATTGATTATCCCGAAGGTAGTAAAGTAATTTTTGGTAAACCTAATGGGGCAAAAATCCCAGTTAAAGTCGATCGAGAGGGAATATACTTATTCGGTTTAACAGTATTCGATGGTTTCGAAAACAGTTTTGAAGATACCCTTGTGGTTGCTGCATCAGTTACCAGTGTTGCGAATGCAAGTGGCAACAATATTTTAGTGTATCCCAATCCAGCACGTAACCTTTTAAATATTAAAGCTTCCAAATTAGTCTCTGGCAAAATTATTATCGAAGTTTTTACAATCGATGGAAAATTGTGTGTAAGAAAAGATTATAAAAATTCTTCTTACATCCAGTTCCCCCTTTCGAACCTTAAAAAAGGATTTTATTGGATTAAGATTACTAATGGTGAGGAATATTTTAAGCAGAAATTATTTGTGTTATAATGCAAATTTTCAGTTTATGTTATGACAATTTAATTATGGACATAGATACAATATTTATAATCCAAGTCGTTCCTTATTGTTAACTAGGAATTTATATTTATACATTTTTTTTAATTTTAATTAGACCATGCTGTTACTTTCTCAAGTGGCGATAATTCTATGAGATACATGCTAATTAGAGTTTTGATATAAATATTTCGACGAGCTAAAAGATAAAGATTGGTTTAAAGAAATATGGACTGTTGATAACTAATTAGGTTTTTGGGAAGATATTTTTCTACTTTTGTAGAAAGTAAAAAAACATGTCGAAATTGGCTAAAAGCAAGACTAACAGTACTTCTGTTCCGTCGGTTTCGCCGATCGATTTAGGAAAGATGCCACCACAGAATATCGAATTGGAGGAGGTCGTACTTGGAGCCATCATGCTCGAAAAGGATGCAATCGTTTCGGTAGTCGATATCTTAAGTCCCTCGAGTTTTTATGTCGAGGCACATCAAAAGATTTACAAAGCTATTATTGACTTATTTTCGGCCGATAAGCCAATAGATATTATTACTGTTACTGAAGAACTTAAGCGTCAGGGTATGCTTGACGAAGTTGGTGGAGCTTACTATATTGCTCAACTAACTTCACGTGTTGCAACATCGGCAAATATCGAATTTCATGCCCGTCTTATTCAGCAAAAATATATTCAGCGCGAACTTATACGTGTATCGTCCGAGATTCAGACACGCGCTTATGACGAGTCGGTCGATGTTAATGATCTACTCGATTTCTCTGAGGCCCAGCTTTTCGATATTGTACAAGGCAATATTAAAAAAGAATCGGTGCCCATCAATTTGCTCATTTCCGAGGCAATTAAGCAAATTGAAGAAGCAGGAAAACGAGAAGATCATTTAAGTGGGGTTCCATCTGGATTTACCAAGCTCGACAATATGACTTTAGGTTGGCAAAATTCCGACCTGATCATTGTGGCGGCACGACCCTCGATGGGTAAGACAGCTTTTGTTCTTTCTATGGCTCGTAATATGGCCGTTGAATATAAACGCTCGGTGGCTATTTTCTCTCTCGAAATGTCATCGATGCAGTTAGTTAATCGACTTATATCTATCGAAACCGAAATACCTTCGAACAACATTCGCAAAGGTAAACTTCGGCTTGATGAATGGCGACAGCTCAATGCAAAGATAAAGGCCCTCGAAAGTGCTCCGATTTACATTGATGATACTCCAGGAATAAGCATTTTCGAACTTCGAGCTAAGTGTCGTCGGTTGAAAAAAAAGTTCAATGTCGATGTTGTAATCATCGACTACTTGCAGTTGATGACGGGTCCGCCCGATTTGAAAGGTAACCGCGAACAGGAAGTAAGTATTATCTCCCGTTCGTTGAAAGGTTTGGCTAAGGAACTTAATATTCCTATAATTGCCCTATCGCAGTTAAATCGTGCAGTCGAAAGTCGAACAGGTAACAAACGTCCACAGCTTTCGGACCTGCGCGAATCTGGTGCAATTGAGCAAGATGCCGACGTCGTTTGTTTTATTCATCGACCAGAAAAGTATGGTATGCTTGTGGATGACGATGGAAATTCGCTGGTTGGAATTGCCGAAATTATTGTTGCAAAACATCGAAATGGAGCTGTAGGTGATGTAAGATTAAGGTTCCGTGATGAGATCGCTCGATTTGTTGAACTCGATGAAATTAGCCCTATCGACGATAACTTGGCTATCAAACCCATAATCACTAAAAGCTCACGTATGAATGACGATATTGTTTCGCCTATAGATGATTTTAAACCCAATACCTCTTTCGACGACGAAGCACCGTTTTGAATTATAAAAGTTTCATCAGTTCTTCAAACTCAAATATTTCGAATGTTGGTTTTTCTGAACGTTCTATACGGTGTGGGTTAAAATATACTTGATCGATGCCAAATTCCTTTGCACCCAAAATATCAATATCCCAATTGTCGCCTATCATTAGCGACTCTTTCTTTTTTGCGTTGGCAGAAGTGAGCGCATATTCAAAAATTTTAGTATGTGGTTTTCGATATCCAACAGAATCGGAGGTTATAATACGCTCAAAATAATGACGTATTCCACTATTCTCTAATTTTTGAAACTGCACTTCGTTGAACCCATTGGTTATAACATGAAGATGATAATATTTTTTAAGATATTCAAGTGTTTCTCTTACTTTAGGAAATAATTTGGTTTTAGTTGGGCTAATTTCAATGTAGTCCGAAGAAAGTGTTAATGCTAATTGTGGGTTGTCGATACCAAAAGCAGCAAGGGTTTTAAAGAAACGATCATCGCGCAGGGTCTCCTTACCCACTTCTCCAGCCATAAACTGCTCCCAATAATAATCGTTCCAATAATAAAACTCGTCAAGGTACTTTTGCAGCGAAATTCCATAATTTTCAAGTTTTCTATGATAATACATATCTGTAAGAGTATCGACAGCATTTGTTTCATAATCCCATAGGGTACGGTCGATATCAAAAAAAAGATGTTTATAT
>JAOAFU010000144.1 GCA_026416115.1 Bacteroidales bacterium | reverse complement strand
AGAAAGTTCCTTTGGGTATACTCTCTTCTTTCCGGTACGCTTCACTTTTCTTTCCGTAGGTAATGTTAAACCTATAAAACTATTACTTATGGAAACTACAGAAATTTTACTCACAGAAAACAAAGAACGCTTTGTCGTTCTTCCTATTAAGTACCCTCTAGTATGGGAGCATTACAAGCGTCACGAAGCTTGCTTCTGGACTGCCGAAGAGATTGACTTAAGTGGGGATTTATCCGATTGGCAAAATCTAAACGAGGGCGAGCGCCATTTTATTTCACACGTGTTAGCGTTTTTCGCTGCAAGCGACGGTATAGTCAACGAAAATTTAGCTGTGAATTTTATGCGCGAGGTACAAATTCCCGAAGCGCGTTGCTTTTATGGTTTTCAGATTATGATTGAAAACATTCACAGCGAAACCTATGCTTTGCTAATTGATACTTACATTAAAGATCCGCTCGAAAAAGATCATTTATTTCACGCAATTGAGACAGTGCCAGCCGTAAAACGTAAAGCCGAATGGGCATTACGCTGGATTGGGAAAGGAAGTTTTGCTGAAAGATTAATCGCATTCGCAGCTGTCGAAGGAATTTTCTTTAGTGGAAGTTTTTGTGCCATTTTTTGGCTTAAGAAACGAGGATTAATGCCAGGTCTATGTTTTAGCAATGAATTAATTAGCCGTGATGAAGGTTTGCACTGCGAATTTGCCTGTTTACTGTATAGTATGATTCAAAATAAGCTATCCGAATCGGTTGTAAAAGAAATTATTGCCGATGCCGTATCCATTGAAAAAGAATTTATTACTGAAGCATTACCGGTAGATTTAATAGGTATGAACTCGCGGTTGATGAGGCAGTACATCGAATATGTAGCCGATTACTGGTTAGTTGCACTTGGTTATTCAAAAATATATAATTCTACTAATCCCTTTGATTTTATGGAGATGATATCCTTACAAGGTAAAACTAATTTTTTTGAAAAACGTGTCAGCGATTATCGAAAAGCTGGAGTTCTGACCGATAAAAAACAACAAACGTTTTCCACTCAAGAAGATTTTTAAATGTCCAAAACCTTAATCTTTTTCACTATGTATGTTATAAAACGTGATGGCAGACACGAACCTGTTTACTTTGATAAAATAACCCTCAGGTTACAAAAATTAACCGAAGGGTTAAGCTCAGTTATAGATATTACAGAGATAGCAAAAAAGACTATTGAAGGTATTTACAACGGAATCAAAACTTCTGAACTAGATACCTTAGCTGCTGAAATAGCGGCATCTCGAACAGTACTTCACCCTGATTATTCAATATTGGCTGCACGGATTGCTATAAGTAATCTACATAAAAATACGCCCAGCAGTTTTTCTGAAGCTATGCGAATACTTTACGAAAATACGGATCCACAAGGAGTTCACAAACCTATAGTTTCGACCGAAATTTTTAACCTCTCCCATCAATTTTCAAAAGTTTTAGATAATGCTATTTTGAATGAAAACGACTTTAATTTCGATTTTTTTGGTTTTAGAACTCTTGAAAAATCGTATTTATTAAGAAAAAATGGTCAGATCATAGAAAGACCTCAGTATCTTTTTATGCGTGTGGCACTCGGAATACACAAGGAAAATATTGAAACTGTTTTGAAAACGTACCAGCTTATGAGTGAAGGATGGTTTATACATGCAACGCCAACACTTTTTAATGCCGGGACACCCAAAAACCAAATGAGCAGCTGTTATCTTCTTACAATGAAAGAAGATAGTATAGAAGGTATTTACGAGACCCTAAAACAATGCGCTAAAATTTCTCAAAGTGCAGGAGGCATAGGTGTTTCGATCCATAATATCAGGGCAAAAGGTAGTCAAATAAGTGGTACCAATGGGGTAAGCAATGGTATCATTCCTATGTTAAGAGTTTTTAACGATACTGCCCGCTACGTTGACCAGGGAGGAGGGAAACGAAAAGGTGCAATAGCAATTTATTTGGAACCATGGCACGCTGATATTGAAGATTTCTTAGATTTAAAGAAAAATCACGGGAAAGAAGAATTACGCGCACGAGATTTGTTTTATGGATTATGGATACCCGATTTATTTATGAAACGGGTGGAGGCAAATGAATCTTGGAGTTTATTTTGTCCACACGAAGCCCCAGGACTTTACGATTGTTGGGGGAGAAATTTTGAAGAACTATACACACGCTACGAACGAGAAGGAAAAGCAAGAAAAATAATTAAAGCCCAAGATTTGTGGTTCAAAATTCTAGAAGCCCAAGTAGAAACCGGTACTCCATATCTTCTCTATAAAGATGCAGCTAATGCAAAAAGTAACCAACAAAATCTTGGAACTATACGTGGAAGTAATTTATGTACCGAAATTATCGAATACACTTCGACCGATGAAATTGCGGTTTGCAATCTGGCATCAATTGCTCTACCTAAATTTGTAGTTGATGGCAAATTTAATTTTGATAAACTTTACGATATAACCTATCATGTTACCTACAATCTTAATCGGATCATCGATGAAAACTACTATCCAGTCCCCGAAGCATATAACTCAAACAAACGTCATCGTCCGATTGGTATAGGCGTTCAAGGGTTAGCCGATACATTTATTTTACTTCGTTTTCCTTACGATAGCGAAGAAGCAAGGCTGTTAAACAAAAATATATTTGAAACAATATACTATGCAGCGCTAAAATCCAGCAATGACCTTGCAAAAAAATATGGTCCTTACGAAACTTTTTATGGTTCTCCTCTTTCGAAAGGATTATTTCAATTTGACCTTTGGAAAATTATTCCAAGCGACCGATATGACTGGGAAGACCTTAGAAAATCAATTATCAAATTTGGGGTTCGGAATTCGTTACTTGTGGCCCCTATGCCCACAGCATCAACTTCTCAGATATTAGGTAATACTGAATGTTTCGAGCCCATTACCTCAAACCTTTACGTTAGAAGAGTTTTAAGTGGTGAATACATTATTATTAACAAATACCTTGTAAAAGATCTGATGGAATTGGGATTATGGAATGAGAAAACAAAAAATAAAATTATTGCCAACGATGGCTCAATTCAACATATCGAAGAAATACCTGCTTATTTAAAGGAAATTTATAAAACAGCCTGGGAAATAAAGCAACGAACTTTAATAGATATGGCAGCAGACCGTGCTCCATATATATGTCAATCGCAATCTCTTAACCTTTTCGTACCCAATCCTACCATTGCCAAATTGAGTAGCATGCATTTCTATGCTTGGAAAAAAGGACTGAAAACAGGTATTTACTACTTAAGAACCCAAGCACCTTCACAGGCTGTAAAATTCACTTTAATTAGAGATAATACTGTACCATTAAAATATGCCTCAGATAGTGAATCAATATTTTTATCTAATTCAAAAGAATTAAAGGATGGGCAGCTTAATGGATTTTGTTCTTTCGACAACAATTGTTTAAGCTGCAGTTCATAAAGTAAAAAATTTAGATTTCTAATTATAAAAAATAATAATTATGACAACCCACAATTTAGGATTTCCGCGAATAGGCGCAAAACGTGAACTCAAGTTTGCTCTTGAAAAATACTGGAAAAATGAGATTTCTGTTGATGATTTATTAAAAATAGGCGAAACTATCCGAAAGTATAATTGGGAAACACAGCAAGAGGCTAAAATCGATCTAATACCGATTAATGATTTTTCGTATTACGATCACGTGCTCGACACCACCTTGATGCTAGGAAATATACCCCCTCGGTTTAGACCATTCTTAGAATCGCATGGGCATAATCCCATGCAACTTTATTTTGCCATGGCCCGAGGATATCAGGATGAAAAATATGATATCCATGCTATGG
>JAOAFU010000115.1 GCA_026416115.1 Bacteroidales bacterium | reverse complement strand
TACTATTATACACTCAAGTTAGGTACAGGATTACCTACACTTAAGGGGTACCTATATCTTAATAAATAGTTAGAATTATTAAATTATGAACAAGATTACATTTAAAATGCCGCGCAAAATATTAGTAATTGCTATAGCACTTAGCAGTGCTATAGCTCGCGGGCAACAGGATCCAGGGTTTTCACAGTATATGTATAATACAATATCTGTCAATTCTGCATATGCTGGAACAAAAGATGCGATAAATATCATATTGCTCTCACGACATCAATGGGTTGGGTTTGAAGGGGCACCACAGACACAAACCGCAACAATTCATGGACCAACTTTTATCAAGTACGTTGGATTGGGTTTATCATATGTTCACGACAAAATTGGCCCTTTGAATATTAATACCATATACATTGATTATTCATTCAAATTCAAAATTCATGAGGGAGGGAAAATTTCTCTTGGATTAAAAACAGGGTTGGATATGAGAAAAAACGACCTAAGCCATCTCACCCCTTTAAACGAGAGCGACCCAACATACTCTAAGGATATCATTAGCAAGGTGTCTCCAAATATTGGTGTAGGGATATATTACTATACCGATCGCTATTACTTGGGATTTTCAGTACCTAAGATAAGGAACACTTATTTAGACGAAGAACACAACGCCCAACTGGAGCAAGGAAGATTAGAACGACATTATTTTATCATTGGAGGCTATGTTTGGACTTTAAATAGAGAATGGAAAATTAAGCCGTCATTCCTTGTTAAGCACGTAAAAGGTGCCCCATTATCAGTTGATTTAAATTTTAGCGCAATGTATAGAGAGCGAATAATTGCTGGTATTTCTCACAGATTTGGCGATTCATTCGGAGCACTTGTTCAGGTAAGAGCATTTGATTATTTGTGGTTTGGGTATGCGTATGATTTTACAGTTACCAACTTACGAAAGTATAATTATGGTACTCACGAAATACTTTTATTGTTAGACCTTTATCCTCCAAAGGATGAGGTAGTAAAATCGCCCCGTTTCTTTTAATTGAAAAAAGTATAAAAACATGAAGGCAATTTCAATTATTTTAATGATTACATTTCTGTATAAGATTCCCTTTTATCAGGAATTTATGACCAATAGAGCCGATAAAAAATTCCAAAAAGAATATTATACAGAAGCTCTGGCAATTTACTCAAAAATTGTACAATACAACGATAGCAATACCCATATTCTTACCATGCTTGGTGAATGCTACCGAATGATTAACGATTTTAAAAATGCGGAACTATGGTATGAAAAAGCCGTAAGAAAGCCCGATGTTGAGCCTCAAACTATTTTCTATTATGCCGAAATGCTTAAGGCAAATATGAAATATCAAGAAGCTTTAATTTGGATGGAGAAATATCACCAACTCAATCAAAGTGATATTAGAGCTATCAGGCACATTGAGAACAAAAATTATGTAGAAATGCTCAATCTTAAATCTACCAACATTCACATGAAACTTTTGGAGTGCAACTCTAATGAAACTGATTTTGGAGTTGCCTTTATGAATGACAGCCAAGTAGTTTTCTCATCCTCACGTACTGGAACAAAATTTTATGATCGCCAAAATCGAAGAGATCATACACCATTTTTAAACTTATATACAGCTAACATTGAAAATTGGGAATTAAAGAACATACACCCATTTGCGACAGAACTAAATAGTAATTTGCACGATGGACCGGTTGTTTTTTCGAAAGATGCTAAGGAAGTCTTTATTACCCGAAATATTTATCTTAAACGATCTCCATATGAAGAACGCGTAAATCGACTGATGATTTTCCGAGCAGTTTACGACAGTGGAAAATGGTCGGTTGCTGAAACACTACCGTTTAACAGCGAAAAATATTCATGCGGACACCCAGCCTTATCGCCCGATGGTCAATATCTTTACTTTGTATCCGACATGCCAGGTGGTTATGGCGAAACAGACATATATGTATCAAAGCGCGATAGTAATACATGGAGCGAGCCGGTTAATTTAGGCAACAAAATAAATACCCCAGGCCGCGAAATGTTCCCCTATGTCCATTACGATGGAACTTTATATTTTTCCTCTGATGGTTATGCTACATTGGGAGGATTAGATATTCTTGTAGCAAAAAAGGTTGGCGAAAATTATGAACAGCCTGTCAACCTAGGGTCCCCTATTAACAGTCAAGCCGACGACTTTGCATTTGTTTTAAGCAAGGATGGATTTAATGGATTCCTTTCATCCAATCGTCGAGAAAGTAACAATGACGATATTTATCAATTTACCATAAGGCCTAAACCACCTGTAGCAGTTCCTGACCACGTCGAATCGGAACGATATGTCAAAAATATTCGGATACTTCCGCTTGTAAACGACATTATGGGCGATTGTAAGGCTTTTTATATATCTAAAATTTCCGAAAAGTCTACGATGGGAGGTGTCGCAACACTTAATCCATCCTCAAATGAAGTGATTTACAATCCAACTGACGACTTTTTCGGATTAGATACATTATACTACACTATCTGCGATACATTGAAAATTTATGGAGGCTGTAGTGAGTCATACATAGCTTTGAATATTAAAGATGTCTATTATGGTTTAGTAGGAATTGTTGTTGAAAAAGGAACAAATAAGCCTGTTGCGGAAGTTAGCGTAGAATTACAGGATCAAAACCTAAATACGATTGAAAAATTATCAACTACCGAATCGGGTGATTTCCTTTTCAACTTGTTGAAAGACAGAAATTATACGGTACGATTGGTTAAAGATGGTTATTTAACCAAAAATGTGCCTATTTCAACCTTCAATATTCCTCCAGGAATACAAAAAATTAAAGAAGTAATTGAAATTGAGCCCATGAAAGTAGGTATTACATTTTCTTTATCCATTCATTTCAATACGGGCAAATGGGATATTAGACCTGATGCTGCAAAAGAACTTGATGAAAAAGCATTAAAGTTTTTGAACGACAATCCAACGGTTAAAATTGAACTAAGTGCACATACCGATAGCCGAGGTAAACCAGAAAGTAACATGTTGCTATCACAGAGAAGAGCCGAATCAGTTGTTAACTATCTGATTAGTAAGGGCATAAGTCCAGATAGAATGGTAGCAAAAGGTTATGGACAAACCATGTTACTCAATAGATGTAAGCCAGGTGTTGCATGTTCAGAAGAAGAACACCAGGTAAACAGAAGGGTAGAAATTAAAATTTTATCATTTTAAAATTACACCTTAGCATTAAAAGCCAGATTCTGAATATAAAAAAGTCAGAATCTGGCTTTTTGCTTTTATCATTTAAGAATTCAATACTAAATTTTGATTAGCTATTGTTTTAAAAAATGTAATTATAAAAAAGTGTTTTTTGAGACATTATGCTACTAATGCCATCCAACTAATTGTAGATATGTCGATAATCTAAACTTTAATCTTGATTAATTATGTTGTAATTCAGCAAACGATATTTTTTAATCACAACTGCCCAATCCATTCAAAATAACAAAGTTAGCTCATTAATAATTGATAGCTATTTTTTTTATTTAATCATCATAAAAATTTATCCCTGAAATATCATTGCAAAATAAAGACGAACCCTTTCAGTGAAAAAAAATCATTCAATAACAAACCCTTTTAAAACCAATTCTTTTTGTGTAATTCATCCAAACTTATCATATTGATCGTAAATTTTATTATACAAAAACTGCACATAATTCATATATTTTCTAACTGACAATTTTGAAGAGAACAATACAAACCATGTAACAGTATTAATAAGCGATATCATTTAAATTTATCTACAGACACTCTTTGCACACAAATCGAATAAGGCAACAAATTATTATAATTTTTTACTACTATGCATTGCATAATATTATATTTTATATATATCTTTGCAAAGTAAATTAATTTGCAAAACAAAATCATTATAAAATTATTTTCCGATGAATAATGAAAACACGAAAGCGCAGATGCGAAAAGGAATACTGGAGTATTGTATTCTGCTTATTTTAGCCAAGCAGGATGCCTATGCTTCTGACATAATATCAGCGCTAAAAAAAGCCAATCTAATTGTAGTAGAAGGAACATTGTATCCTCTACTTACCCGCCAGAAAAACTCTGGACTATTAACATATCGATGGGAAGAATCACCTTTTGGGCCACCTCGAAAATACTATTCTATCACTGATAAAGGAAAAACTTATTTAAAAGAGTTAGATCAGGGATGGCAAGAGCTGGTTTCGGCAATAGAACTTATTAGGAAAGAGTTTTAATTGAAAAGTAAATTAAGTCACAAGTAAAAATATTAAATAAAAAATTATGAAAAAAGCATTAAACATTAATTTAGGCGGTATAATTTTTCATATCGATGAAGATGCATACGAGCACCTAAATCAGTACATTGCGGGATTAGAACGAAAATTTGGTAACGCTCCTGAATCCAAAGAAATTATTTCCGATATTGAGGCACGTATGGCAGAACTTCTACAGGAAAGAATCACACGAAGCAAACAATCGGTAGACCTATCCGACGTTGAATATGTAATAGCTGTAATGGGGGGACCTGAGGAAGTTGCTCAGGAAAGCACATATACTTCGAATCAAGATTCACCTCGTCGTCCGTGGTATCAACGAAGGTTATACCGTGATCCCGACAATTCGATAATAGGTGGAGTGTGCAGTGGTTTAGCTGCTTTCTTTGGTATTGATCCTGTAATCCTCCGTATACTTTTTCTTGTTTTGCTATTCTTTGGCGGATCTTCGGTTTTACTATATCTTATATTGTGGATAGCACTGCCTGCAGCGCGTACCCCGGTTCAAAAACTTGAAATGAAGGGAGAAGATGTGAACATTTCAAGTATCGAGAAAGCTTCTCGGAGCTCTGCACAAAATATGCCTAAAAATGGCTGGCAAACCTTCTTTGAGTCTTTCGCACAAATTCTTGGAGGAATATTAAAAGCAGCGGTAAAAGTTCTGGCCGTTTTTATTGGTTTTATGCTCATTCTTGTTGGTGCTGCAATAATGATGTTTTTTATAGTATTAAATGCAGGAATTTTCGAAGGTTTTCATCCTATGGATTTTAATTTGGGATTACCCATGCTTTTCCATTTTGCAATTGCTCAAGGGAATTGGGGGTTTCAGATAGCAAATTTTCTTGTATTTATTTTGCCAATCCTTGCAATAGTATATCTTGGTATAAAGCTCCTATTTGGTCTAAAATACAATGACAAGACTATATGGTTCTCGGCATTAGTTTTATGGCTTCTGGGTATTGTGCTATGGATTATCCTTGCTTTTAGCACAGTAAGATCTGTGAAGTCCGAAGGTATAGTTCAGGAGAATCGTCAATTTACTACCCAGCCAAATCGAGTGCTAGTTCTTGATGTCAAAGACCCTTGGCCCGATGATCAAAATAACAAATTCCAGCTAAAAACAAACGATAAAAGTTTATATTTTCTGAGTAATAAAAACGAGATCATTGGAAAGGCAGAGATAATAATTGAAAAAGGTAACAAAAACCAGGTTGATATAACTTTAGAAAAATCGGCAAGAGGTAAAAACGAACAAGAAGCTGAAAGTAAAACCCAAAGTATTAAAGTTTCCGTTTCGCAAAATGATAGTATAATCTATTTACCAGCATATTTTGTTTTGACCAATAGAAAGGATTGGCGTATACAACATTTACGAGTTATAGTTAGAATTCCGGAAGGTCAAATAGTATATATTTCTCCACAGCTGAAAGATATATTGATCGACGCAGAACTAAACGAAAGTCGTTGGATAAGTGAACTACCGGGTAACACATGGAAGATGACCAATAACGGATTGCAAATGATTAATCGACAGCCATGAATACCGGTTTTGTTAGCAGATTTTGCATATCGATGAGTTCGCAGTAAACATGCCCTACAACCATTTGCATCGAAACCAAAATTGGAATTCGATTGGCATCGTCGGTAAACCAGATAAGCATATCATCCTTTGATTTGAAGACTCTACCAGGTTCAACTATAGGTGCAAATTTAAGGCACGATATTTTGCCAAACTTTGTGGTTATTATCTCTTTGCCACGATATCGAATTTCGAATGGAAAAATCTTGTCAGAGAAGAAAGTGTTTATTTTGTAGGAGTCACCATTCACGGCGTCTGTCAGATCAATTCTTCGTATATAGTAGAATACACACATCATATCTATTATATCGGGAGGCACCTCGTGAGTCCCACTGCGCGAAGATATAACCTTGTTGTTTTTTCGGTCAAAAATAGTTTCATTGTAATACTTATATCTTTTACCTTCCTTAACATTTTGAATTGCAAATACAGGTAAGTTCGATTCTTTTTCGAAATAACTCTCATATACATCTTTGACGCTAAAAATCTCGTCGGCTAAGCCGGTTGTAACAGCCTCACCGCGAACATGGTAAGTATTTCCTTTATCTTCGAGCGTAAGGGTAACCTTACCTCCTACAATGATTCCATATCTTAGTTGATAGACGAGTTTCTCACCTCCCTTAAAAAACGTATTGGGAAGTATGCGAATTGGCTTGTAAGTTTGAGCAAACGTATTAAGAGAGAGTGTCAGAAAAACCCAAACACCAACATAAACGCATTTTTGTGGGTTATTTACGACGTACACCATTTTCATTAAATTATCATATTTGAATAATATTTAGCAAGGTTTTTAGTCACAGTCTAAGGTTAATCTGTCATAAGCTAAAAAAATTCCCTTAGGAAGCTCCTTTTCAACTTCTCTGTGAAAACCAAGCTGGTGACTGATATGTGTGATAAATCCATAAGTAGGTTTTATCTCATTTATTAATGCAATTGCCTCATCAATTGAAAAATGGGATATGTGATTTTCTTTTCTCAAGCCAGATACAACCAAGTATTTGCATCCATATAATTTGTCTTTTTCTTGTTCATTAATATATTTTATGTCGGTTAAATAAGCAAAATTGCCTATCCGGAATCCAAGAATAGGCAAACGGTGGTGAAGCAAACGAACAGGAATAATTTGAATTCCATGAACTATAAAGGGTTCTTCTGTTATGGTATGGAGCAGTACTTCGGGTACACCAGGATACTTGTTTTCTTCGAAAATATAAGCATATTCTTGCTTCAGTGCATGCTGTACCCTTTCTTCTGCATAAACATCCATGGGTTTTTGAGCAAGATAATTGTATGAGCGAATATCGTCGAGACCTCCAGTATGATCTTTATGCTCGTGAGTAAATAGAATAGCTTCGAGATGGGTTACCTTTTCCCTAAGCATCTGGTATCTAAAATCGGGTCCTGCATCAATGACAATATTGATATCACCATATTGAATCAGAACAGACGACCTAAGCCTTTTATCTTTGGGATCGTTCGATTGACAAACTTTACAACTACATGCCACAACAGGAATTCCCTGCGAGGTACCCGTCCCAAGAAACACCACTCTCATGCTATAAAATCATTCGTCGTTTTAATCGTTCAAATTTGCTCAAAATTTGTAGAATTTCAATATTTATTTTCGATTAACTGAAGACGTCAAAAATATAACTACTAACGTTCGGAGAGATATCAATGCGAAAAATTAAAATAAAATTAATTTTACCAAGATTGATAAGTTATGTCTTGATTCATAAGATTATTTAGCAAAGCTGGGTAATAATATAACTACTCAGAGAGATTCTGAGAAGGACAGAAATTGAATATATATTCTCTATTATTGTATATATATCCAAAAATACATAAATATAAAAACTAGCTAAACAATTGATTTTCATTTTGTAACTAATTATAAATTTTGAATTAAAAACTGTAAAAAAAATGGAATATTTTTTGTGTAAAATAAAAAACGTGTATATATTTGCAGCGTAAATTTTGAATGGAAATTATGATTTGGAGAAAGCACATATCCATGATAGATAAGAAGCGCCTTCGAGGGTGAGAATGGTTTTTTACTATCAAAAGAAATTGAATCAGCCGTTCTCACCTATATGAACGGCTGATTTTTTTAAGAAGATAGGCAAAATGTATTTTTATAAATTATATTGACAAAATACAAAATTGGGAGTTGAAATGAGGATACAAAATGGTTTACCCAAAGCGCAGGGGATGTACCATCCAGAAAACGAACACGATTCGTGCGGGATTGGTTTTGTGGCGCATATTAAGGGACAGAAATCGCACGAGATAGTCCAACGCGGACTCGATGTGCTTATCAACATGACTCATCGTGGGGCCGAGAGTGCCGATAATAAAACAGGCGACGGTGCTGGTATTCAGATACAGATGCCCCATGAATTTTTTGTTTCAAAGGGTTTGCAACTTCCTGCCCCTGGAAGTTATGGTGCTGGTATTATATTTTTACCTAAGAACAAGAACAGTGCTGACCAATGCCTTGAAATCTTCGAAAAGATTGTAGCCGAAGAAGAATTAAAAATTATCACATACCGAGAAGTACCCGTTAATAGTGGTTGCCTTGGAGAAATTGCAAAGAGCAATGAGCCTACCATGAAACAGGTATTTATTACAGGCAACTATGAGCAGGAAGAGCTCGAGCGAAAACTCTTTATCGTACGTAAGTTATCAGAAAATGCCATCCGCAACTCAGATATTCCTAACAAAGAAGCTTTCTATTTTCCAAGTCTATCAACCAAAGTAATCATATATAAGGGAATGCTTACTCCCATTCAGTTAAAGGAGTACTTCCCCGACTTGAGCGATAAGAGCATGATAAGTGCCATTGCTATGGTGCATTCGCGTTTCAGTACAAACACATTTCCTACTTGGGACTTGGCTCAACCTTTCCGTTATCTTGCCCATAATGGTGAAATTAACACCATTCAAGGGAATCGCAACTGGATGAAAGCACGAGAGGGGTTATTACAAACTGATTTATTTGGTAAAGATATACAAAAGCTTTTTCCAATTATTGAACCAGGTAAAAGCGATTCTGCATCGCTCGATAATGCACTTGAGTTTTTGCATCTTGCAGGGCGTAGCTTACCTCATGCTTTAGCTATGCTTATCCCCGAATCGTGGAATGAGAAAAATCCAATCCCCGAAAGCTTAAAAGCATTTTACGAATACTACTCTACCATTATGGAGCCTTGGGATGGCCCAGCTTCAATTGTTTTCAGCGACGGTCGTTATGTGGGAGGAACGTTGGACAGAAACGGTTTGCGTCCATCGCGATATGTAATTACCAAAAACGACATCATTGCCATGGGTTCGGAAGTCGGATGCCAGGTATTTCCTCCCGAAGAAATTAAAGTAAAAGGCCGTCAACGTCCTGGAAAAATATTATTGGTCGACACTAAGCTGGGTATAATCATACCCGACTACGAAATAAAAGAGCAATTGGCCAAAATGCACCCCTATCAGCAGTGGCTTAAAGAAAGTCGCCTGATTTTGTCGGATATCCCAGTACGACAGCGCGTTCCGTCCGAGTTAGGAGATGAGCTTCCTAAATACACAAAAGTATTTGGATACAATAAAGAAGATATTGAGATGGTAATAGTTCCCATGGCGGTTGAAGGTTATGAACCAACCGGATCTATGGGTAACGATACTCCGCTTGCTGTTTTAAGCGAACGACCCTATAGGATGTTCAATTATTTTCGCCAGCTTTTCGCTCAGGTAACCAATCCTCCTATCGATCCTATACGCGAAAGCCTGGTAATGTCTTTAACAAACTATATAGGCTCGGTATCTAAAAATATTTTAGTCGACTCACCAGCACATTGTAAATCGATTAAATTTAAGTCGCCCATCATTACCAATACCGATCTAGCAAAGTTGAAAAATCTTAATGAAGAAGGATTCAGGCACAAAGAAATTTCGATACTTTTCCCTGCAAATGCTGGTGAGAATGCATTAGAGAAAAAGCTTGAAGAAGTTTGTCGCGAAGCCGAAAAAGCAGTTGATGAAGGATATAATTACATTGTTCTAAGCGATAGAGGAATTAGTGCTGAATGGGCTCCAATTCCATCGTTATTAGCAACTGCTGCTGTACACCACAGGCTAATTGAGAGCAAAAAACGCATGCAAGTAGGCTTGATTGTCGAAAGCGCTGAACCTCGCGAAGTACACCATTTCGCTTGTTTGATAGGTTATGGGGCTAGCATTGTTAATCCATATGGAGCCTTTGCTATTATTAGTGACCTTTGCCAAAAAGGTAAAATTAAGCATGAGTATGTAAAAGCACGTGAACTGTATATAAAAGCCATCGATGCTGGTCTGCTCAAAATAATGTCGAAAATGGGTATATCTACCCTTCGCAGCTATCATGGTGCACAGATTTTTGAAGCTGTTGGGATTGGCGAAGAGGTAATAAACAAATACTTTGTGGGGACCCCCTCACGCATTGGAGGATTAGGATTCAAAGAAATTCAGGAAGAAGTCCTAAGACCACATCGTGAATTCTTTAACCTTGGATTAAATGGGGACCTTAAAACTTTCGGGTTTTACCAATACCGAAAAGAAGGTGAACAACATGGATGGGATCCCGATGCAATTGGTTTGTTGCAGTGGGCTACACGAACCAATAACTATGCAAAATTTAAAGAATTTACTTCTTACGTCAATCAGCAAAACCAAACGCCATTGTTTTTAAGAGGCTTCTTTGGTTATAAGACCAATCCTATTCCCATCGACGAAGTCGAACCCATTTCGGAAATTACCAAACGTTTTATCACTGGTGCAATGTCGTTTGGTTCGATAAGCAAAGAGGCTCACGAAGCACTAGCCGAAGCGATGAATAAGATTGGTGGCAAGTCTAATACGGGTGAGGGTGGTGAAGATAGCGAGCGTTTTAAACCACTGCCCGATGGACGCCTACTTCGAAGTGCTGTAAAGCAGGTAGCTTCTGGACGTTTTGGAGTTACAGCCAACTATTTGGTTAATGCCGACGAAATTCAGATTAAAATTGCACAGGGTGCAAAACCCGGTGAAGGTGGTCAGCTTCCAGGTATAAAAGTAAATAAAGTAATTGCAAAATTACGTCACTCTACTCCTGGTATTACTCTGATCTCTCCCCCACCGCATCACGATATTTATTCTATTGAAGATCTCAAACAGTTGATTTTCGATCTTAAATGTATTAATCCAAAGGCCAAAATCAGTGTTAAGCTGGTTTCGGAAAACGGAGTAGGTACCATTGCTGCTGGGGTAGCAAAAGCCAAGGCAGATGTTATAATTATTTCGGGATGTGAAGGAGGTACAGGAGCTTCGCCTATTAGTTCGATAAAGCACGCCGGTTTGCCCATGGAAATGGGTATTTCGGAAACCCATCAGACACTTGTAATGAACAACCTACGCGGTCGTGTACGCTTACAAACCGACGGCCAGTTAAAAACAGGGCTCGATGTAGTGATAGCAGCCATGTTGGGAGCAGAAGAGTTTGCATTTGCCACAACAGCGCTTATTGTTCTAGGTTGTATCATGATGCGTAAATGCCATATTAATACCTGTCCCGTTGGAGTTGCAACACAGGAAGAAGAGTTAAGAAAACGTTTCACAGGTCGTTCCGAATACGTAGTGAACTATTTCACTATGTTGGCACAGGAGATTAGAGAATTGATGGCAGAGATAGGAGTAAGAAAATTCGACGATCTTGTAGGAAGAGCCGATCTACTTACCATCCGTAGCTTCCCCAATCATTGGAAAGCTAAAACTGTGGATGTTTCGAAACTGGTATATGTACCCCAGGAGGCTAAAATTTACCCCATGCATTATACCACACCACAGCACCACGAAATCGACAAACAGATTGACTACGAGCTTATTCGTTTAGCCAATGCAGCACTTAAAAGCAAGGATAAAGTATGGATAGCCAAGCCAATAACCAATGTCGATCGTACCGTTGGTGCTATGTTATCGGGCGAAGTTGCCAAAAGATATGGTGATGAAGGTCTTCCCCACGATACCATTAATGTTCGCTTCACTGGTTCGGCAGGGCAAAGCTTTGGCGCATTCTTAGCTAAAGGTATTACCTTCCGACTCGAAGGCGATTCGAACGATTACTTAGGTAAAGGCTTGTGCGGGGGCAAAATAATAGTTGTTCCTCCTGCAGGTTCTACTTTTGTGCCCGAAGAAAATATTATTGTTGGAAACACTTTACTATATGGAGCAACTAGCGGTGAAGTATACATACGCGGTATAGCTGGCGAGCGCTTCTGTGTTCGTAACTCTGGTGCTTATGCCGTTGTCGAAGGGGTAGGAGACCATGGATGCGAATACATGACAGGAGGTCGCGTTGTTGTTCTGGGTCGTACAGGACGAAATTTTGCTGCAGGGATGAGCGGAGGTATTGCCTATGTTCTCGATGTAGATGGCAACTTCGATTATTTCTGCAACAAGGGACTTGTTGAGCTCTCGCCTCTCGAAAGTATGGAAGACATTAGAGAGGTGCAGCAAATGATTAACAACCATTTGTATTATACCAACAGTAGTCTTGCAGAACGTATACTGACCAACTGGAACGAATACTTACCGAAGTTTGTAAAAGTACTTCCGCTCGAATACAAGAAAGTACTCGAAGAACAGAAGCTTATGCAACTTCAGGCTAAGCTCGAGCTCACAGAAGATGAGCCACACCGTAGATATTAAAAATATTGTTTGACCATAAAAGCTAAAAAAGATGGGAAATCCTAAAGGATTTATGATGGTTCCAAGAATAGAAGCCGGTAACAGGCCAGTAACTGAGCGCTTGGAAGATTACAGCGAAGTGGAACAAACGCTTAACGATAATGAACGTCAGCTTCAGGCTTCGCGGTGTATGGATTGCGGTATTCCTTTTTGTCAGTGGGGGTGTCCAGTAGGAAATACCATGCCCGAATTTCAGGATGCCATGTACCGGGGGAATTGGGAGGAAGCTATCAAAATATTACATTATACCAACAATTTTCCAGAATTTACCGGACGAATTTGTCCTGCACCCTGCGAAAAGGCTTGTGTACTGAACATTCATAAGGAACCTGTTACTATCAGGGAGAATGAGTGTGCAGCTGTTGAAAAAGGTTTTGCATTAGGATATATTAAACCCCAACCACCCAAAGTACGAACCGGTAAAAAAGTTGCTGTCATTGGATCGGGACCTGCGGGATTGGCAGCAGCCGACTTGCTGAATAAATGGGGACATACCGTTGTTCTTTACGAGAAAGATGAGGCTGTAGGAGGACTTTTACGTTTTGGTATCCCCGATTTTAAGCTCAACAAGAGCGTAATTGATCGAAGAGTTAAACTCCTCGAAGCCGAAGGCCTCATCATCAAAACAAACACCTTCGTTGGGGTCGATGTTAAGGGCAAAGATATTATGAAAGAATTTGATGCCGTATGCTTGGCTGTAGGTGCCATGAAACCTCGCGACCTTAACGTACCCGGAAGAGAGTTAAAAGGTATCCATTTTGCTATGGATTATCTTACTCAACAAAATAGGGTTAATGCTGGAAAGGAATTTAGTGCTGATGAAAGAATTCACGCACGTGGAAAACATGTGTTGGTAATTGGTGGAGGTGATACGGGAAGTGACTGTATTGGTACAGCTAATCGACAGAAAGCACTCAGTGTTACCCAAATTGAAATTATGCCCCAACCTCCTGTTGAACGTGTACCCGATAATCCATGGCCATACTGGCCGAATGTTTTAAAAACTTCGAGTTCGCACGAAGAAGGTTGTGCCCGTTATTGGAGTCTCTCTACAAAACGTTTTATTGGCGAAAATGGATACGTTAAGGGTGCAGAAGTAGTTGAAGTAAAATGGGAAAAAGACGCAAACGGGCGAATGAATATGATTGAAATACCCGGAACCGAACGAATTATCGAAGCCGAACTCATCCTACTTGCTATGGGGTTTGTCTCGCCTGTTCATGAAGGACTGCTCGATGAATTAGGGGTTGAATACGATCAAAGAGGAAACGTTAAAGCTACACCCGATAAACGCACAAGCTTGGATAAGGTCTTTGTAGCTGGAGACGCAACACGTGGACCTTCACTTGTAGTGCATGCAATTGCCGAAGGAAGAAAGATGGCTAAACATGTACACGAATTTTTAACCAAAAATGCTTAAGAATTGATTTTAAAGACTTGAGTTATTACGACAAGATTTAAAAATTAAATATTAATCGAAAAAAAAATGTCATGAAAGTTGCAATAGTTGGCGTAAGCGGCGCTGTAGGCCAAGAATTTCTTAGGGTTTTAGAAGAAAGGAACTTTCCTCTCGATGAGCTTGTTTTGTTTGGCTCATCACGAAGCGCAGGTAGTACTTACTCTTTTAGAGGAAAAAGCTTAACTGTAAAAGAGCTCAAGCACAACGATGACTTTAAAGGCATCGATATAGCTTTGGTTTCGGCAGGAGCAAGCACTTCAAGAGAATTTGCAGCCGACATTACCAAGTTTGGTACTGTTATGATTGACAACTCAAGTGCATTTCGCATGGATGATGATGTGCCCTTGGTAGTTCCCGAAGTCAATCCCGACGATTGTAAAGTACGCCCACGAAATATTATTGCAAACCCCAATTGTTCGACCATCATCATGGTGGTTGCCTTGAAGCCTATTCACAATCTTTCGCCAATTAAGCGTATTCATGTTGCCACCTACCAGGCTGCAAGTGGAGCAGGTGCTGCAGCTATGGAAGAACTTAAAACGCAGATCGACGAAGTGATGAACAACAAACCAGTTACCGTCAGCAAGTTTAAATATCAACTGGCTTTTAACCTAATTCCTCAAATCGATATTTTTCTTGACAACGACTACACAAAAGAAGAAATGAAAATGCACAACGAAACGCGTAAAATTATGCATGCCGACATGGCAGTTAGTGCTACTACCGTACGCGTTCCTGTATTTCGTGCACATTCAGAGGCTGTTTGGGTGGAAACTGAAAAACCGCTTGAAATATCTGATGTGAGAGCTGCAATGGAAAAAGCCGAAGGGCTTGTCGTTGAAGATGACCCTAAAAACAGCATCTATCCAATGCCTTTGTTTGTGGCTGGCAAAGATCCTGTATACGTTGGACGCATTCGTAAAGATATTGCAAACCCCAATGGGCTAACGTTTTGGTGTGTTGGTGATCAGATTAAAAAAGGTGCAGCTTTAAACGCAGTCCAAATTGCAGAATATCTTATTAAAAATCGATTGCTTTAATTAAAAATATATTATTCTAAAGCAATAGAGATGCTCTAAATGCATCTCTATTTTTTTTTACTATTAGTTATGTGCCAAACAAAATTTCAATATATCAAAACCAACCCATTAAAAAACAAACAACCAAACCCATCGAAACAATGATTAATAACCCTCCTGCTTCCGAAATAGATATTTATGGTAAATCTTACCAAATAACGAGCGAAAAAAGTATATTTGCATAAGGCGCATGTCATTTAGAAAACAGAAAGACAAATATGAATTTCTTAATTTCTAACGACTTAATTCATTTAATAATTTTAAGAAACCTTTATTTATCCTGCGCTGAAACTAAATAATTTTATTGAAAAAAGATGTTAAGGTCATATTCTCGAAATAAAATTCAAATTTAATGCTATGAAAAACTTTTTGAAAATAGTTTTGGCAGTAATAGTGGGTTTTTTCATTACTAGCATACTGCTTTTCTTCTTCATGATTGGCATACTTACGAGTTTAGTACCTTCGAAAGAGGTGGTATCTATTGAATCGAAATCGATAATTAAATTTACCTTCGACCGCCCCATTGTTGAGCGTAGTTCGGGGAGTCCCTTCGAAGATATAGATTGGTTAAGTATGAGCAGAAGAAATGTAGACGGTTTAAACGAGATACTCGATAATATTGCTAAAGCCAAAGAAGATACCAATATATTAGGAATATACCTTGAACTATCCTCAATAGATGCAGGTCTCAGTACAGTGAAAGAAATTAGGCAAGCATTAGCCGATTTTAAGAAAAGCGGAAAATTTATTATTGCCTACAGCGACTATCTGACCCAAAAAGGCTACTATCTTGCTAGTATTGCCGATAAAATATACCTCAATCCACAAGGAAGTATTGAGTGGCAAGGACTACGTTCGGAGATAATGTTTTTTAAAGGCTCTCTGGAAAAGCTAGGAGTTGAGCCGATCATCATCAGACACGGAAAATACAAAAGTGCAGTTGAACCCTTCTCGAATGATCGGATGAGCCCTGAAAACCGACACCAACTTCAACAGTTAGTCGATGTTATTTGGCAAGACATTTTGAACGATATTTCACTGAGCCGAAACATCAAAAAAGATTCCCTTCATATACTTGCTGACAAGCTAATTGCTTTTGATCCACAAAGTTGTTTCAACCATCGTATGGTCGATAGTCTCAAATACCAGGATGAAATTAAAGCAGTCTTATGCCGATTGACCAGTTCTAGAGAAGATAAGCTCAATTTGATAGATTACAGAAAATATGTGAAAGTGCCCAAGAATTATAAAGGAAAAGGACTTGCCAAAGATAAGATTGCTATAATATATGCATATGGCGATGTTATTATGGGAAAAGGCGATGAGGGTACTGTTTCATCCGAACGCATATCACAAGCCATTAGCGAAGCCCGAAAGGATTCATCCATTAAAGCTATAGTTTTACGTATCAATTCACCAGGTGGTAGTGCTCTTGCCTCTGAAGTTATATGGAGAGAAATTAAACTTACTACACCAGTTAAACCTGTTGTTGCCTCGTTGGGCGATGTTGCCGCATCGGGAGGCTATTATATTGCTTGTGCATCGAATGCCATTGTTGCACAACCTACAACTATAACTGGATCAATTGGAGTATTTGGGATTTTAATGAACGCCAAAGAACTACTTAATAAAAAACTCGGAATTACTACCGATGTTGTTAAAACAAATCCATATGCCGATTTTCCATCGTTTTCACGACCTATGGAATCGTTTGAAAAAACTAGACTTGAGATGGAAATAAACCGTATTTATAAAACCTTTATACAACACGTTGCCGATGGACGTCGAATGACCCTAGAACAAGTCGACGCACTGGCCCAAGGACGAGTATGGAGCGGCTATGATGCGTTCCGAATACAATTAGTCGATACTCTCGGCAATATTGATGATGCTATTCGTATTGCAGCAAACATGGCCAAAATAAGCGAATATCGTATTGTAGCAATGCCTAAACTTGAAGATCCTATTGAAAAATTAATTAAAGAACTTACCGAAAGCAGCGAAGCTAAAATAACAAATAAATTGTCGACAGAATTGCCTTTTATACGTACTCTAATCTCACTGGGAAAAATGGAAAAAGTACAGGCAAGGCTTCCATTTGAATTAACACTTTATTAATTTGCATTTTACGATTATGCTTAACTTCATTTACAGCACTTTGATGGGTATTATCGTTATTGCCCTTTTGGTAGTATACATCTGGTATCTGTTAGAATGGATGCGACTACGCTATAGAAACTTATGGTTTAAGATACTGGCCTATTTACTAATCACATTCATCCCAGTTTTGGGATTAATGATTTACAAGTATTCAAAAAATTGGTTTGTCGAAAGCAGCAATTCGAACGGTAAGCAGAATGAGTAAAGATATACTTTTGGGAAAGGAACTTTAAAAGAGATGATGGAAAGAGAAAAGATATATTTATCGGAGTATGGAACGCGCGAGTATCGAAAATTACTTAAACTTGCTCGCACCTCTACTCTTCCTATCGATCTTAGCCAAATACGAACAGCTCTCACTATTTCGGGGCAAGCATGCCGAAAAGCCAACCAGCAGTTAAATGAACCCTTACTTATACAATCGATATTAGTTGCACAAATCGTGATTGGAGAAATTGGGTTAGGAACCGAGCCGGCATGTATTGCACTAATGTATAAATTTGTCGAAAACCAGACGCTGACGTTCGAAGAAATAAAAAAACAACTTGGAGAAAAAATAGCACAACAAACACTCGAACTGGCAAAGCTTTCAACTATTTCAGGGTACTCACACGAACAAGCCGAGACATTCAGGAAAATGCTTTTCAGCATGACCAACGATGTAAGGGTAATGCTTGTTAAACTTGCCGATCGACTCTACGTGCTTCGTAATCTTGAAAATGAAGAGCCTGCCACGCAAAACCGACTTTCGTACGAGGCTTTTGATATTTATGCCCCAATTGCTCACCAGTTAGGCCTGTATCATATTAAAACAGAGCTTGAAGACCTATCGTTCAGGTATACTAATCCTGAAATGCATAACTATATCGTAAAAAAAATTCAAGAAACTGCACCCGCCCGAAACCGTTATATAAAAGATTTTATTTCACCCATTAAGTCAGAATTAGACAAACAACAAATTCAGTATACCATTAAAAGTAGAACAAAATCAATATTTTCTATATACAATAAAATGCTTAAACAAAATATTGATTTTGACGAAGTTTACGATTTGTTTGCTATACGAATTATCATTGAAACAGAGGCAAAAAAAGAAAAAGCAGAATGCTGGAAAGTATTTTCTATTGTAACAAACCTTTATCCTTCTAACCCCGATCGTATGCGCGACTGGATAACAGTTCCCAAGTCGACCGGATACGAGTCGTTACACGCAACAGTCCAAGGCCCCGATCAAAAATGGGTAGAAGTACAAATACGAACCACCCGAATGGATGAGATTGCCGAGAAAGGAATGGCAGCTCATTGGAAATACAAAGGTAGAGGGACTAATAGCGATTTCGACGAATGGTTAAATAAAATACGCGAAGTACTTGAAAAAGGATACCTCGAGCAATCGGAAGACGTTGAAGATTTAAAACTCACACAATACGCCAAAGAGATTTTTGTTTTTACTCCTAAGGGTCAGCTAAAGGTATTACCCAAAGGCTCAACGGCTCTCGACTTTGCATACGAAATTCATACTGATGTGGGAAACGCATGTATAGGAGCTAGAGTAAACGGCAAAAGTGTTCCCATTCGTTACGAACTTAACAACGGCGACCGTGTTGAAATCATAACCTCAAAAACACAAAAGCCTAAACCAGATTGGCTCGACTATGTAATTACTTCAAAAGCCAAATCCAAAATCAAGTTGGCACTAAAAGAAGAACAAATTCGTCAAGCTGAGATAGGAAAAGAAATATTTAAGCGCCGACTTCGTAACTGGAAAATAGTATATAGCGACCTTTTGGTAAGTCGTTTACTTAAACATTTTAAACTAAAAAATGCTATCGATTTTTATGCACTGATTGCCATCGAAAAAATTAGCCTGACCGAAATAAAACAGATCATTAAATCGGAAACTAAAGAAGAATCCAGCAGCCCAGACAAAATTGAAAATATACCTATTGAAAAGATCGTACCTGGGCTAGTTGAATCAACTGAAGAAGTCCTCGAGATAGATGAGAAGCAATTGAATAATGTTGACTATAAGTTGGCCAAATGTTGCTCTCCTATTTTTGGAGATGATATTTTTGCCTTTGTAACTATCAACGATGGCATTAAAATCCATCGGCTTACCTGCCCTAATGCCTCCGACATGCTTACAAGATATAGCTACCGAGTTCTCAAAGCAAGATGGTTGGGCGAGGATAGCAATACCAATTTTCAAACAGCTATAAAAGTTACCGGTAATAATGAAATAGGTATTTTAAGTAAAATATCCGATGTTATTTCTAAAGATTTGCATGTTCGCATGCGCTCAATAAATGTAGACACACACGAAAATCAGTTTGTAGGAATAATTAAACTATTTGTAAAGGATGTGAAATACCTCGACATGCTTATCCATAAACTTCTTAAAATAAAAGGGGTATACACAGCTACTAGAATTGACGGTATATAAACTTTACCAAGCTAAAGTGTAATACAGGTAGTAATTTATTCCAACCGTTGTTTTGCTTTTACTCTTCCCAAAACCAGCGATGTAATATGGTGAAATTGATGAACCACCCTTTGAATAAAGCAAACGATTGATTTTCAATTCCCAACCCAAAGCAAAGTAACGCGATAGCTGCGATCTTATCCCAATCGAAAAATCGATCCACACATACTCGAAAGAACTTTTAGGGAAACTATACTGTCGGGTACCCCAATATTTATCGGGTATAATAATATTTGTACCACTATGTTGGGTCGAAGAGTATGCAAGGTGTGAGCCAATTAAAATAAAATTTCGTTCTCCTGGGCGATTACGACGAAAAATATTTTTTTCGAACCCAGCACGAAGAAAATAACCCGTTGCATTATAGTTAAAGCTTTTAATGCTATCGCTCACTTGCCTTGTGAAAAACATATTTCCACCTTCCGACGACAAAATAAAATTGTTATTTCTTATCCATCCGATTCTCCCTATTACCGAAAACTTGCCTGGTATAAGTAGTTGTTCAGCGAGGCCCCAGCTATCAAAAGCAACGAATATCTCATTCTTTTCTGCCGATAATGTATCCTGTGCTTTTAAATGCACCCTACAAGTCGTAGCCAACATACAGGCACAGAAAAGAAAAACATTAACTATTTTTTTCTTTGATAAAAAAGACATATAAGTCGACTCAATGTTGGACAGCAAATTTACTCTTTTACTTCCAACTTGAAACCCGTACGATGAATATTTTGAATTGAAATATTTGGATCGTCCTTCAGGATCCGTCGGAGCTTGGTAATGTACACATCCATACTTCGACCCATAAAATAATCGTCATCGCCCCAGATTAGCTTTAGCGCAAAATCGCGCCTAACAAGCTGATTCTTATTAACACAAAGTAATCGAAGAAGATCCGATTCTTTTTTAGTAAGATTACGGGTATTATTGTCAATACTAATGATCTGGTTGCTTGCATCAAATGTATATCGGCCAATTTGATATATTTCTTTCTCCACAATTACTCCCGAACCCTGCAATTGAGTACGCCTAAGGACTGCCTGAATTCGTAGCAACATTTCCTCGGTCGAGAAGGGTTTTGTAAGATAGTCGTCAGCACCTATAAGAAATCCCCTTACTTTATCCTCTCGCATAGCTTTGGCAGTAATAAAAATTATGGGAACTTTATCACTTTTCTTTCTGATTTCTTCAGCTACTGTAAAACCGTCTTTGACAGGAAGCATAACATCGAGTAAGATCAAATCGTAGAGTACTTTCCCCCATAAGCTAATGGCTTGTTGCCCATTTTCAGCCCAATCGACAGCATAACCCACATCGGTAAGCAAGTCTCTAATAACTTCCCCCAAGTTTTTGTCATCTTCAACTAACAATATTTTTGCAGCGCTTTTCATTGTCGGAGTATTTTTTCAAACAAACCTAAATTCTAAAATACAAATTACTGAAAAGGAATAAAAATATCAAAACGAGCACCTTTACCTTGTTCGCTTTTTACAGAAATATGGCCACCGTGAGCCTCAGTCATAATTTTAACATAGTACAATCCTATTCCTGTCCCTTTCACATCGTGTACATTTCCCGTCGGAACCCTATAAAATTTATCGAAAATATATTTTTGATTTTCAGGAGCAATCCCTATCCCATTATCGACCACCGATATTTGTATTCCTCCATCGATGTTAACAGTGTAAATGTCGATTTTAGGATCGCCTTTTGAATACTTATATGAATTATCTACAAGATTTTTAATGATGTTCGAAAAATGCAAAGGATCAACCATAGCTGTACTTCTGGTAGCTTCGAAATGGTAATGTAAACTAACTTTTTTCTGCTGAAAATCGACAAAAAGGTTTTCAATAGCATTCTGAATCAGTTCGTGTAAATCGACCTCTTCCCTATTTAGCTCATATTCATTCTTATCGAGTTGTGCCATACGTAATACCTGCTCTATCTGAAGCTGCATCCTTCGATTCTCCTCATGAATAATCCGTGCATATTTATATATTTTATCTGTATTTTTGGAAGGATCGACCTTCATCAGAATCTCTGAAGTAATAGCAATAGTGCTAATGGGTGTCTTTAGTTCATGAGTCATGTTGTTTATAAAATCGGACTTAATTTCCGAAAGCTTCTTATGCCTGAAAACTGAAAAAATAATATAGGTAAAAGATAAAATAATGATAATCAGAAAAATAACCGACAATATGAGCCAGTTCCATATACCACATATAATACTTCTTGAGAAGGTTGGAAAAATAACCTCAATGCGAGCAGATACTTTAGGATTTAAATCGTAAAGACATTTTTTAAACTTTTTACTCTCGTCGCTATGGGGAGAAAAACCGGCAGTTTTATAGAGAATCGAATCATTCGAGTTCAAAATAATAGCATATTCGTAAGGCTCATGAATTTTATTAAATTCAACCAATTTTTTAAATGTTGAATCAAAATTGTAATATTTTAGCTTATATAGTGTTCCGTTGGCAGTAGTATCGGTAATTAAATTGGGATTTGTATTGTTCAGTTTGACAATACGATCGACCGTTCCGCACAGGGCATTATAAGCTCTCTGCTCGAAGTGCTGCTGAGCTAATTCAATAGCTTTATTTACCCAAAAAGCTTGGGTGATCATTAGACCCACCAACGAAAGAGCCGAAACAACTATGATTATAATGATAATTTTATTGCGCATAATATTTTCGATATCATTTACAAAGATAATTGAAAATCATGCACATATTAGACAAATTAACTCTATCTTAACACGAAATTTAGAACATGTATAAAATCTGTTATTAAGATTTATCAAACAAAAATTTTTGTACTATCTTGCAAAAAATCCATTCGATGAAATCGGGGCAGGCAACTATCATTGATAAAGATCCCTGGTTAATTCCCTATCGGGAGATAATTTTGCGTCGTCACAGGGCTGCTTTATTAAAAGAAGAATTACTTTGTGCAGGGAAACGTTTGCAGGATTTTGCAACTGGGCATCTATACTATGGTTTACATAAAACACCCGAAGGATGGGTATTTCGTGAATGGGCTCCCAATGCTACAGCTATATATTTGGTTGGCGACTTTTCGGCATGGCAAAAAGATCATCGATATGCCTTAAAAAGACTATCATATGGAAATTGGGAAATTGTTTTACCTTTCGATACCTTAAAGCATGGCGACAAATACAAGCTTTTGGTGTGTTGGCCTGGTGGTAGTGGTTATCGAATTCCCTCATACACTCGTTATGCTATTCAAGATCCTGTGAGTCTTGTTTTTGATGCCACAGTATGGGATCCAGCTGTACCTTATCAATGGCAATGCTCCGATTTCATTCCACCATTTAAACATCCCATTATTTACGAGGCTCATGTGGGTATGTCGTCCGAAGAGGCTAAAATTTCTTCTTTTCGCGAATTTACCGAACAAGTATTACCTCGCATCAAAAAGCTTGGGTATAATACTATTCAGCTGATGGCCATACAGGAACACCCCTACTACGGTTCATTTGGTTACCATGTATCCAATTTTTTTGCCGTTTCTTCGCGTTTCGGGACACCCGACGACCTGAAGGCACTGATAGATACTGCACATCAGATGGGTATAGCAGTAATCATGGATCTTGTTCATTCGCATGCTGTAAAAAATGAACTGGAAGGATTAGGAAATTTCGATGGAACTCCCTATCAATACTTTCACACCGGACATCGTCGTTATCATGTAGCATGGGATTCGCTTTGCTTTAACTACGGCAAAAATGAAGTTCTGCACTTTTTGCTTTCAAACTGTCAATTCTGGCTTAAGGAATACCACTTCGATGGCTTCCGTTTCGATGGAGTTACCAGTATGATATACCTAGATCATGGCTTAGGAAAGAATTTCACACATTACGATATGTATTTCGATGGTAATCAGGATGAAGATGCAATTGTTTATCTCATGTTGGCTAACAAGCTTGTTCACGAGATTAATCCAAATGCCATAACTATTGCCGAGGAAATGAGTGGTATGCCCGGGTTGGCAGCAACAATTCATGAAGGAGGATATGGTTTCGATTATCGGCTCGCAATGGGCGTTCCCGATTACTGGATTAAGCTTGTAAAAGAGCGCCCCGACGAGCATTGGCCTATGGGTGAACTTTACCACGAACTCACCACTCGACGACCCGAGGAGAAAACTATTTCATACGCCGAATCGCATGACCAGGCATTAGTGGGAGATAAAACACTTATGTTTCGCATGGCCGATAAAGAAATGTATTTTCACATGTCGAAAAATGACTCCAACCTCATCATCGACCGTGCAATAGCGCTGCATAAGATGATCCGACTAATTACCCTTACCACAGCAGGAGCTGGCTATCTTAATTTTATGGGTAATGAATTCGGCCATCCCGAGTGGATAGATTTTCCACGCGAAGGTAACAACTGGTCATACCAATATGCTCGACGTCAGTGGTCTTTGGTAGATAATCCTAACCTGAAGTATCATTATTTAAACGATTTTGATAGATGCATGATCGAGTGGGTAAAAGATGTACAAATCTTCGACGACCCCTATCCTACACTTCATCGAGCCGACGAAGAAAATAAGATACTTGCTTTTTCTCGTAAAAACTTCCTTTTCCTTTTCAACTTTCACCCCACTCAATCTTTTACAGATTATAGCCTTCCTGTCCCTTCCGGCAAGTATAAAGTAGTTCTTACAACCGATGACCCAGCATTTGGTGGTTTTAACCGAGTCGACAAAGAATTTATTTATTATACCTCGACAGGTAACTTTGTAGCAGTATCAAAAAACAATTGGCTTAGAATTTATCTTCCCAACCGGACCGCTATTGTTTTGCATCAATTGCCTATCCGAAAGGTATATGAGATTGTATCGAAGTAATTTTAACGAGCATTATCACAAACCAAACAAATTGCTTTATTCAAAAATTGGAAGACTTGAATCAAATCGTATATCTTTGCAGCCTCAAAATTGATAATAGTTTAAAAGCATAATTATATGATGGGGATCGATGAATTTTTTGCACAACTTAATAATTCTGCCGAAGATATTCTAACTAATTTTGGTGTTAACAAGGATATAGCACATCTGGTAAACGTATTAGTTCTATCTATTGGAGTTGCTATTCTTGCTATTCTTGCAAATTATATTACTAAGAAAATCATTATACGTTTTATAAAAAAATGGGTCGATAAGAGTAATAACCCCTACGACGATATTTTTTACGAAAAAGGGGTTTTTAATAAGTTGTCGCATTTAGCACCCGCCATCATTATTGCACAGCTTGCACCTATTCCACTCAACGATTTTCCTGCACTAATTGGATTTATTATTACTGCTACTAATGTCTACATGTTGGTTGTAGTGATTATGGTGCTATTTTCGACCATCAATGCACTCCAAGAGATATACGACCAAACCCCCATGGGTAAACAACGTTCGATAAAAGGGTACGTTCAAGTTGTTAAATCGGTTATTTATTTTGTAGGAGCATTGATGCTTATTTCTATTCTGTTCAAAAAAGACTTGAGTTCATTGTTTGCCGGTCTTACTGCTTTTGCAGCTGTTCTAATGTTTGTTTTCAAAGATGCAATTCTCGGACTTGTTGCAGGTATTCAAATCTCATCCAACGACCTAATTCGTTTGGGCGATTATATTGAAATTCCAAGTAAAAATATTGAAGGAAATGTTGTAGACATTAAGTTGAGTGTAGTCAAAATACTTAACTCTAACAAAACCATTAGTATTTTACCCGTCTATTACTTTGTATCCGATACATATCACAATTGGAGGGGTCTTGAGATGGCCGAAGGACGCAGATTACGGCGTTCGGTCAATCTCGATATGCGAACAATTCGTTTTGCCGAGCAAAATTTAATAGAAAAGCTTAAATCACAAGGTCTTCTTCCCGATACCATTTCATCCGAAACCCATTTTACTAATGCAAAGCTATTTCGTATACATCTCGAAACCTACCTGCGAAATAGCCAGTATTTCAACCTCAATATGACTTTTTTGGTTCGTTATCTACAGCCAACCGAAAATGGCTTACCTCTCGAAATCTTTGCATACACTAAGGACAAAGATTTGAACCGTTTCGAATCGATTCAGTCAGAAATTTTTGAGTATATAATAGCTACCGTACCCTCTTTCGACCTTGCTATTTATCAGCGTGCCTGACATAATCGACATTCGAGCTTGAGTAGTACAGGCAAATGATCGCTAAAACCACCAATATACTTCATACCATTGTATGTTCGCAAAGGTTTTTTAGTGCCAAATTTCTCATCGTCAGTTAGTAAAAAAGGGGGGGCAAATATTTCGGCCCTACTTACCATACAATACTTTTGTTTATTTTTATTTGAAACAAAAGCCTGCGAAGTAATTATTTGATCAATAATAATCCATTGATTTTTAAATTTATATGTACCTATCCATTTCGAGTTCTTTATCCACTCTGTACTCCAACTAGAAAAACGAAAAGGATCGGAATTTTGAGCGCTTCCGTCAGCCTTAAGATATTTGACGATACTCGTATTATGAGGCT
>JAOAFU010000095.1 GCA_026416115.1 Bacteroidales bacterium | reverse complement strand
CTCACTATTGCTGCCAAAGGTATTGCCGAGATAATTACGGTTCATGGTTATGTCAATGTCGACTTTGCCGACGTACAAACCGTCATGTCGAACAGCGGGGTGGCCATTCTCGGTTCGGCTCGTGCAAGAGGAGAAAATCGTGCACTCGAAGCTATTCAGCAAGCTATCAACTCGCCCTTGCTCAACAATAACGATATTCGTGGTGCAAAAAGCATTCTGCTTAATATCACTTCGGGCGAAGATGAAGTTTCGATGGACGAAGTAGGGGTTATTACCGATTATGTTACTAATGCTGTTGCAAAAGATGCCCTTCTTATATGGGGTACTTGTTTCGATCCTGCTCTTGGCGATCAGATCAGCGTTACTATTATAGCTACTGGTTTCGAAGCAAACTCTATCCCCGAGATGTATGGTCGAAATAAAAAAGTTATTAATTATACCCTCAACGATGAAAAGGAATCTATTAAACTTCCCGTAAATAATTCATTTGAGGTTAAGGTCAAAGACAATAAAACCCCATTGCAAAAAACTATTGAGTTCGATTTTGAGTCGGCTACTGGCTTCAACGATTCAACAGGCAGTGAGTTTACAGTTAAAACATCCCCTTTACATCTACATGAAAGATATATTGAATCGAAAAAAACATCTAAATCAAAAGAGAGTATAACAAGCACGGCATCTCTCGACGAAGAGTCGATTGAGTTTTTAGAAAACCAGCCTGCATTTATGCGCAAAAATATCAATCTTGAGGATCTGCAACTTCCCCATCAGACGAAAGTGTCGCGTTATACTCTTTCCGACGATCCAGAGAAACAGATTACGCTACGTCCCGAAAACCCATATCTCAACGACGCCGTCGATTAAAAAAAGGAGCGCTTTATTTGAGCGCCCCTTTTCCAGATTTCCTTCGAGGTAAAGCCGAATTTAGATTTGAGCAATTCAATTCGATTAACCTCTGTAATTTAGTTCTCAGCTTAAATCTTGCACAGCTGAAGAACTCTTTCTGTCAAACGATGAGGAACAGGTGTCTCGTCAATGTGTAATTCTTGAATCAGCGAGTTAACCTGAATTTCAAGGAGTTTTTCTTGCATCTGCGACGAACCTTCATCGTCCGAATTGTCATCACTTAGAAAAACAATAGTAATATTACTCCCCATAGGCAAAAAATATTTAAGTTTTTATTTAAACGTTTGCATGGGGAAAAAATTGTGAAGCAATGTTAAATTAAAACTGTTTCACAATTTCTTTTCTTTCAGGCACTGTTAACTTTCTGTGCAAGCAATTTACGTAAATTGATTAGTGCATATCGCATACGTCCCAAAGCGGTGTTAAGACTTACACCGGTTTGCTCGGCAATTTCTTTAAAACTCATATCGAGATAAACGCGCATTATAACCACTTCGCGTTGTTCTACTGGGAGATGCTCAATAAGCATTCGTACTTCTTTCGTTAATTGTTTTTTTACTATCCCTTCTTCCGACGATAAAGTAATTAAATTATGACTAATGACAGGGAATTCTTCATTGTCGGTCGAAACCAATTTCATTTTCTTCTCCCTACGAAAATGGTCAATTATTAAGTTATGGGCAATACGTGTTACCCATGAGAGAAACTTACCATCGTCGTAGTATTTTCCCTCTTTAATAGATTTTATAACTTTAACAAAAGTTTCCTGAAAAATATCTTCAGCCAATGCTGGCTGACGCACCATCATCAAAATGTAATTATAGAGCTTTGTTTGATGACGAAATACAAGCTCCTCAAAAGCAGCTACACTTCCTTTTATGTATAATTCGAGGAGCGCCTGATCGGACAAATTCTTATAATTCACTTTTCCTCCGTAATTTGGTTACCAGTGTAGCTATGTTCCGATAGGCAATTAGTTTTAAAGGTTCGACATTTCTATTTTCGGGGTGAATGTAAATAAAAAAAATCTTTTCTGCAAAAATTTTTACCTTTGCCTTTTCATAATTCTTTGGTAATGGCGGATAGCGAGGAAAAAGATTATATTGTTGTAAAAGGTGCCAGGGTAAACAATCTGCAAAATGTTTCGGTTAAAATTCCCAGAAATAAACTAACGGTTATAACAGGTCTGTCGGGCTCGGGTAAATCGTCGCTTGCCTTCGATACACTTTATGCCGAGGGTCAACGTCGATATGTTGAGAGTCTTTCGGCATATGCTCGTCAGTTTCTTGGTCGCATGCAGAAACCCGAAGTCGATTTCATACACGGTATTCCTCCAGCTGTTGCTCTTGAACAAAAGGTAAACACTTCAAATCCTCGTTCAACAGTTGGAACAACAACCGAGATATATGAGTATTTAAAAATATTGTACGCCCGTATTGGTCGTACTATCTCTCCTGTTTCCGGACAAGAGGTCAAAAAACATACGGTTACCGACGTTGTCGATGCTGTGCTGAGTTTTCCTGATGGCGAGAAAATTTTAGTCATCTCACCTGTAACTGTCGAAACGAGGCTTCTAGAAGCTCAACTGGCCGAATTAAGAAAAGAAGGACTATCTAGAATCCTGGTTGATGGGGAAGTTAAAAGAATTGAAGAATTAGATGACGCTCAAAAAGCTGTGAGAGATGGTCGTGTTTTTGTAGTTGTCGATCGACTGGTAGTAAATAAGTCGGATGAAGATTTTGTGAGTCGTTGTAGCGACTCAGTACAGTCGGCATTGCTTATAGGAAAAGGCGAGTGCTACCTGCTACAGGTTGATTCAACGAAATGGCTTGAATTTTCTATTCGTTTTGAAGCCGATGGTATTACATTCGAAGAACCTAATATACACATGTTTTCGTTCAACAATCCGCTTGGGGCATGTCCTAGTTGTCAGGGTTTTGGTAAAACCATTGGTATCGATCCCGACCTTGTTATCCCCAATAAAAATCTCTCAGTATTCAGCGATGCTGTAGCTTGTTGGCGTGGTGCTTCGTTTGGTGAATGGAAAAATGATTTTGTAAGAAAAGCCGTTAAGTATAATTTTCCGGTACATAGGCCATACAAAGATCTTAATGCCGAACAACGTAAGTTACTTTGGGAGGGAGACGGGAGGTATCTCAATGGAATAAATCAATTTTTCGAATATCTCGATCTGAATAGCTACAAAATGCATTATCGTATTTTGGCTTCGCGTTTTAAGGGGAAGACCACATGTCCCACATGTGGAGGTACTCGTTTGAAAAAGGAAGCCAGCTATGTTAAGGTAGCGGGCAAAGCAATTACCGAACTGGTAGACATGCAGATTGACCATTTGAAAGATTTCTTCGAGCAACTAAAACTTACTGAATACGAGTGGAAAATTGCCAGCCGAGTAGTTACTGAAATTCGGAATAGAATTGATTTCCTGCTACAGGTAGGTTTGGGATATCTTACCCTTAATCGATTATCCAATACGCTTTCGGGAGGTGAAACCCAACGAGTGAACCTGGCTACAGCACTTGGAGGTAGTCTGGTCGGTGCACTTTATATTCTCGACGAACCTAGCATAGGGTTGCATCCACACGATAACAATCTGCTTATTAATGTTTTGCATCGGTTGAAGAATTTGGGAAATACAGTAGTTGTTGTCGAGCATGACGAGGATATAATACGCTCGGCAGATTATATAATTGACATGGGTCCTTTGGCGGGACGTTTGGGAGGTCAGGTTGTTTTTCAGGGAGCGCCTGGCGATCTTGCTAAGCATAACGAAAGTCTTACTGCTCAATACATGACTCAACAACGCAGTATAGAATTGCCTTCGAAACGCCGAAAATGGACTCATTTTATTGAATTGAAGGGGGTTCGTCATAATAACCTGAAGGACTTTAATGTACGTTTTCCGCTTAATGTGATGACAGTGGTTACAGGAGTTAGCGGTTCGGGTAAGTCAACGCTTATAAAACAAATTCTTTATCCGGCGTTGAGAAGAGAAATATTAGGTATGGGTGACAAACCTGGCGAATTCGATGAATTATCGGGAGATTGGCAAATGATTGAAGGAGTCGAATATGTCGACCAGGAGCCCTTAGGAAAGTCGACCCGATCGAATCCTGCTACAGCTATTAAGGCTTTCGATGAAATTAGAAAGCTTTTCTCCGATACAGCCCATAAAATGCATTACGATTACCCACCTTCATATTTTTCTTTCAATGTAGAGGGAGGACGTTGCGAAGAATGTCAGGGTGAGGGTATTATTACCGTGCCCATGCAGTTTATGGCCGATATTATATTAACTTGCGAAAGTTGCAAGGGAAAAAGGTTTAAAGAAGAAATTCTGGAAGTTAAATATCATGGAAAAAATATTTTTGAAGTCCTCGAAATGACAGTTGATGAGGCTATTGATTTCTTTCAAAAAGGGAATAATAGCACCTGCAACAAAATCATGGATAAGCTTAAAACATTGTCGGATGTAGGTTTAGGTTATGTCAAGCTTGGGCAATCGACAAGTACTCTTTCGGGTGGTGAAAACCAACGTCTCAAATTAGCAAGTTATATTACAAATGCAAGTTCAATCAAGGGTCATACCCTTTTCCTTTTCGACGAACCTACAACTGGTTTGCATGTTCACGACATTAAAAAGCTGCTCGAGGCTCTGAATGTAATTATCCGAAAAGGACATACCGTAATTATCATTGAGCATAACCTTGAAGTTATAAAGTCGGCCGACTGGATTATCGACCTAGGGCCTACGGGAGGTGAAAAAGGGGGGTATCTACTGTTTGAAGGAACTCCTGAAGAAATAGTGTTTTGCAAAGAATCTATTACAGGAAAATACTTGTTGCCAAAGCTCGAAAAGTTCAAGAGTTTCTCCTAAATGACCTTTACTTTCAACTGCGACAATTACATAGCCTTAAAAACTGCCTTTCGGTATTTATTCATTGTAAATAAAATCGATAAATTGGCTCTGATACAACGACTTAATAAAAAATGCTATCCTTTCTTCAAGCATTTCATCTTGCTGGAAAAGACTATTCTGCTTTATTTGTTCGCAGATTTGGGCAACGGTTCTTCTTCCGTCAATTAGTATCCATATTTGGCTGCCTTTTTCGTCGAGATGCACATATACATATTCACTTTTGCCCAATAACCTGGCCAAATTGATAAATGGAAATCGTTTAACCTGTATGGATATCATTTTTTCGTTTCGTTTTTCGAAGGAGGCTTTTCTGACAGGTACAAGATCGAGCATGTTCTGCTTTTTCAGCCAGCGTAGTTTTTTGAATTTCTGAATCATATCATTATGATTTGTTGATATTGAGCCCAAAAAGGGCAAAATCGTATTTTACAGGGTCTACGGGGTCGAACTTTCGCAAATTTGCGGTCACTTCTTCAACCGCTTTCCAATCGTTATTTTTTCGAGTAAGCAAACCTAATTTTCGAGCCGATGTTGAGGAATGTAAGTCAAGAGGCAGCATCAAAGCTGAAGGGGGAATGTTGTCCCAAAGACCAAAATCTACCCCTTTCTCTTTGGGGCGTACCATCCACCGCAGAAACATGTTAAGACGCTTTGCTGCTGAACCTTGTTCTACGTTTGCAATATGCTTAAATGTTCTTAAAGGAGGATTAAATGATAGAAATTCATTTCGAAAATAGCTTAATGAACTTTTTATGGAATTATTTTGACAATAACCTGCTGTAAAAATATTCTCAAGACTTTTACCAGAGCGGTAGATGCTTTTTAAAGCTTTAAAAAAATAGACACAGTCGATATTGTTGAAGGTGCGATAAGTAAAATTGCTGAATCTGTTCCACTCTTTGGAAGAAGCGTTAATTATAAAATCATACGGTGCATATTCTAGTAGTTGCATGAGTTCGTGCCCCTTCTTGATAATACTGTTGCGTTGTCCCCACGATATAGTAGCTGTAAAGAAGGCGGCAATTTCTATATCTTCTTTTCGAGAGAAAAGATGGGGGATGCTGATGGGGTCACTCTGGACAAATTCGCACCTTTCGTATTGGTCAGCCAATTGGTCGAGATATTTTTTTAGAGACACTATATCGAGCATTTCAATCGGTTATCTGTCCGTCAACGAGATGTATTTTGCGATCCGACATTTCAGCAAGTTCCGAGTCGTGAGTAACTATTACAAAAGTTTGGTCGAGTTTTTCGCGTAAGGAAAAAAACAATTCGTGCAGCTCTTTTTTATTTTTCATATCCAGATTACCCGATGGTTCATCGGCCAAAACAATAGCTGGTTCGTTCATTAAAGCACGAGCCACTGCAACACGTTGTTGCTCGCCACCCGAGAGCTCTGAGGGTTTGTTATTTTCCCTATTCGACAAACCCATCAAGGCAAGAAGCTCTTTTGCTCTCTTTTCGGCTTGTTTTCGATTGGTTTTTTTTATTAATGCGGGTATGAATACGTTTTCAAGTGCAGTAAATTCGGGTAGTAAATGATGAAATTGAAAAACAAATCCTATCTTAGTATTCCTAAAGTTCGATAACTCTTCTTCTTTTAGCAAGAAAGGATTAATCCCATCCAGCATTACTTCGCCCGCATCGGGTTTAAGTAGCGTTCCCATTATTTGGAGTAGGGTGGTTTTTCCTGCACCACTTGGTCCAACAATTGTTACTACTTCACCTTTCTCAATAGTCAGGTTTATCCCTTTTAGTACTTCGAGATGACCGAAATGTTTGCGGATATCTTTTACTGCTATCACGGTTTTTTTCTGCAATGATAAATAATCGCTAACAAAGAAAAAAATGCATTACATATGAATGCGTAGATAGATTTCTATGCTTTGTTTTCAATAATGGTTAAATTTGCAAGAAAGCGGCAATATGTTAAAAAAGATTTACGAAGCTAACCCTAATCCACGCGACATTGAAAAAATAGTTGAAGTTCTTAAGGATGGAGGGATTGTAATTTACCCTACCGACACCGTGTACGGTATAGGATGCGATATTCATAATCGCGAAGCAGTGAATCGGGTAGCACAGATAAAGAGAATTCCTCTTGAAAAAGCAAATTTTTCTATAATATGTAGCGATTTCAGTCATCTTTCCGATTATGCACGAAGTGTCGATAACGCTACATTTAAGTTGATGAAGCGACTTTTACCTGGCCCCTACACATTTATTCTACCCGCTAGTAGCAGGGTTCCTCGTTTTTTTACCCCACGTAAAAAAACAATAGGTATCCGAATTCCCAACAACAGGATAATACTCGACATTGTGCGTGTTTTGGGAAATCCTGTATTAACTACATCGGTATTCTCGGAGCAGGACGATCCGCATGAGCTTACCGATCCTGAACTTATTTATGAACGATTTCGAAATATTGTGGATGTAGTAATAGATGGAGGTCCAGGTGGATGGGTGCTGTCGACTATAATAGACTGTACCTCTTGGCCACCTTTGGTTGTACGCGAAGGAGCTGGGGATATAAGCTTTTTGAACGAATAAACTAAACATACAATGGATACTAAACTTTTGTTCAATTTTCACGGTCACACTAATTTTTCCGATGGTCAGGCTGTTTTTACCGATTATATCGAAGAAGCTTTAAAATTAGGATTCAAAGCTGTTGGATTTACAGAACATACCCCTGTGCCTTTTTACTCGACTTGGAACATGAAGGCAGAAAAGCTCGATGAGTATCTTAATGCTATCGCAGAGCTTAGGAAGAATTATGAAAATCGTTTGCAAATTTATGCTGGGCTCGAGGTGGATTATTTTGAACCCTATTACCATCAAATTACTTCGCTGGCTCAAATAGATAAACTTGATTATTTCATTGGTTCAGTTCATTATCTCGATTTTATAGAAGAAAATCAGCCATGGTGCATCGATACAAGTATAGAAGAGTTTGAGTTGGGTTATTCAAAAATTTTTCATCAAGATGGTCGTAAGTTCTATACCCGTTATTATGAAGCTATTTTGCAAATGATCGAACGTTTAAAACCCCAAGTCATTGGACATCTCGATAAAATCAAAATGTATAATCATACACGCTTATTTTTCGACGAAAATGAACAAAACTATCGGATGATGGTTTCAGAAGTATTAGATATGGTTCAGAAATACGATATTATCATAGAACTAAATATGCGGGGATATTACAAACACCCACAAAAGTTTATATATCCAGGCGAATGGATTCTGAAAGATATTAACCGACGTGGAATAAGACTCATCGTTAGTTCCGACTGTCACCGACGCGAAGAGCTATCGAAAGGTTTTTCCGAAGCCTTAGAGTTATTAAAGGCAATAGGTTTCCGTTCGGTTTGGTACCTTAATAATAGAAGATGGGAAGAATATCCTATTGTTTGAAACCTTTATGAATGAAAGTATATAAATCTAAATAGTTATGGAAACACGAAAGCTTCATTTCGAAACTTTACAAGTTCATGCCGGGCAACAACCCGATCCTACAACAGGTGCTCGAGCTGTACCTATCTATCAGACTACTTCTTATGTTTTCAACGATTCGGAACATGCTGCCAGATTATTTGGGCTTAAGGAATTTGGAAATATCTATACTCGAATTATGAACCCTACTACCGACGTATTCGAAAAACGAATGGCTGCATTGGAAGGTGGGGTGGCTGCACTGGCTGTTTCTTCGGGTCAGGCAGCACAATTTTTGGCTATTACCAATATCCTTGAGGCGGGCGATAATTTTGTATCTACTTCTTATCTGTATGGGGGTACCTATAATCAATTTAAAGTTCAGTTTAAACGTTTGGGTATTGGCGTAAAATTTATTGAAGGCGACGATCCTAAAAGTTTCGAAGAGGCAATCGACGAACGCACCAAGGCTATATATGTCGAAACCATTGGAAATCCTCGTTTTAACATTCCCGATTTCGAGAAGTTAGCAGCTATTGCCCGAAAGCATGGTATTCCTCTTATTGTCGACAATACTTTTGGTGCCGCTGGTTACTTGTGTCGTCCTATCGAATACGGAGCCAATATAGTGGTCGAGTCGGCTACTAAATGGATTGGAGGACATGGAACAAGTATTGGTGGTGTTATTGTAGATGCTGGAAATTTTAATTGGGGAAATGGTAAGTTTCCAATGTTTACCGAACCTTCGGAAGGTTATCATGGATTAAAATTCTGGGAGGCTTTTGGCGAAAAAGGTCCGTTTGGCAACATTGCTTTTATCATCCGTGCTCGTGTGGAAGGGCTTCGCGACTATGGAACCTCTCTAAGTCCTTTTAATGCCTTTTTATTACTTCAAGGACTCGAAACCCTTTCGCTGCGTGTGCAAAGAACATGCGATAACGCACTCGAACTGGCTCAATGGCTTTCTAAGCATCCTAAAGTGGTTGATGTCGATTATCCAGGACTTCCATCCCATCAATACCATAATGCTGCAAAAAAATATCTTCGGAACGGTTTCGGAGGAGTTCTTACTTTTATTGTTAAAGGGGGTAAGGAAGCTGCCGATAAAGTAATTAACAACGTTAGTCTAATTAGCCACTTAGCTAATGTGGGCGATGCAAAAACCTTAATTATTCACCCTGCCTCTACTACTCACGAACAGCTTTCGGCCGAAGAGCAGAAGGCTGCTGGGGTTATTCCTGGTCAACTTCGCCTTTCGGTTGGTATTGAGCATATCGACGATATTAAATACGATCTCGAACAAGCTCTTAAAACAATTTAAGACAAAACGTCTTTTTTTTGACTGATATACTGTAGAGACGTGAAATTTTCACGTCTCTACAATTTTTATAGATCAATGCAATTCTATTACCCTACAAGACCGTGGTGCCACACTAATTGTCGAAAAGTCGGTAAATAATTCCTGACTGATAATGTCCTTTCCTGAGTTGTATTTTCCAAGAATTTCTTTCATCCTTACAACATCAAGCGATCGGCTTTCAGTTGGATGATTGTTGATAACCACCATTACTGCATTGGCGGTATCGATTCGAAAATATACGTAAGTATTATTTTCGGGCACAAAATGGATCATCTTTCCAAATTGTAGGACGGGGTTTGATTTACGATACTGGAAAAGCTGACTGATATAATTAACCATTTCGTTTTGTAGCGGAGTTCTACCTTTAGGTGTAAAGGCATTTATCGAATCGTTAGGCCATCCACCTGGAAAATCTTTGCGAATTTCGGCGTGGCTTTGCCATCCATTTCCTGTCATCAGCAATTCGCTTCCATAATAGAACTGAGGTATGCCTCTAAGTGTGGCAACAAGCGTAACTGCTATTTTCATTTTGTTAAAGTCTTTGCCCAAAAATTCATATATACGAGCCCAGTCATGATTTTCGGCAAAAATTACTTTGTTATTGGGGTAGGGGTATAGAAAATCTTCGGCTATTGCATAGTAAATACGAGCTAATCCTCTATCATAACCATCATCTTCGTTAAGCGCCTTTTGAATAGCATCGGTTAAGGGGAAGTCCATCAACGTGGGCAAGTGGGTATTAAAACCGTCGCGATTGGGGGCATCCTTTTGCCAATACGATAGCTGCGCATTATTAGTAATCCAAACTTCGCCAACAATATTAAGTTGGGGATATTCCTCTGCTAAGGTTTTCATCCATTCGGCCATACCTTCTTTTTCGGGATAGGGATAGGTATCGACTCTGATACCATTGAGGTTAAGGTATTCAATCCACCATATACTATTTTGTATAAGATATTTAAGAACTAGCGGATTGCTCAGATTCATATCGGGCATTGTACGGTCGAACCAGCCATGAGTGTTTTTAAAAATATCAGCCTGAGCTGCATGAGGATCCGACATTACCGATGGTCGATAGTTTGAGCTTGTGTAGGTAGGAAATTGATGAATCCAGTCTTCGGACGGTAAATCATTCATCCACCAATGGTAGCTTCCGCAATGATTAAACACCATGTCCATGATGAGTTTCATCCCTCGTTTATGCAGCTCATCGGCTAATTTTTTGTATAACTCATTGCTGCCTAGTCTCGGGTCGACACGGTAATAATCAGTAATTGAATAACCGTGATACGACGAGTGTTGTTGATTGTTTTCAAGAACTGGAGTTAGCCACAAGGCTGTCATTCCTAACGATTGTATATAGTCGAGATGGTTGATAATACCTTGAAGATCTCCTCCATGACGCCCGTAAGGCTCTCGACGATTGTACTTCTCGCGCATGCCTATTACATTGTCATTCGTGGTATCGCCATTGGCAAAACGATCGGGCATTATCAGATAGATAGCATCCGATTGGTTAAACCCTTCTACTTTACTGCTTCTGTTTAATAAAGTGAAGTTCGAATTAATTCTTTTCTTTTTTTTGTCCAAAAAAGTGAATGTGTATGTTCCAGGTCGTGCACTACTGTCGATATGCAGAAAAATAAATAGATAGTTGGGATTTTGTACTCTTTGAATTTTTTTGATAGTAACACCCGGTATTGAAATCTGTGGTTCAGATTGACCTATCTGATTGCCATAAACCATTAACATCAATTCGGGATTTTTCATACCTATCCACCAACTCGATGGCTCAAGTCGTTTGATTTCAGTTTTTTGCGTGAATGCGATCTGGGTAATTGCCGCGGCTATCCCTATAAAAAAAAGCTTTGTTCTCATATGCTTGTTAGTTAGTTTAAGTTCAGAATAATCTCAAATCTATATCATTTTTTTACCGATATCGAAACGGAAGTATTGTTTCTAACTATTTGATAATCCGTTTTTTGACTAGATAATAAAACTTAATATAATCAGTTGCGCAAAGAAAGTTGTAGTGTAATTTTTTAAGGTTACCCTCAGAGTATATTTTTAAGTCGCGATAAACTCATTTTTTTTGAAAAATTGACAAATAGATATACCAAATCAATGAAGTGCTCAAGTTTTTCAGAATCTTTTAATAGCGAAGTTGCAAATAAAGTAAATTTATTTTTTGAGAGTAATTACCTTAGGGATAACCTACCCAAACACCCTTAATAGTTATTGTAATAATTGGGACGTTCTAAATTCTTATTTTTTTTGGTTTACCTTTTGGATCTAGTTGTAATATTAATTGAATGATTTTCTCTATGAAGAGATTGATATTAAAGAAAACTTTTTAAAAAATAACCTGTTCTACTGTATATTTTGTATAGACATTTGTGAGAAAAATGTACCTTCTTTAGCGAATTTGGGGTATATGATTGAAAATGTATCAAATCTACGTTACTTTATTTTTATTAAATTTTTTTAATCAAAATTGGGGATTCTATTAAATATTTATTTACTTTGTAACACCTTTTTATAAAAAAGTAGCACGATGAAAATAAAATATTATTCATTATTCGTAATAACTCTTTTCGTCTCTGTAAATGCTCAGGAGGATACGATTCGAAAAAAAGTTTTTGAATGGGAAGCTGGTTATGTAGGAGATTTAAGCAGAAATTTCGATGGAGGTATAAAGAGGGGAAATACGTTGATGGGGGTTTTGTCGTTAGGAGCTACAATATATACCGATCGTTTTTGGGAAGGCGGCAAATTATATGTCCAAAGCATGAGTACGCATGGAAAAGGACTGTCGATGTACTATGTGGGAGATCAGCAGTTTATTTCGGGCATCGAAAATGACAATTACCTTTTTTTTATGGAAAAACTATATTATCGGCAAAATTTTAATAAAGGCTGGATAACAATAGGTTTACAGGATTTAAATCAGGACTTTTTAGTAAGTGAAGGAGGATCACATTTTACCAATAGTTCGTTTGGGATACCGAGTACTTACCCCTTAAATTTTAGTGCACCCATTTATCCCAAAACAGCCTTAGCCATTACGGCCATGTGTAGTTTTTCGGACAAATGGACACTAAAAACTGGGGTTTTCGATGGCGACTGTGGTGATCTTGCAAAAGACCGTACCAATACAAAGTGGAAAATACACACACACGAGGGTTTCTTGTATGTAGGCGAGTTATCTTATTCACCCATTGAAAAAATAAAGGTAAAGGCAGGTGGTATGTATCATACAGCAAGTTTTCCCGATATCGCCGATTCGACAAAAAGCATACGTGGAACATATGGTTTTCATGCTTTAATAGATTATCAGCTTGCGAGCAGCGAAAATCAACAATTAAGTTGTTTTACTCAATTTGCCTATCATCCCTCTAAAGCGAGTAACAATACATTATACATAGGTGGAGGGATTGTAGCCAAAGGGTATCTTTTCAATCGTTCCGACGACTACATTGGTTTAGGAGTGGCTTGTGCACGTTTTTTCGACAAGTCATTCGAATGTGATATTGAATGTAATTACTGTATAACTGTTCACCAACATGTTTCGATTATGCCAACTTTTCATTACATTATTAACCCAGGCAGCAGCTCGTCTGGTCTTCCAAATGCAACTGCAGGTATTTTGAGAATTATTTTGTCTAAGTAATAATCTAAATACACAAAATTATGCACATTCCCGATGGATATTTAAGTCCGCAAACATACATACCCCTGTATGGAGGTTTTGTTGTCTTGGCAGCAGTAGCAGCCAAGTATCTAAAGAAAACGATGCATGCAAGTATGGTACCCTTTATGGGTATGGCGGCAGCTTTTTCTTTTATCATCATGATGTTTAATATCCCCATACCCGGTGGAACTACAGGTCATGCTGTTGGGGGAGGAATTATTTCGGTGCTTTTTGGTCCATGGGTTGCTTTTGTGGCGGTTTCAGTGGCCTTAATAATTCAGGCTTTTGTATTTGGCGATGGAGGGATTACAGCAATTGGTGCCAACTGTTTCAATATTGCTTTTATTATGCCCTTTGTGGCTTGGTATATTTTCAGGATTATAGCAGGTACAAATCCTTCGGAACGTCGGCAATTGGTTGCTGTGTTTACTGCCGGATGGTTGAGTCTTAATATGGCTGCTTTTTTCACTGCTTTAGAGCTCGGGATTCAGCCTCTTATTGCTGTTGGTGATGATGGAAATCCGCTATATGCCCCATATCCTCTAAAAATAGCACTACCTGCCATGATGATTGAGCATTTGCTTTTGTTTGGGATTATTGAAGGGCTTGTATCAGTTTTTATATATAGATACTTTTTAAAGCATCATCCCGAAATGATTGCTGCTAAAAATAGGTCGTAAAATTACTACTAAAGTATTTATCTAAAAATATTAGATATGAGTAAAAAGGTGTGGTTTTTTCTGTTAATCTTGGCCGTTTTGTCACCACTCGGCCTTTTTATTCCTCACTGGTTAGGTGCAGGCGATGCATGGGGCGAATGGCCTGTCGAGATAGTGAAAGAACATGTTGGGTTTGAGCCGAAGGCAATGAAAGAACTTTCCAATTCCTATTCTGCCCCAGTTCCCGATTATAATTTTTTTGGCGACGACGCATCGCTACTTGAGCAAGCTATTGCCTATATAATTTCTGCATTATTAGGTGTAGGCTGCATTTTATTAATTACTTTTGGCTTGCAAAAAATTATGAAACATCGTAATGATACCACAGTTTCTTCGTCAGCCCAATAGTGTCGGAAGTATTTCGCGAAAGACTCGTTCACGTTTTGTCGAGAAAACATTGCTTAGTCTTTCAAAAATTCTTACGGTGTCGGTTAATCGATATTTATTATCAAGTCGAAATGGTTTTTTGCAAAAAATGCCCGATATAATTAAAGTCTGGGCATTAATTTTTTTCCCTGTGGCTGTATCTTTGGTGAATCATATTGTTTTTCAGTTTTTTTTTCTATTCATTATCTTGTTATTCAGTTTTACTTCTAAGGTTAATTTTTGGTTAATTGCCAGACATGTTGTGATTTACGTTTTGATTTTTGGTTTTTTGGTATCTCTTCCAGCATCGCTAAATATTTTTAATGAGGGTAAAATTTTAGTTAAAATTTTTTCCTTTAATCATGGATATCATTGGTGGATTTATAATATCCCTCAGGAGATTGGTATTACCAGAGAAGGCATGATATTTGTCGGGCGTATGTGTTTCAAGATATTTAATTCTGTTAGCTTTGTATTATTAGTAATTGCAACAACAGGTTTCGAGAATACCGTACGGGCTTTGAGAAGTTTAAGAGTACCTCATTTTTTTCTACTCATCATTACTCTTACATACCACTATATTATTGTAATCTCTCGAAATCTTCATCAAAGTTTTCAGGCAATGCGCCTGCGTTGGTGGAATAGTACGCAGAGCCCATTGGAAAAGGAAATAGCGAGTGGCAGAATAGGATTTCTTTTTCGTAAAGGCTGGGAGAACTACGAACTTACTTACAAATCGATGATTGCAAGAGGTTTTACTGGTGAGTTTAGATTGATAAATTCAAATAACAAGTCTAAATTGGGGTATGTTATAGGTTTTTTCATGTTTGCATTATTACTTTTAATAGTTTACATAGATAGAAATGGATTTAGTATATCATATTGAACACGTGAGCTATAGCTACGTTAAAGGCGTGAGAGCACTCAACGATGTTACTTTTGATGTTTATCAAAATGAGATTTTATCGATTTTGGGCTCGAACGGTAGCGGTAAGTCTACCTTGCTTCAGCTTCTTTGTGGTCTGTTGTTTCCTGAAGAGGGTCAAATCTTTTATAAAGATGAGCTTGTAACAGAAAAAAAATTAAAGTCTGGAAAATTTCAGCAATCTTTTCGTTCGGAAGTGGGTTTTATTTTTCAGAATAGTGAGGTACAATTATTTTGTCCAACAGTTTTCGACGAGCTTGTTTTCGGGCCGTTGCAGCTTAATATTCCTGAAGAGGAAGCTATTCAAAGGGCTGAGGAGGTGCTTCAGTTAATGCGAATCGATAATATACGTAATCGTCCTGTTTATATGCTTTCGGGAGGTGAGCGAAAGAAAGTGGCTATTGCGGCTGTACTAACTATGAATCCTCAGGTAATTATTTTCGATGAGCCCATGAGTGGCTTGGACCCAAAATCGAGAGCCTTTATTATTGATCTTTTATTCGAGTTGAACCAGGCTGGTAAAACCATAATTCTGGCAACACATCATCTCGAATTAGTAAGTATTTTACAGTCGAGAGTAGCGGTTTTGAATGAGAAGCACAAACTCGAAAAAATTGCCCCTGCTGTAGACATTCTTAATGATACCGAATTACTGGTGAATACAAATCTTATTAGTGAATATCCTCACCGACACGAACATACCATTCATAAACATTTATGGCCTGGTTATAATTTCCACCGACACGAGTAAACCCAAAAAGATTATGCTTTTTAAGGCTTTTGTATAGAATGTTTTTAATATTACAGCTATTCCATGAAATAGGGTTGATCTTCGTTCGCTAATGAAAATTATGGGATTAAGTATTTTGAAGTAAAAAAAATGGGACTTAGGAAAAAATAAAAACCCCCTGATTCAAATCAGAGGGTTTTAACGAATAAGTTTCATTAGTAATTGATAGAGAATAGCAAAACCTCATATATTAGAGACGAATAAGGAGGTATTACTACTTGATATCTACCATTTACTTGAGCATTTGTGCCGTATGCGTGATAGTAAGGGATGAATACTTTAGCTCGCTGACCAAGGTTTAACTGATTGACAGCCGTACTAAAACCTTTAATGATGGACGATCCACTGAGGTTAAATGTAATGGTATCGTAATTATCGGTAAAAACACGTCCGTCGGTGAGCCAACCTTTATAGATCACAGTAACATTGGTGTAATCGGATGCCTTTTTAGTTGTATCTCCTGTGTTATATGTTTTGATATACACAGGCACTTCTTCGGTAGTGTCGGAAAGAGATAGTTGTAACGAATCGACCACCCAGCGCTGCCAGAACGATTTGTCGTAGGCAACTATATCGGGAATAACCTCTACTACCCTAACTTGAAAGATAAGCGAGGAGAATGCAGGAATTAATGAGGTGTAATATGACCCGAAAGCCCAATCGTAAGGAATAACAAACTCGGCAGTATCGTTTTTCTGAAGCTGAAGAAGTGAACGATAAATACCGTATATGGAAGTATAATTAACCGAAATCAAAGAGGGCCCTTTCAGATAGGTTACAGGTAAAATGCTATTGCTTTTTGCTAAAGTATGGTTGTTGGTTTCAACCAATTCAAATTTACTGTTGTCTACTAATCGTAGATTGTAATTGATTTTTACATAATACGAACCTTTGATGGGAATGCTGGTTGAGTCTCTTTGGGTTGAATCGATAAATAGGCAATACACGGTGTCGGTTCCGGCAAACGGAATATTCTTGCTTGCTAAAAAAGTCTTTAGCTCATTAAGCTGCATTTCGCGCTCTTTTTCCAGATCATTGCTGTCGAGGCAAGCGCTTAAAACCAGCGCAAAAGCCATTGATAAATAAAGTAACCTTTTCATATCTACGTCTTTTCACATTTTTTATTTGACTACTAACTTGAAAATTTCTTGCACCGAATTAAATGATGATAATAGGTTTAATGCGTTGCGTGTAACTAATTAATTTTTTTAAGTTCAACCTCAAAAATCAAAGAGCAGTATGGAGGAATAATCCCGGTGGATGATCCCATTGGGCCAAATGCCAAATCAGATGGGACAATGATAAGTGCTTTTTCGTTTTCTTCCATCATCCCAATGGCTTCTTCGAGACCTTTAATTACTTGCCATTCGGTACCGTAAACAAACTGGAACGATTCGCGACGTTTAATGGTTGAGTCGAAAAATTTGCCATCGAGGAAACGCCCTTCGTAGTCAACTACGATTGTATCGCCAGGTTTGACTTTTTTTCCATTCCCTGCTACTAACCTCATAAAATATAATCCCGAAGCTGTAGGTTTTATGGCCAGCTTTTGTTTTTGAAGATATTGTCGAAGAACTTCTTTTTCATAGTCGCCAAAGTCTTCGATCCATTTCATAAAGGCTATTTTTTGGTTTTCATAATCTTCTTCCGATTGAAAGTCGAGCATGGTAACTTCAACTTTCATATCGCTGCCAGGCTTTATAAAATGGGGGATGTTGCTTTGCAAAGTTTTATGAAAAAATGGTTCGGCATGAATAATAAATTCGGCTCTATCGCCTTTTGCAAGCATGGCAAAGCATTCGTCGATAGACCCTTTAAATTCAGGTGTTATTAGACGCAACCGGCGTTTACCCGAAAAAAATACCGAATCTTCCATGGTTTTATACTTCAGATCGACGGTAATGTAATCGCCTATTGAGGGCTTTCGGGTATCATCGCCAATGGCTAATAGTTTGTAATGAATGCCCGACCAGGTGCGCTTGTAACCTTCATACTTTGGGAAAAAACGGCAAGAGCCGATGCTGATTAGCAGAAGTAAAATGCTTAGAAATCTCTTTGTCATACTGCTGAAATAAGCAAAAAGTTTTTGCTAAAGTTACAGCTTTTTATGAACAAAGCTATACAATTTTTATTGATGTAGTTTTCGGAAAGCAGAAATTATACGGATATGGTAAACGATACATGAACGAGGTGGAATACATTTTCCATCTCCAATAACGCCATAAGCTAAATGAGGGGGTAGAATAAACACTGCCGAATCACCCTCCTTAAGAAGACAAATACCTTCATCTAAACCTCTTTCGATCTGTCCTGTACCTACTAGAGTTTCCTTTATTCCTGTTGAATCGGAGCTATAGCATAGGGTTCCGTCCAAAAGGGAGAGTTTGTAAGCAAAAACTACTTTATCGGATGATTCAATTTTCTTGCCATGTCCACGTTGTATAATCTGATAGGAAAGGCCAGATTGTGTTCGAGTAAGTTTTAGATTATTTCGCTTGGCATAATTGTCGATAAGAATCATATCTCGTTCGAGCAAATAGCGATTAATAGCTATAAATTGCTCTTGCTGGCGGGTGTCTTTTTCCTTTTTTACAGGCTCAACAGCCGATTGACGGCATGAAAGCAAAAAGATCCCTGCACTAATGGTTATTATATAGCTTGTGTATTTCATCTGCATAAGTTTCCATCGTTTTCTCGAAATGCTTTATTGCATCGTGAATGAGCATATGAATTTCACCACCGGCTGCATTTTTATGACCTCCCCCCTCAAAATGCTTTGCACATAAAGCATTAACAGGAAACTCGCCTTTGGAACGACATGAGATTCGAACAAAATTGTCTTTCTCAGTTAACAAGGCCGAAATATGAATATCTCTTATAGCAAGGGGCAGGTTAACAAAACCCTCACTATCGCCTACTTCAAACTGATACTCTTTCATTTCTTCTTGGGTAAGCCAAATATATCCCAAATGAAGTTTTGGAATTACAACCAATTTTTGGTTAAGGCAGTACCCCATTAGACGCATCCGATTGAAGGAATAGTTATCGTAAAGCAAACCATATATTTTGTTATGATCGATTCCATATTCCAATAAATCGGCTACTTTACGAAAGGTTGATGAGTCGGTAATATTGTAATTAAAACTATTGGTATCTGACATAATACCAGCATAAATACATTCTGCAATCACATGATCAATAATATTTTTATATCCCAAGGAGAGAATAAAATCATATACAAGTTCAGCTGCAGCCGATGCATTTATCCTGTGTAAGTAATAATTAAAAACGGTTGTCGGGTAAGGGTGATGATCGATTAAAATTTTAACAGCTTTGCTAATACTAACATATTGCTCAATCTCTTTCAGACGGCGGAGATCATTAAAATCGACACAAAAAATAATATCGGCCTCAGATATCTTTTTTATTACTTCTGTCGGGCTATTATGGAACACCTTAACTTGGTTGGCACCTGTAAGCCACGAAAGAAAAAATGGAAACTCATTGGGGGTTACGGGAGTAACGACGTGACCAAGCTTAGTAAGAAAATGATATAAACCCATTAACGAACCCATTGCATCGCCATCGGGATTTACATGCGTAAAAATTACAATACGCTTAGGAATATGCAACAATTCCTTTATTTCAATTAGTGCTTTCGGTTCCAACTTTTATAAAAGTTTTAAAAAAATTAAGCGGTAAAGATAAATTCATTTTTTTAATACCAAATATCTTTACGTGAAACCTTTGTGAGACAATTCGAAGTTTCTTTGAACAATTTTGTTTTTTGATTATTATTATTAATATTGAAATTATAAAAAGATAAAACCAAAATGAAACTTTAGAAAGGAACCAATTTATTAAATCAAAAACAATGAAAGGGAAAATTACATTTACAATGATCAAGCCTGATGCAACAGGTAAGAATCTTACAGGTAAGATTTTGTCTAAAATAACTGAAGCTGGCTTTACCATTAGAGCCTTAAAGATGACCCGTTTGAGTAAAGAACAAGCCGAAGGTTTTTATGCTGTTCACAAGGATAAACCTTTTTTTGCCGATCTTGTCAAGTTTATTACTTCGGGTCCGGTTGTGGCTGCTATTCTTGAAAAAGAAAATGCTGTCGAAAGTTTTCGCGAATTAATAGGAGCAACCAATCCAGCTAATGCCGCCGAAGGAACAATCCGAAAACTCTATGCTTCAAGCGTTCAGGAGAATGCTATTCATGGATCGGATAGCGACGAAAATGCTCAAATAGAATCAAATTACTTTTTTTCCCAGCTCGAAAGGTTTTAGACTTTTTTTTTGTAAGTAATAAGATTTTATAAAGTAGCACTTGCAGCGTGCTAGTGTTACTTTATTGACCATAATTTAACTTATTGCATTGATTATTGTTTATACCAAAATTTTAACAGTTGAGGAAATAATTTATTTTTGTGCTTTTTATAAAACTTAACTTATAAGTTTTGATCAGCCTTGTTTCAAAAGAAAAAAGCAAGTAAATCTCAAGCCCATGATAATAGGTGTATTTAAAGAACAAGACAATGAGAACCGGGTAGCTATTTTACCTGAACATGTAGTTCAACTAAAAAAAATGGGTGTTAGTGTTTTGATTGAGGAAGGTGCTGGTAGTCAATCGTTTGCCACTGATACGCAATATGTCGAAGCAGGTGCCGAATTAACCAAAGCCAATACCATTCTCTCGAGAGCTACAGTAATACTTAGCGTATCGGTTCCTCGAAAAGAAGTACTTTCAGGGATTTCGGACAAGCATATTCTTATTGGCACATTAAATCCTGTATTTAACAAAGAATACATTGAAATTTTAGAACGAAGCAAAGCCTCTGTTTTCAGTCTCGATTTTGTTCCACGTACCACTCGTGCACAGTCGATGGATGTACTTTCATCGATGGCTACTATAGCAGGATACAAAGCAGTGATAGAAGCGGCATCGCTTTTGCCACGTTTTTTCCCTATGTTTATGTCGGCAGCCGGAACTATTAAACCTGCTAAAGTTCTTATCTTAGGAGCAGGTGTAGCTGGGTTGCAGGCTATAGCCATAGCACGTAAGCTTGGAGCTGTGGTTGAAGTTTTCGATGTACGATCGGCTGTAAAAGAAGAAGTTAAAAGTTTGGGTGGTAAATTTATTGAGGTGGAAGGAGCTCGTGAGGATGCATCGGCTGGTGGATATGCTGTCGAACAAACCGAAGAGTTTATCCAAAAACAGCGTCAGCTTATTCACGATCATGCTTCTAATGCTGATGTAGTTATTTGTACCGCTCAGGTTTTCGGAAGAAAGGCCCCTTTATTGCTTACAAAAGCAACAGTAGAAGCCATGCGTCCTGGTTCAATTGTGATTGACCTTGCTGCTTCTACAGGAGGTAATTGCGAGCTTACCCAAAATAATCGATCTATATGGCACGGACAAGTACTTATTATTGGTAAATCAAACTATCCTTCGGAGATGCCTTTCGATGCAAGCAAAATGTATGGTAATAATTTGCTTAATTTTCTTAAACTTATGATCTCTAAGGAAGGACAATTTCAAGTACCTTACGATGATGATATCATCAAATCGACCTGTTTGATCAAAGAGGGTCAAATTGTGAACGAACGTTATCTACAATTGATAAAGTAAAAACTATGGAAAATATATTGCATTTTATTTTAGAAAATAAGGATATGATTATTATCGTTATCCTTTCAATTTTTTTAGGGATGGAAGTAATTTCGCATGTTCCCGCAGTATTGCATACCCCTTTAATGTCGGGTGCTAATGCAATTCATGGAGTTGTGATAATAGGTGCTATCATAGTTATGGGACATGCAACCGATTTAATAGCAAAAATTATTGGTTTTCTGGCAGTAGTACTCGGAACACTTAACGTAGTCGGGGGTTTTGTAGTAACCGACCGTATGCTCGAAATGTTTAAAAAGAAAAAAAAGAAGGACTAACGCTGAAAAAATCTAAAAAAGAAAAATTATGAACGAACTTGCTATACTCGAAATCATCTATATAGTAGCCTCGGTATTATTTATAATAGGATTAAAACAGTTGAGTCATCCCGAAACTGCAAGAAGGGGTAATATTATTGCAGCTGTAGGAATGGGTCTTGCCATTGTTGGCACCATTTTGTTTCATAAAAAAGATGGGGAACCTATCGGTAATGTAGGACTTATTCTCATAGCCCTACTTATAGGTACGATTATCGGATGGGTGGTTGCTCGCCGGGTAAGAATGACTGCTATGCCACAATTGGTTTCGCTTTTTAATGGAATGGGAGGAGCTTGTGCAGCGTTGATTGCATTACTTGAGTTTCCACATCTTGCACATTCCGAAGGAAGTATTAACCTATTATCTGGTGGGGTTTTCAATATTTTGGCCGGAATGGTTATTGGGAGTGTTTCGTTTGCTGGAAGCATGATAGCATTTGGTAAGCTCGATGGCCGAATTGGCGATATCCGTACTCGGGTACTAAGTTATGCCAATATGTTTTTTCTTATAGTAATTATAGGTTTTATTGCCTATATAATGGGGCAAGGCTACAAGGCCCCCTCCGAAGTTATGCCGTTGGTAATTGTTCTTTTTGTTGCGTCGCTGGTTTATGGTGTACTTTTTGTCATGCCTATTGGTGGTGCCGATATGCCTGTAGTCATTTCGTTACTTAACTCTTTTACGGGTGTGGCTGCTGCAACTGGTGGCTTCTTATACAATAATCAGGCTATGCTTACGGGAGGTATTCTGGTAGGATCGGCTGGTACCATACTCACCATTCTCATGTGCAAGGCAATGAATCGTTCGCTTTTAAATGTTATTGTTGGTGTTTTTGGTGGTACTAAGGGACAAGCTGCCGAGGTAAAGGGAAGTATTAAAGAGATAACCTTAAGCGATGCCAGTGTTTTGCTTAGCTACTCGCAAAAAGTTGTCATCGTTCCAGGCTATGGACTGGCAGTAGCCCAAGCCCAACATCTTTGTCATGAACTGGAAAAATTACTCGAAGAGAAAGGAGTAGAGGTTGTTTACGCTATTCATCCGGTAGCAGGACGAATGCCGGGTCATATGAATGTTTTATTGGCCGAAGCCGATGTTTCGTACGATAAGCTCATAGAAATGGATGATATTAACCCCACTATGAGTAATGTCGATGTTTGCGTTATTATCGGAGCCAACGATGTAGTAAACCCTGCAGCTATCGACGACCCCGCAAGTCCAATTTATGGAATGCCTATCATCAAAGCTCACGAAGCCAAGAATATCATTGTAATGAAAAGAGGAATGGGTAAAGGGTATGCTGCCATTGAGAATAATCTTTTCTACAACGACAAAACACGTATGCTTTTTGGGGATGCAAAAGATTCGTTGCAGAAACTTATTACCGAAATCAAAAATTTATAGAAAACCGCTCTACTCGACTGTAAAATCGAAATTTCTGTTAAACCGAATTCGATAAAAAGCTTTATTGACATATCCCCCGGTTGTCGATGAAGGGAAAAATTTTATTTTAATGTTCAAAGATTGGTATGGAACACAATTATATGCAGCAAAATTTCTTCCCGCATTAACCCACGCTATTGCAAAATACTGAGCAAGATCGTATCCCAGCATACAGTAGTTGAATCCATACTTTGAGTTTCGTATGGGTTCGGTCGAAAAACGCAAACGATATTTCTTCAAGAATTTCAATACTTTTTCTTTCTCGTAATCAACATAGAAATTCGAAAAGCAAGTAAGTTGCTGATTGTAGAAATAATTGATATCAACACTGTTAAAAGCTAACCATTCCGATCGCCCATAGGTTCGAATAGGGTAGTACAAAAGTCGGGTTTCTAATTGACCCAATAGGGAAGCTACAAAAACTTCATCTGTCGAGAAGCTTACTACATGATTGGTAGTTGTAGAATCGAGCTGAGCAAGTAAGTCTTTAAAGTCATAATTGTAAACATAAAATTCTTTTATGCTTTTCGAGGAGAACTTCTGTGTAGAACTCAGCAAGTTTCGTACTTGTTGATTGAGCTGTTGATTTTCTTTTCCATTATATACAACCAATATATTCCGAATCGAATCTGAACTTAGCGTGGAAATAAGTTGCTCAATTTCCCCTTTTGGCCCAGAAAAAACCTGAAATAATTCGGGAGTTTGTTGTTCAAATGAGTCAATTGATGTTACAGGAAGAACCACGGGAATGTGTGTTTTACGTGAAAAATCAGCAACAATGGGTATCTGTTCGGAGAAAACAGGCCCTAAAATAAGATTGCTTTTTTGAAAAGCTGGTAGTGAAATAATATTTTTAATTTTATCCAGTCCTTTTCCGGTATCGTATACATTGAGCTCAATATTTAGCCCTTCTTTTTTCATGTCTTCAACAGCAAGCAGTATGCCCTGATAAAATTCGATAAAATTCATCACTACCGGTGGAAAGTTATCGTCGGTTTTTTTTAAGTTGTGGGGAAAATCCTGGTTTTCTTCTTCTTCGCTCATTTGCTCAGTTTTATCGGCGAAAAAGGGCAACAACAATGAAATGATAAAACTTTTGTCTTTTATGCTAAAAGTTAACGAATCGCAGCTGAAAGTAGTAATATTTTCGGTAGGTATTTTAAGATCGGATCCAATTTTTATTGCCTCTCGTTGTTCGGGGTTAAGCGCAATTATTTTTTCGACGGTAGTTCCATATTTTTTTGCTAACGAAAATAAAGTTTCGCCTTCCTGAACCCGATGAATGATATACTGACTACTTGTTACAGCAGAAGGAATATTTGAAGGGGTTGTCTCGCTTAGAGTTTTATACACAGGAATGATCAGCTGCTGCGAAACTTTTAGGGTATCGGAAGTGAGTTGGTTTGTCGTCTTTATATCCGATACAGATACTCCGTACATTCGTGCAATCGAAAAAAGAGTTTGACCAGGCATTACCGTATGGATCACTTCATTGCTTTTACCTGTTACTTCAGATATCTTTTCCTTAAAAGGTATTTTAATTATTTGATCGACCTTGATCTCTTCGGTAAGATTCGGGTTTTCCTGTAAAATCTCATTTACTGTACATTTGTAAGCACGGGCAATAGAAAAAAGTGTTTGTCCTTTTTTTACTGTATGAAGAAAATAGGTTTTTCCCCCTATCATTACTTTCTGATTAGAAAGCTCTACTTCTGGAACCACTATATTTTGAGCCTTTATAACCAGCGTGAAACAAAATAATATTCCTATGTAGAAGAATCGATCTGAAATTGAGTTTCTCATACAGGCTATTTTTTAAACAGAAAGGTAGCTTTATTCTCTGTTTTATTCAAAAGTCGCTGAATATTTTTACGATGAGTAAAAATTACTGCTACTGCCATAAGTAGTGATGCAATTTTTAGTGAAAGGGGGGAATAAAAAATAAGGCAGATCATCAATGCATATGAAATTGCTGCAATCATTGAACCAACAGAGACATATTTCGAAATCAATAGAACAACTACAAAAACTCCAAATGCAAGTAAAGCAGGTATAGGAGAAAGCGCCAAAACAACTCCCAAAAGGGTTGCAACTCCTTTTCCACCTTTAAAATTTGCAAAAATAGGAAAAACATGACCCAGTAATGCGGCAAAACCTAAAACTAACTGAAAAAGTATCCGACTATCGGAGTGAGGAACAAACTGTGTGAAACCAACAAGAGATACAGCGACGAACCCTTTGGCTATGTCGATTAAAAAAACAGGTATTCCTGCCTTCCAGCCCAGAACACGAATAGTATTAGTTGCACCAGCATTACCGCTACCATGCTCCCTAACATCAATGCCGTAAAATATTTTGCCAACCCAAACTGAAGTAGGAATAGACCCTAATAGATAAGCTAAAATAACTAGAAACAGGTATATCATATTAATTTTTAATTAGTACTGAATCGAATTTAACGGCTGCTAAGATAGCAACATTATTTATTAACGGCAAAACAGCTAAGAATATCTAACACATAACTTTTGCAAAGTATTTTCTCTCGCTTTTTTTTATTAGGTTTGCGAAAAAAACAAAATGACCTACGAGCAGTTATTTCTTCAAATCAAAAGAAAAAGTAGTTTTTTATGTGTAGGGCTCGATACCGATCTAGCTAAGCTTCCTACTTTTATACTGAACAACACCGATCCGATTTTTGAGTTTAACAAGCAGATTGTTGATAGTACAGCTCCATATGCTATCGCTTACAAACCCAATCTTGCTTTTTACGAAGCATATGGGAGTAAAGGTTGGCAAAGTCTTGAAAAAACTGTACAGTACATACGCAAAAATTATCCCGAGATTTTTTTAATAGCCGACGCCAAACGTGGCGATATTGGCAATACTGCCAATATGTACGCCAAAGCTTTTTTTGAAACGCTCGACTTCGATGCTATTACCTTGTCGCCATACATGGGAGCCGACACAGTTAAACCATTCCTCAAGTATAAGGGTAAATGGGTAATTATTTTGGCTTTAACTTCGAACGAAAGTGCTTTAGATTTTCAAACCATGAATGACTCGACTGGCCAAAACTTATATCAGAGAGTCCTACAGCTCGGTCGGCAGTGGGGTACACACGAAAACGTTATGTTTGTTACTGGTGCAACACAAGCTCCTTTATTGAAAGATATTCGGCATATTATCCCCCACCATTTTTTGCTTGTACCAGGCGTTGGTGCTCAAGGGGGGAGTCTCGAGGAAGTTGCTGAAAATACCTTAACTCCGCACTGCGGCATAATTGTTAATAGCTCGCGAGAAATAATTTATGCCAGCAATGGCCTTGATTTTGCTCAGGCAGCCGCCGAAAAAGCCAAGGAATTGCAAATGAAGATGAAAGCAATCCTTTTACATAGAAACCTTATCTGAAAATAATATTAATTTTAAATTTCCTTATTATCGATTGTTTGTTCAATCCAAAAAACTTCAGTAGGTTTGCGAAAAACAAGCGGCTGGTATGCATGAAGGGTTAAAACTTGTAGAATTACTTATAAAAGGTATCATAGTTGGATATATTGCCTCAATTCCCGTTGGGCCTATAGCCATTCTCTGCGTTCAGAGAACATTAAGCAAAGGTAGGATATCTGGCTTTGTTTCTGGATTAGGTGCATCAACTGCCGATACCATGCTTTCTATTATTGCAGGCCTTGGTTTATCTTTTGTCATCGATTTTATTAACGATTATACATACATTTTCAAGTTTCTTGGAGGGGCATTTGTAATGTATATCGGATTGCGTATCTATTTTAAAAATCCTGTTAAGCAATATCGTGCTAAACAAATGAAAAAAACTACACTTTCCAAAGATTATATTACCACTTTTTTACTTACCCTGTCAAATCCCCTGAATGTTTTTCTGTATTTAGCTGTTTTTACTGCTTTTAATGTTGTTAAAGGGGTTAGCACTTTCGAACAATTTACAGCAGTATTTACAGGAGTTTTTGTTGGTACAGGTTTGTGGTGGTACACTCTTTCTTCTATTGTAAGTATTTATCACGATCGGTTCAATATCAGAAATTTGTGGTGGCTCAATAAAATATCGGGTATTGGCATACTGCTTCTGGGTTTAATAACATTGGTAAGCATAATTATTTAGGAGAAAATTCATGGAAAATAGCAATACGCTTTATCCTTTAAAATTTAAGCCCATTCTTAAGGATGTGTTATGGGGAGGTAATAAGTTACGTGTCCTGTTAAATAAAAAAGATGCTTCCGACCAATGTGGCGAAAGTTGGGAGATATCCGATGTTCCTGGTGCATCCTCAATTGTTGCCAATGGGTTTTTAGCAGGAAATTCTCTCAACGAACTTCTCGAAATATACATGGACGATTTAGTGGGTGAATCGGTATTTGAGCGTTTTGGAGATCGTTTCCCCTTGCTTATCAAGTTTATCGATGCAAATGATAAGCTTTCTGTTCAAGTTCATCCCGATGATAATATGGCATTGCGCGAGCATAACAGCTGGGGAAAAACAGAAATGTGGTATGTCGTTCAAAGCGAACCAGATGCTGGTCTGATTGTAGGTTTTAATCAACCCATGGACCAGGAAAAGTATCTAAAATATTTAAATGAAGGACGTTTGGAAGAAATACTTCATTTTGAAAAAGCTCAGGAAGGCGATGTGTTTTTTCTCCCAGCAGGGCGTGTACACGCTATAGGAGCAGGATTGCTTATTGCCGAAATTCAGCAAACTTCCGATATAACCTATCGTATTTACGACTGGAATAGGGTTGATGCTAATGGCAAACCCCGCCAATTGCATACCGATCTTGCTCTCAAAGCTATCGACTTTCGTCCGATTAAAAACATCAAAACCCATTATAAACCTTCGATTAACCAAAGTGTTGAGCTGGTAAAGTGTCCATATTTTACTACAAATTTACTCGAATTTAATCAAGTTCTCGAGAAAGATTATGGTTCAGTCGATTCATTTGTCATATACATGTGTCTGGAGGGTGAGTTTATCATCGAAACTTTTAATGCCTCTTCTGTTGAGGTAAGTAAGGGCGAAACGGTTCTTATTCCAGCTGAGATAAATAACTTGTATCTCAAACCCACCCCACAGGCTAAAATTTTAGAAGTTTATATCGATAGCGCTTCCTGATATTATGTAATTTGTAAAACTATCAGGTATGCAGGCTCAGTTTGTAAAAAGTACCTTAAATCATAGAGAGTGTCCGCCCGATAACTTACCCGAATTTGCATTTATTGGACGCTCCAATGTTGGCAAATCTTCCCTCATTAACATGTTGGTTAACCAGAAGAATCTTGCTCACACTTCGTCTAAACCTGGTAAAACTCGGTCAATCAACCATTTTATTGTTAATTTTCAACTTAAAAAAGGGGAGCAGAAAATCAAAACCTATACATGGTATTTGGCCGATTTACCGGGTTATGGTTACGCTCACGTCTCAAAAGAAAAAAAAGTACAATTCGAAAAACTAATTGCGGGGTACATTTTGACAAGAAAAAACCTTCTTACTCTTTTCGTACTTATCGATAGCCGTCTCGAACCTCAACCCATCGATATGGGTTTTCTTCAGTTTCTTGGAGAAAATCAGGTTCCGTTTGCGCTTATTTTTACTAAAGCCGATAAGCTGTCGAAAAGTAAATTGACGCAAAACGTGGAGAGGTTTAAACAAAATATGCTTAAATTGTGGGAAGAACTACCCCCTTCTTTTATAACCTCCTCGCTTACTGGCATTGGTAGGGAAGAACTCTTAGCTTTCATTACCGAAAACATTGAGCTGTATTGGGATAAAAAATTAACGAGCAATAAATGACCCAAAAACCACGTCGGCTCGAATATTTAGCATTGAATCGGATGTTGTGGTATCGCCCAAATAACTAGTGCTACCAAAAGAAGCAGTATTGCCACTTGGCATTCGTGCCTCGCCAAAAACTGCACTAGCCTCAATTTTTGCTTGAATATCACGGGGAAGTATCATTTCACTAGCCCCAAAAATGGTATTAATTTTTATGTCTATTACCGAATCGACAGAACTGTCTGGACGAAAATGCTGAAAATCAAAAACAGCTTTACCAAAAATAACATTATACTCACCTTTTTCAGGCTTTAAAAAAACTTTCTCACCAAACAAGATATTATGATCGTTACTAATTGGCTGAAAAGGCTTAAAGGAATTTCCCAATAGAATTTTTAATCCGAGATAAATAAAGAAAAATGCAATCAGAATCTTGAAGATGGGGAAGTCGATGTTAAAGATAATTTTAATTATAATGCTCAACCCTATAATTATAAGTATAATACCCCAAAATGCTCCTGTTCCCATTTTTGACATAGTTTTAATTTTTAATTCACACTCAAAATTATGTTATCCAGTGCTGTCATGCTATTACTTTTCGGCTAATGCCAAAAAATCATCGGCTAACTTTACGAGGTGTTATGCCAATTTGTCGTTAGTGTCATTTTCTGGCAAAAAATTTGTGTTAAAGGGACTGAAACAAAAAATACATAGAAGAGACTATGAGAAAGGCTAAGGAAAAAGAAAAAAATAAAGAACAACAGTCAACCATTAGCGCAGAGATTAACCAGTCAGAAGTTCAAGCTAATGCTGAAAATGTGGCAGAAATAAATCAGCAAGCAGCTGTTTCTGATTCAGTACCTACCGAAACTCAATCGACAAATCATAATGAACAATTGCAAGAAATGAAACAGAAATACGAAGCCGAAATTATGGAGTGGAAAGATAAATATATACGTTTGTCGGCCGAATTTGACAATTATCGAAAACGTACCTTGAAGGAAAAAATGGAACTTACAAGATATGCAAATGAGGAAGTATTGAAAAATATTCTTCCCGTCGTCGACGATTTTGAGCGTGGTATTAAAAATCTCGAGACGGCTGCCGATATCCAGGCAGTAAAGGATGGTATTTTCTTGATATATAATAAGTTTAAAGATTTTCTTGCTCAGAATGGGATAAAAGAAATAACCATACAAGACGATAAAGAATTTAATACAGACTTTCACGAAGCTATAACAAAAATTCCTGTCGAGGATCAGTCGCTCAGTGGCAAAATTGTCGACGTGGTACAAAAGGGATACCTATTAAACGACAAAGTAATACGCTACGCAAAAGTTGTCGTGGGAGAATAAATAGAAACTTTTAAAGTAATAACAAAAATTATCATGGCAACCAAAAGAGACTATTATGAAATTCTTGAGGTTCCTCGGAATGCAAGTAAGGAGGAAATAAAAAAGGCTTATCGCAAGCAAGCTTTAAAATATCACCCCGATCGTAATCCGGGCGATAAAGAAGCGGAAGAAAAATTTAAGGAAGCAGCCGAAGCTTACGAAGTTCTGAGCGATGATGAGAAGCGTGCGCGTTACGATCGTTATGGTCATGCCGGCGTGGGTGGTGCAAATGGAGGTTTTGGAAGCGAAGGCGGGATGACCATTGAAGATATTTTTGCACATTTTGGAGATATTTTTGGCGGCCATTTCGGTGGATTTGGTTTCGGAAGCCGCGGGAGTGAAAGACGTACTTCAAAAGGTCAGAATTTACGCATTAACGTAAAACTTACCCTCGAAGAGATTGCTAAAGGTGTTGAGAAAAAAATTAAGGTTAACAAATACATCCCCTGCGATGCATGCGGAGGCACTGGATCTGCAAAAGGTAGTTCACCATCTACCTGTTCTACCTGCCATGGGTCGGGTATGGTAACCAAAATTACCAATACGTTTCTTGGACAAATGCAAACAACTACAACATGCCCTACTTGTGGCGGAGAGGGAAAAATCATTACTTCAAAATGCTCCAAGTGTTATGGCGAGGGTATAATTAAAGGCGACGAAATAATAACCCTAAATATTCCGGCTGGTGTAGCTGAAGGGATGCAGATGACCCTTAGCCGAAAAGGAAATGCCGCTCGCCGGGGTGGAATTAATGGTGATCTTATCGTAACTTTTTCGGAAGAAAAACATCCCGATTTTATTCGCGATGGAAACGACTTGCTTTATAGTTTGCACATTAGTTTTCCTCAGGCCGTTATGGGTGGATATGTCGAAGTGCCCACCCTTGAGGGTAAAGTAAAAATAAAGCTTGAACCTGGAACTCAGCCCGGTAAAATCTTAAGACTTAAAGGTAAAGGTTTACCCGAAGTGAACGGTTATGGAAAGGGCGACATGTTGGTTTATGTCAATGTATGGGTTCCTCGAAACCTTACTCGCGATGAACGTAAAATTATTGAAAAATTAGCCGAATCATCTAGTTTTGTTCCTAATCCCGAACCCGACGAAAAAAATATTTTCGAAAAAATAAGAGGGCTTTTCAGCTGAGGTTTTGTATATCAAATGAGAGCATAACAGCATACCTTAATAAAAAATATGCCTTTTAAATTTAGGTATGCTGAAAACCTCTCATAAACAAAAGTAAATAGGGTAGTGCTTACTACAATTAGGATTAAAATTGGCATCACAATTAGGACACCTAGAATTGCTGCTCAGATATTCTGATATGGTTAATTCTTTCCCACACTTACCACATAGAATTGCCTTTTCGTTAAATTCCGATTGTGTCCATGGGTTTATTTCGTGTAACTCCAACTCATTGTGGCAGCTGTTACAGGCATAGTACTTATTGCAGCATTTCATGCGAATTGCAATCACATCTACTTCACTGTTATAATGCTTACAACGAGTATTTCTATCAAGCTTAAGCCCATGTACCTGTATGCCATTTATCTCAATCATTTTTAAATTTCATTTTACATTATTGCAAAAATAGATATTTCTTCAGTTTGAAGTTTTAACTTTATGTGTGAGTACTTACTCTATTACAGACAAACTCTTTTGTATTTTAAATAAGAGATAATAAATCAACTTTTTATTATACTTACCATTCTTAGCAATTGATAGTTCATATATTTTATACCAGGCCTTGTATAATTTTTTATATGTTTACTATATAACAAATAATAGAACTTCTAATTTTATTCTATCTATTTGTTATAATTTTGTTGCCTGATAAAAATTTCAAACGAGCGTCGAAAAGGACTTTTACAACTATCAATCGTAGGTATTTAGTTACGAATTAAAGGAGAGCTCAAGGAAGTTTTTGGCACAAAATATGCTTGTGAACAAACTTTTGAATGATTTGTTTGTACAGCGTTAATCAATTAATAAATCAAAAAATATGGGTCATAATCTTTTAAAAGGAAAGCGAGGACTGATTTTTGGAGCACTAAACAGCAGTTCGATAGCCTGGAAAGTTGCCGAAAGAGCATACGAAGAAGGTGCGAGGTTTATTCTCACCAATGCCCCCGTTGCTAAAAGGCTTGGCGAAGTAGAAGAACTTGCAAAGGCCTGTGAAACTGAAGTAATATATGCCGATGCAACTAATCTCGACGACCTGGAAATGCTTATCAATCTCTCGCTCGAAAAGCTCGGTGGCAAGCTCGATTTTGTGTTACATTCTATTGGAATGTCGCCAAACGTTCGGAAAAACATACCCTACGACAATATCAATTACGACAATTATTTAAAAACACTCGATATTTCGGCTTTATCGCTTCACAAAATACTGCAAATTTGTCGACGCTATGATGCAATAAACGAATGGGGTTCGGTTGTGGCACTATCGTATATTGCTTCAACACGTACTCTTTTTGGCTATAACGATATGGCCGATGCTAAGGCAGCTCTCGAATCTATTGTTCGTAGTTTTGGTTATATTTATGGCAGAGAAAAGAAAGTGCGCATAAACGCTGTATCGCAGTCGCCAACCATTACTACAGCAGGTAGCGGTATTAAGGGTTTTAACTCGTTGTTCGACTTTTCGAACCGTATGTCGCCGCTCGGAAATGCTACTGCCGAAGAATGTGCCGACTATTGTATAACTCTCTTTTCGGATCTTACTCGTAAAGTAACCATGCAAACCCTTTATCACGATGGTGGATTCTCGAGCATGGGTATGAGCGAGGAAGCTATGACACAATACGACAAAAGCTTCGAAGAGTGTGATTAATCTATAGTTTAATATACTTCAGGAACAAATGTTTGGTCCTCTACAGGTGGACGAACATACCCCTCATCGCTTTGACGTGGGGGGACTTTTATTTTCTCATACGGTACATCCTCGTATGGGATGAGCGAAAGTAAGTGATGAATACAATTTAAACGAGCTTTGAGTTTATCGTCGGCATTAACAACATACCATGGGGCCTGCTTTATGTCGGTATATTGAAACATCTTATCTTTTGCTTTTGAGTATTCTACCCAACGTTTTCGCGACTCCAAGTCCATCGGGCTTATTTTCCATCGCTTGGCCGGATTATTTATTCTTTCCTGAAAACGGCGTTCTTGCTCATCGTCGCTTACCGAAAACCAGTATTTAATGAGAATGATACCCGAGCGAATCAACATTCGCTCAAATTCGGGACACGAACGCAAAAATTCTTCATATTCAGCCTCTGAACAAAACCCCATCACATGTTCTACTCCTGCACGGTTGTACCAGCTTCGATCAAATAGCACCATCTCTCCTGCCGAAGGCAGATGGGCTACGTAACGTTGAAAATACCATTGTGTCTTCTCTTTTTCAGTAGGTACACCCAGTGCTACCACCCTACAGTACCTTGGATTTAGATATTCTGTAATTCGTTTAATGACCCCACCTTTTCCCGCAGCATCTCTACCTTCAAAAATAACTACTACCTTTAACTTCTTGTACTTTATCCACTCGAGAAGTTTTACTAATTCCATCTGAAGGTGTCGTAACTCCTTTTTGAGCTTTTTGCGCTCTTCCTTTTTTTCGTCTTTTTTCGACATGGCATGTAATTATTTAGGTCCTATTTGGTGGGTTATTTTTAATAAAGATATATCTTTTTTAATTAAAAATCAATATTTTAACTAAATGTTTTATCTTAATCGATAATTATCTTATCGTTTGCTAAAAAAATGACTCGAAAATAGAATTTTGCTAAGAAATGAATTGTGAAGTCAACTCCTCGAATATTCTATGGTTACTTAAGATATAGGAAGTATTCTATAATTCTTTTTGTTCTGGAAGAGAAAAGTAATAACTTTTACTGTTTATCTTTTTTACTGTTTTTCTTTTTTAAGCCTTCTTTCTGAAGAACAATTGTAACTTCCTCGAGAGTAATCAAACATCCGTATTTAATTTTTTCGAAATATGGCTGAATAGTATTTATAAAGGCCTCTATTTTATCCGATTCGTCTACAATTTCAATAACTACTGGTATTTTTTCGGTAAATTCCCAGAATTTAAGCGATGATATTTTACTGCTTAAACCATATCCCATGATCCCTCTTAATACAGTACAACCTTTTAAGTTATAACGCTTAGAGGCAAAAACAATTACCTCGTAGAGGGGCAAGTGTTTGAATTTGTCGGTCGAACTTAAATAGATTCTCAATAATTTTGCTTTTACAGGTACATTCATTGTTGTAGTAATTTAGTGAGTAAATACCCCATGTATGTTGCCAAAAGCCCTAAAAATACGCTCGAAGCAATATATATTCCCACATACAGAAAATTGCCATCGCGTAACATTTGAAAATTTTCGTTTGAAAAAGTAGAGAAAGTCGTAAAACCACCACAAAAACCTACAGTCAGAAACATCCTTAGTTCGGCGTTAAGGAAAGGGAATCGTTCGAACATTCCGTAAAATAAGCCAATAAGGAAACTCCCCACTAAATTAACTACCAATGTTCCAAAAGGAAAAGCAGTTAAAAGTAAACCTTGAATCCAACGGGAAACAATATAACGTACAATTCCTCCTAAAAAACTTCCAGCTCCTATGGCAAGTAGAATTCGCATATATTTTTATTAATTTATGCGCAAAGGTAGGCGAATTTATTTTTTTCTTTGCGTCACAGTAACTAGTTTTATAAGTTTGATGTTATATCTTGATCGAAAATTCTTTTTCTATAAATGCTAAAAAATGAAGATGCTGAAGATAGTATTTGCTAGTAATAATAGGCATAAGCTTGAAGAAATTTCAAAGCTCATAAGTGAATTACCTATAACGATTTTGACTTTAAGAGATATTGGTTGGACCGATGAGATTCCTGAAGATTTCGAAACCTTTGAACAAAATGCCTATCAAAAGGCTTCTACAATCTACAACCATACAGGATTACCATGCTTTGCCGATGACAGTGGACTCGAGGTTGAAGCGTTGAATGGACTTCCAGGTGTTCGCTCTGCACGATTTAGTGTCTCACGATATCCAGATATACCTGATAATGAGCGAGATAAATTTAATAATATGTTGTTACTCGAGATGATGCAAAAGGAAACCAATCGGAGGGCACAGTTTCGTACGGTAATTTGCTTTATTAAAGATGGAAAACCTTTGTATTTTGAAGGTACAGTGAAAGGTGTTATCGCAGATGAGCCTATCGGAAAAGAAGGATTTGGATACGATCCACTATTTATCCCCGATGGTTATAATGTAACTTTTGCTCAAATGCCTATGGAACAAAAAAATTTGTTTAGCCATAGGGCAAAAGCGGTAGAGAAATTTATTTATTATCTAAAAAGCCATTTAGTTGCAAAATGATACATACCCTAAAATTTTTACATGATAACTACGTTTTGAATTAATAGACAATTGCGAATTATGAAAAAAATTTTTGTTTTGTTCTTATTTATATGTCTCTCGGAAAGTAAAATATTAATTTACGCTCAATATCAGCTAACTCCAGGACAATGGCGAGATCATTTGGCATATAAGCGTATTAAGAAAATTGTACCTGCCGAAAATAAAATATTTTGTGCAAGCTCAAGCGGACTATTATATTACAACAAAGCAGATAATACAATCAATACTATCTCGAGGGTTCAAGGACTTTCAGATTGCTCAATAGGCGATATTGCTTACGACACTCACACGAAGACTCTGGTTGTAGTTTACACCGATTTGAATATCGACTTTATTAAAAACAATAAGGTAACCAATTTCCCTGTTATCCGAAATAAGTTAACAATTGCTAATAAAAAGATTAATAGTATTAAAATACACAATGGTAAGGCTTATCTTGCCTGTGGTTTTGGTATTGTTGTCATCGACCTTGATAAGTACCTAGTAATAGATACCTATTACTTAGGGATAGGGAGTCAGATAGAGGAAGTCTTCGATATAGCAATCGACGACAATAATATTTACGCTGTTACGGAGAATCGTATTGTTCGTGCCGATGTAAAAGATCCTTTTTTAGTTGATTTTAGTCGTTGGCAAACAATTCGTTATAATTCTTCCGACGCATTGGTAAAAAAAATAGAAGTGTTGAGCGATATTCTTTTTGCTTGGGTTGATGTGGATAAATATGAGTCTGATTCAATTGTTTACTTTCGAGACAATCAATGGGCAGTTACCAGTATTCCTCCCGACGAGTTGAGATCAATTACTGTGTCAAAAAATCGCTTGGTAGTGTCGGGTCATGCTCAGTACACCATAGATGCTTCGATGCAATTTGCTCGTATTGCGTCTCATTATAATGGTCAGTATGCTACATACGATAATGATGGAGAGCTTTGGGTAGCCGATACCTACCGCGATCTTGTCCGTACAAAACCTTCGGGAAATACAGAAGATATCACGATCAATAGCCCAACATTTGCCAAAAACGTTAAGGTCGATGTAAAAGATGGGCAGATTTGGACAGTTGCCGGTTTATTGTCGGTCAATTGGTTTAACCAATACAACAAGGAAGGTTTTGCAGGTTTTTATAATTATCAATGGCACTCTTTTTACAGCGAAATTACACCAGAACTATCGTCCTATCACGATTTTGTTAATGTACGTATAAATCCATTTAACCCTTCGCAGGTGTATATTGCAGGTTGGTGGGCAGGTTTGGTTTTATTTGAAAATGGTAATTTTACTTTTTTTAATGCAGAAAATAAGAATAGTACCATTCAAGAGGATATATTCTGGCCAGGTCATTGTTATGTTTATGGTATCGACTTCGATGGAGAAGGTAATGTTTGGGTAACCAATGCACGAACTCTTCGTCCTCTTTCGGTTCGAAAAAAAGATGGTACTTGGAAAAGTTTCGCTCTTCCTTACCTTAGCAATTATGATTATTATGTTGGGGATATTTTGGTTACCAGTTGGGGTCATAAATGGATTACAATTCCTCGTAAATCGACTTTGGTAATTTTCGATGACAACGGAACCATAGATAACGAGAGCGATGATAGAGTTACTACTTTGAGCTTGGGTAACCTTGTTGGAAGTGGTAATGCATTAATTAATTCAAACAGGGTTTATAGTGTAAAGGAAGATCGCAGTGGAAATTTGTGGGCAGCTACCGATGCTGGTCCAGTTGAGATAACAGGTGCACAGTATATATTCGATGCTCCCGATTATGTTCAGGCTCGTAAAATTTTGGTAAGTTCGAACATTGGCGACAACGTTGGTGCATACCTGCTCGAAACGGAAAGTATAAATGCTATTACCATCGATGGGGGAAACCGTAAATGGATGGCTACCCAAAATTCAGGTGCTTATCTTATTTCTGCCGATGGTACTCAGGTAATTCAGAATTTTAATAAAGAAAATAGCCCTCTTCTTTCTAACACTGTTCTCGATATTGCTATCGATCATCGAACTGGTGAGGTGTATTTTGCAACCGACAAGGGGCTTATTTCCTATAGGGGCTATGCAACCTGGAGTAACGATGATTTCGGCGATGTATATGTTTTTCCTAACCCTGTTCGCGAAAACTATCATGGCGATATTATTGTTACCAATTTGCTTACCAATGCTATTGTGAAAATTACAGATGCTGAAGGCAATTTAGTTTACGAAACACGTGCAAACGGCGGACAAGCTGTATGGAATGGAAAAAATCTTCGGGGTCAAAGAGCAAAAACTGGGGTATATTTTATATTTTGTTCAAATAACGATGGCTCAAAAACTAAAGTCATTAAGTTACTTTTTATTCATTAATTTCGATATTCCATAGGTTTAAACCTCGTTTATAAACATCGAGAAAATATTTATCGAGCGTGGGATTTAATCCTTTACAGTGTACAAAAACAGCGTAAGCCCACTGAAAGTATGCTATTTTACGCGATTTAGGCCACCAAATAGGGTAGCGAATCAGGTCTTCCATATTACAAGCTTTATCTGCTATTTTAATAAGCTTGGCAGGGCGTGAGAGAAAAGGGGCTTTCTCAATTTGAAGCCGCTTTCGGTCTTCTTTGCTCAGTTGCATGTTGTCTGTCACTTCACTAACTATTGAAGCTACTTTTTCGCCAAACATCGAAGCAATCTCTTCTGCAGTAGCTTGAGTGTCTTCAATAACATCGTGAAGCAGCGCTGCAGATAGAAGCTCAACATCAGTCTCACCGCATTGTATAAGCAGATAGCTTACCCGAATAGGATGGTTGATATAAGGGATGTTAAAACTACCTTTTCGTCGCTGAAATATATGTTGCTGAGCTGCGAAATCAAGCGCCTTAAATAGGGATTCAAGTTCTACCATAGTTGTTTTTTGCAGATAATTGCTGCTCTATATAATGGATTAATGAATGTATAACTTTTATGTGTATTTCCTGGATTCTATCGGAATAACCCGAATGTGGCACTCTAATTTCTACGTCAGCAATTTTAGCTAGAATACCTCCGTCTTTGCCAGTAAGTGCAACCACTTTCATGTTTCTTTGTTTAGCTGCCTGTGCTGCTTTTACCACATTGGCCGAATTTCCACT
>JAOAFU010000069.1 GCA_026416115.1 Bacteroidales bacterium | reverse complement strand
CGACTGCACAGGTCATGGAGTCCCCGGTGCAATGCTCTCGTTTATAGGTTACTTTTTGCTAAATAATATTGTCGATAACGACAAAGCACTTAACGCAGGCGAAATATGCGACCTGTTGCATTATGGCGTTCGTACCACTCTCAAGCAGGATAGGGAAGATGCCAGTGGACGCGACGGTATGGATATTGCATTGTGCAAAATCAATATTAAAAAACACGAGCTACATTATGCAGGAGCCCATCGATCGTTGTACCTGCTCCGAAAGGGTGAGCTTACCGAATTTAAAGGCGATCGTAAGTCGATCGGAGGTATACCCATAGGCAAAAAGGCCGAAGAACCTTTTACAGATCATGCAATTAATATTATTGGTGGCGATCGTATTTTTTTCTTTTCCGACGGATTACCCGATCAGTTGGGAGGGCCTGAAAATAAAAAGTACTCACCTGCTCGTATCCGCCAAATTATACTAGAAAATGCAAATAATACGATGAGCTCGTGCTATGAAATATTTGTTCAGGATTTTGAGCAGTGGAAAGGGGAACGAAAACAAATAGATGATGTATTGCTTATCGGTATCGAATTTTAGGCCAAATATTTTTAAACTAACGTTTCAATAAATATTTTTAAATTTGAAAAACTAAACCGTAGTAGTCAAACTAAATAAATAAACATATGTTCAAGGATTCAAAAGGTTTTCTGGAGTTCGTTTATGAATTCTACAAAACCATGAAGGCACACGAAATATCTCTGGTTTACGAAGGCGAGATAACTCACCAGATAACTAAAGCTTTTACTTCGCTTGCAGAGTCGAATATGGCCAAGGAGGAAGAGTCGGGGAGCGTGCAGCGTAAAGTATTCCATGTAATGGTAGAGTGCCTTCAAAATATTAGTAAGCACGCCGATGAAGCCACCGATAATGACTTTCTTTACTCGGGAAGAGGAATATTTATGGTTAGCAAAAATCAGTCGGAATATACAGTTACCACGGGAAATGCTATTGACAATACCAAGATACCCGAAATGCGCGAAATGCTTGAACGCATCAATTCGATGAGTAAGGAAGAACTGAACGAGCTATATAAAAAGCAAATTAAAGAGGGACGATTATCAGATAAAGGAGGTGCCGGTTTAGGTTTTATCGATATCAAACGAAAAACCGGTCGACCCCTTGAATATCATTTTTTACCCATTAACGACAATATTTCCTTTTTCCTGCTTACTTCTTCAATACCTCGTGAATAAAAAATTAATTACCCGATATATATGGAAGCTATAAAAATAAAAGGAACTGAAGATACTCCAACAGTTATTTTTGATGCTGCTGAAAATTATTTTGAGATTTCTGGCCGCTCTTTGCCCGAAGACGTTACCAGTTTTTACGGTCCTCTTTTGAGCTGGCTATCGGAATATGCTAAAAGTCCAAACCCTAAAACAGTTTTTAATTTCAAGCTCGAATACTTCAATACAGCATCATCGAAATTGATACTCGATGTGCTAATGAAGCTCGAGGAAATTGCCCGTGCTGGGCACGATGTTCTCGTAAAATGGCATTACCCCGAAGATGATGAGGATATGCAGGAAGCAGGCAACGAATATGCCGACATCGTGGAGGTACCTTTTGAATTGGTTTCCTATTCCTAATCACAGTTAATTTCTGTGATCAAACCTTTAAACTATGAGCGAAGAGATTCTAAAAGCACTGATGCAACTGTTTGCCATCATCGCCAAACAGGATGAGGGAGTCGAAAGCAATGAACGTGAATACGTTAAGACTTTTTTGGCACAACATCTGTCGGAAGAGCAAAGTAAAGAATATTACGCTCTCTTCGAAAAACATACCGAATGGGGGGATGAGGAGGAAGGAGAAGGTGAGGTAAAAAAAAAGCGACTTACCAAAGTCAACGACTCGGTTCGTATTCTCGGTATCTGTAAAAAAATAAACAAAACCCTTAATCAAAATCAGAAAATAGTTGCACTCGTTCGTCTCTTCGAACTAGTTAACTCCGAACGTAAGTTTACTGAGCAACGAATGGCCATTATCCACACAGTGGCCGATGTTTTCAATATCGCTAAGGATGAATTTCAAAGTATCGAGAAATTCGTTATACACAACGATCCCGACGAAATTAACGATCCGTTGGTTCTTGTTATTAACGACAAAGAAAATCACAATGAATGCAAGCATATTAAAACCGAAAAACTCGATAGTAATATTTTTATCCTTCGTATTCCCAGCGTCGATTTATATTTTTTAAAATATACTGGTAATCAGGATCTTTTCCTCAATGGTTTAGCGATTAATAATAAACGCATTTATCTTTTTGCCAACGGAAGCACAGTAAAGTTACCCAAAGGTAAACCTATTTACTATTCCGATGTTTCGGCACACTTCTTAGCCGATATTCATGCGCACAAAATAACTTTCGAAGTTAACAATGTCTCCTACGTTTTTCCTAATGGCGACTTTGGTCTACGACGGATTAATTTTTCTGAGACTCATGGCCGTTTGGTAGGCATTATGGGAGCCAGTGGTGCCGGCAAAACAACTTTGCTCAATGTACTTTGCGGCATTGAGAAACCATCGAGTGGAGAAGTGCTTATAAACGGACTAAACCTTCATACCCAAAAAAAAGAACTCGAAGGGGTCATTGGTCTTATTCCTCAGGATGATTTGCTTATTGAAGACCTTACCGTTTTCGAAAATCTATTTTACAGTGCAAAACTATGTTTTCGCGATAAGAGCGACGAGGAACTTACCCAAATGGTAAATACAACCCTCTATAATCTCGGACTGCTCGATCGAGCTCATCTGAAAGTGGGCAATGTAATGAATAAAACTATTTCGGGAGGGCAACGCAAACGTCTTAATATTGCGCTGGAACTTATACGCGAGCCATCTATTCTTTTCGTCGATGAGCCCACTTCGGGGCTCTCCTCGCGCGACTCGGAGAACGTGATGGATCTATTACGCGAGTTAGCTCTAAAAGGTAAGCTTGTTTTTGTTGTAATTCATCAACCCTCTTCGAACATTTATAAGATGTTCGACAAGATGATTATTCTCGATACCGGTGGTTATCAGGTCTATAGTGGTAATCCGGTCGAGGCTGTCATGTATTTCAAACGTATCGACCAGCAAATCAACAGCGATGTGGGCGAATGTCCAACTTGCGGTACCGTCAATCCCGAGCTTATCTTTAATATCATGGAAACGCAGGTGGTCGACGAATACGGTAATTATACAGGTGTTCGAAAAGTACCCCCTGCAAAGTGGGAAGAATACTATTACAGTAATTTTCCAGTCGAGAAAATTGAGCCAGCAAGGGAAGCACCACCAAAGTCACTTAATATCCCCAGTAGGCTTAAACAACTTAAAATATATTTTACTCGCGATTTGCTTGCAAAAATTAGCAATCGTCAGTACATACTGCTCAACTTGCTCGAATATCCACTACTTGCTTTTATTTTATCTTACATCATTCGATACATCGCCGATCCAACTTCCAACATCTATATATTTCGCGAAAATGAAAATGTATCCATTTACATTTTCATGAGCATCATAGTGGCTGCTTTTTTCGGCCTAACTGTAAGTGCTGAAGAAATTTTTCATGATCAGAAAATTTTGAAACGGGAAAAGTTCCTCAACCTTAGCAAAAATAGCTATCTGCTTGCTAAGATATTCATTCTATTTACCCTTTCGGCTATTCAAACATACTCGTTTGTTGTAATTGGTAATAGTATTCTTGGACTTAAGTCGATGTATTTTACATACTGGCTTATGCTTTTCTCGGTGGCTGCTTTTGCCAATGTATTAGGACTCAATATATCAGCTTCTTTTAATTCCGTAGTAACCATCTACATCATCATTCCTTTTTTGATGATTCCCATGATGGTGCTGAGCGGGGCCATGTTTAGTTTCGACAAGCTTAACCGTAATATTTCCAGTGTCGATAAGGTACCTTTAGTTGCCGATTTTATGCCAACTAAATGGGCGTATGAGGCTCTCATGGTTCATCAGTTTAAGGATAATAAGTATGAAAAGTATTTCTACGATTACGAGAAAGAAATAAGTAATGCGAACTTTAAAATAGTATACTACCTCCCCCAGCTAATGAAACACCTCGATGCAGTAATGACAGAGCTAAACAGTTCGCCTCGTATAGAAAAAACTATAGACGATTTTCTGATACTTCGAAATGAAATATTAATTCAAAAACAGCAAGTTCCGGTAGTACCCTGTACGGTCGACACGTCGTTAACCATCGAAAAATTTAATCTTCAGGCAGCTATTAATGTTGCCGAATATTTAGGTGCACTAACCGAATATTACGAAAAGATTTACGATGCTGCTGATAAACGTAAAAATAATATGCTGGCTTATCTCAACGAACATAAGCCAGAGATTTATAAAAAATTTTACGATACTTATTACAACGAACATTTGGCCGATATGGTAAAAAAAGTTTTTGAAAAAGAAAAAAATAAGCTATTGATCTTTGACCATCATCTAGTACAACAAATCGATCCTATTTACCTCGACCCAGTACCCAAACATAAATTCGATTTTCGTACCCATTTATATGCACCGCGCAAATATTTTATGGGAAGATTTTACGACACATACTGGTTTAACCTTTTGATAATATGGTTTTTTACTTTAACTTTATATATCACATTGTATTTCGATTTCTTTAAGCGTCTCATCGAATTGCCCGACACGCTCAAGCGCTTTAGAAAAAAGTAAACATTTTTTAAGCTGAACTGTATGATAAAGAAAATTATCTTCATTGCCTCTGCGGTTATTCTCATTGGAGTTAGCATTTACATTATTTACATAAACAGTCATTTGAAGCCCCATGAGAATTTAGACGTTCCTTACGAGGAAGTAAATAAAGGAGTAATAGATATTGAGGTAGAGGCCGTTAAAAGTATTACAGAGAACATTTCATCACCCATCGAAATAGCTGCTCTTATAAAAGAGATGGGGGTTCCGTTTAATCGCGATTTTCTTGCCCCAACCGATTATGTCTCGAACTACAGTACCAATTATGCGCAAGCTTTTGCACTGGGTGTTTTCAGTGCCGATCTGGGTTATTTGAATATGTACAATAAAACAGGCTCAGTCATCGATTATCTTACAACTATCAAAAATTTGGCCGATGCAATCAATGTAGGACAGTACTTCGACTTTGCTACTCTCAAACGCCTTGCAAGCAATAGCTCGAATGTCGATTCATTGAAATATATTTCTGTTCACAGTTTTAATCAGATCGACCAAAACCTTCGCCAACGTAAGCGTGGAAACCTTAGTGCGCTTATTATTGCTGGTGCATGGCTCGAGGGTATTTATATTACTATTCAGGTGTCCAAAATTAAACCCGATCCGAAGCTATTAGAAAAAATAGGGGAACAAAAAATTATTCTATCCGATTTAATGACTTTGCTCGCCTCTTATGCCAAAGATCCTATTTTTAAAAATTACGTTAATGAGTTTAATAGCATAAAGGCAAAATTTGATGAAGTTCAGATAACATACGAGCAAGGCGAACCTGTTACGGTTGTTGAGAATGGAATGATGACCGTCGTCCAGAAGGATAGAAGCATAGTTCACATAACTACCCAGCAACTTAATGACATATCCCAAACGGTAGAGCTTATTCGCAACAGGCTCATCAGACAGTAATTTCAATGGCGGATAGCGAAACTTTTAGAAATTTTTTGATTATGATGTCTAAGATATTCAAACAAAATATTAATATTGTCCTGAGGATATTTGTAAAACAGAAAATGACAAATATCGTAATAAAACCAACGGGTCAAATATCAAAGCTGCTGATTGTCTTAGGTTTGATAATAGCAGGGTGGGTAGGTTTTGATCAGGATGCTGCAGGACAGTCGGGTTCAAAGCTAGTCGAACTTTGCAACTCGGTTGCTGGCGATGATGCAACCTACCTAAAGGATTTTTATGTTGAGCTCGATGCTGCTGGTCCCGAAGGTAAAGCCCCCGAACAGCGTTTTACTATTGTTTTGAGTAAAAATACCGAATATCGTTTTACTGTTTGTAACGCCGAAGGTTCACAAGGTAAAGCTATTTTACAGCTTTACGATGTCTCAAAACTATACGCAAGTACATATAACCCTCAAACAGGTCAAACTTTTCAGTCGTTTAATTTCCAGTGCCAGAAAACTGGAGCATATCACTTGATTGTTTCTTTTTTGGATGGGAAAAAAGGTTCGGCAGTAGTTATAGCCTCTTTTGTACGTACCCTATAGCTAAAAAATTGTGGGTTGTACTGGATTCGAACCAGTGACCCCTACCCTGTCAAGGTAATGCTCTAAACCAACTGAGCTAACAACCCTTTGTGTCGGCAAATATAATGCATTTTGTTATTCTGCCCAAACCTCTCGTAAATTTAGCCCTTAGGTTAAGACATTGAACGTTGGCGCACGGCCTCAAATATAATGATTGCTGCCGATACCGAGACGTTAAGTGAGTCGGAACTACCTTGCATTGGTATTATGAGCTGTACATCACTTCGTGAAAGCCAAAAATTGCTAAGTCCATTGGCCTCGGAACCAAAAATCAGCGCTGTTGGTTGGTTAAAATTAAAACAATGATAGGTTATCGCCTTATCTGTTAAAGCTGCTGAGGCAATTAATATATTTCTTTCTTTCAGCCATTTATATGCGTTATGGTTATCCGAAACAGCTAAGGGAACGTTGAAAACAGCACCTCGACTTGCCCGTATTACATTGGGATTGTATATGTCGGTTTGGGGGTCACATACAATTACGGCATCAATCCCAGCAGCGTCGGCTGTACGTAATATGGCTCCAAGGTTTCCAGGCTTCTCGACGGTTTCCAATACAATAATCAATGGATTTTTCGAAGGTTCATTCAGAAAAGATAGTTCTCTTTCTTTTTTAAAAAAAACGGCTAAGATTTTCTCCTGTTCTATTCCATAGGTTATTTTTTCGTAAACTGAACTGCTAACTGTAAAAATTGGTACTGGGTATTGAAGTTCTATATTAGTGTCAACATCATCGGCCCGAAATATAGAATGTAATTTGTACCCCGAATGTAATGCAGTTAGTATTTCTTTCTGCCCTTCTACAAGAAACAAACCTTCTTTTTTGCGTTCAGAAGCTTTGTGCAAACGTAAAAGAAACTTTATTTTAGGATTTTGGTTACTGGTAATTCGGGTCTCCATTGTCTTGGCAGAATAAACTTATTTTCGGTGAGAAGAAATGTTTTGATATAGTTATTCTAGCATTTTTCTGCGTATTACCCGCTTGTAGCTTCGATCGACAGTAAGGGGAACCTTTTCGACAATAACATTCGATGCGTCGAGGCCTAAATATTTTACATCGCTTATGCCTAGCCTGCGGAAAATGGTGTAAAGTTCAAGGATCAGCTTATCGTGAGGTGAAAACTCGTAGTCGTAGTTGGGAACACGATCAATTATTACAAACACGAAATCGGCATCAATGTGATATTTACGTAACGATTCGTAACGGCTAATGAGATCTATTTCGTTGAAGGCTTCCATGTCGTCGAGTACTTGGTGGAAATATAGGTTAACACGAGGTTCGACTTTGAATCCTAGCCGAAAGTCGATACGAATAATAGTACCGGGCACTATTTGTCTTACCTCATACTCAAAGGTATCGGGGTCGTCGAGCATATCGACGTGAAGAAACCAGTATACATCGGCACGTTTTGGCTGTTTATTGATGATTGAATAGATTACTTTCGACTCAATTTCGTCGGGCATATTTGCCCTAGTCATATATACTAGATTTGTAGAAAATTTTGGTACTCCACGGTCTTTACTTAAGTCGGTAAGTACTTGCGCATAATCGGTTAAGCGGGTAAAAGAAATGTAACGGTTGCGTATTTTACGGGCATTATACCAGCTATATTT
>JAOAFU010000053.1 GCA_026416115.1 Bacteroidales bacterium | reverse complement strand
GGCTCAGGCAGCATGATGATGTAGTACATTACCAAACAAAACAAGGACTTGCTTGAAACAGCGCTGCCCGAGCTTGTCGAGGGCAGCATGATGATGTAGAGTTTTTCTCCAAAAAACAGAGGAAATAATTCACTCCCAGGCAGGTTGAGGAAGATATTGTATTATACCCGGCTTAATAAAAGCTTATGACAGGAATTATTCCAAGCCCCAGGGCCAAAAGACGAATCATCGTGCATCATACCGAATATGAACGACTAAAAACAGAATTGATATTTCCACCGGACGTTATTACTCACGATTATAAAATACATTTCGGATAATAAAAAGGGGAAGGGAACCTACCCGTAAATTAACTACCGAAATAAGCTGTAAATGTGCAGATATACTGCAGATGTGAACCTTAACTTTGTTAAAAAAATTATTGAACTGATGGATATCTTAAAATATTTTGAAAACATTACCCTTACCAAAGACCAGTTAAATGCCTTAAACGAGTTACAATCGTTTATCGAAGGAGACGACCGTATTTTTATATTGCAAGGTTATGCCGGTACAGGTAAAACAACCATTCTGAAAGGATTGATGTCAAGTATTATATCGAACGGGTTAAAATATCAGCTGCTTGCTCCCACCGGCCGAGCTGCCAAAATGGTTCATCGGCGAACAGGATACGATGCTACAACAATTCATAAAGGAATCTATAGCCTCGACAAGTTGTACAAAACAAATCCGGAGAATGCCGATGAAAACGAAGTTAGCTATATTTATAAATACAAAATCCGGTATAATCCCGATGTGTACAATAGCATTATCATAGTCGACGAAGCATCGATGATAAGTAACGTAATGATTCAAAACGATTTCCTTCTTTTTGGCACCGGTTACTTACTCAACGATTTGATAACCTATTGTCGTGTTACAGAAGTTAACAGCAGGAACAAAATCATTTTTATTGGCGACCCGGCCCAACTTCCTCCGTTTGGGATGGACTTCTCGCCCGCCCTCGATCCTAAATATTTGAGCAACACTTACAATGTGTCTGTCTCAACTGTCGAAATGAGAGAGGTGGTACGACAGAGCAATAACAGTGGTATATTATCTGCAGCAACCAAGATACGTCAAAGCCTTTTGTCGGAGAACTTCAACAATTTTGATCTGAGAGCCAATAATATTGATATTTTCAATCCTTCTTTCAGCAATTTTATTGAAGTTTATAAATCACAACCAGAACCTAAAATCATCATTTGCCACAAAAACAAAACAGCCCTTGATATCAACACTATAATCCGTAAGGATAGATTTAACGGCGATTATCCTATCAGAAAATCGGATATTGTTATTATCGGAGCCAACAACTATCACTCAGGAATTTTTAATGGCGAATTTGCAAAGGTATTTGATGTGAGCGAAACTGTAGAGCAAAGAGAAATTAGATACAAAACAAAAGGAGGTAAAACTAATACTGTTTGTCTAACCTGGAGATGGTTAAGTCTGCAGCTCAGCGAAAACGACAATGATCATAGAATTGTAAAAGGTTACATGTTGGAAAATTACCTTTATGGCGATAGCTTCTTAAAACCCGAAGAAAGATTAGCCCTTTACATCGATTTTAAAAACAGACATAAAGAACTTAAAGAAGATACAGAAGAATTTAAGTTAGCTTTTTTGAATGATAAATATATAAATTCTATCCTGCTCAAATTTGGATATGCGGTAACCTGTCATAAGGCTCAAGGCGGAGAATGGCCAACAGTTTTTGTTTTCTGGGATATGGGGGTAAAAGATCAATTCAATTTTTACGAGTCGGCCCACAACAACCAGGGTAAAACAAATATCACTTTCTACCGATGGGCATACACAGCCATTACCCGTGCATCGGAAAAGCTCTTCTGTATCAATCCTCCTTACTTTTCGTCATTTTCTACCATGCAATATATCGATATCGATACACAAGATATGCTAAATGATTGGCATGGCCAATCGAACGATGAAATTGAGGTGCACATTAACGAAGTAATGCCGGCCTTGCAAAAATTTGGTTTGTCCGACGCCCCAATAACAATACAAAACCACTTTATCCGGCTATGGTATTTATTACAAAAACACAACATCGATATAGTTGCATGGGAACGCAAAGGCTACGAAATATGGTATCAATTCGAACGTAATGACGAGCGCGCAGGCATAAAATACACCATCAATGGTAAAAACGAGTTTACGGCCAATTATTATGTCAAAATTCCCAAGCTCACCACCTCCGATAACCTGTATATGGCCATTGATCAGATCCTAATAAATACCCCTACAATAATTGTTAACCGAAACTGTGTTGAGGAAAAATTAACTAAAATAGACTTTGATCTAAGTTTCGAAAAAGAAAACTCCTTCCTGAAAAAGCTTTACGAAGCCCTGTTGCAAGCTTTGCCCAACGATATAAAAATATCGAGTATAGAGCATTTGAAATATCGCGAAAGGTATACTTTAGAAAAACAAGGAAAGGCATGTGTTATTGACTTCGAATACAACGACGACGGATTTTTTGGCAGAGTCTTGCCCCTGAAAAAAAAATGTAATAATCCTCAACTTTTAGATACCCTTAAAAATATTGTAGAAAAATTAAAACAGACTTAAGATGTCGTTTAAAAAAATAAATGAACTCCGAAAAGCCGGCAAATTAGAAGAGGCCTTAACACTAGTGCATCAGGCTTTAGAAGCCGACCCCGACAACATTTGGAACAGAAAGGCTGCTGCCTGGGTATATTACGATTTTCTAAAAAAATACGGTTCTCCCGATAAACTCGACGAATTTATTTCAACCCTATCTCAGATTGAGCAACTAAATCTTCCCGACAACGAAAACGTTTTTTTCGAAAGTTGTGCAAATAAAGTAGGCAGTATGCTTTTTAAGTTCGATCCACAAAAATTTATCGATTACAATAAAATTGATAAAATTTTTGAGATTATTAAAAGTTTTCACTTTCCTAAACCTTCAGCCCAATACTCTTTTCTTTTTAAAGCTTTCCACCGAATTTATAAAGATCATTCAAATTACATAGCCTTTGCCGATTGGTGGAACTTCGACTACTTCATGAACGAAGACTATTCAAAATCCGAATTAAACGACAAAAAAATAATGTCGCTTGTAGAACAGGCATATATTGCCTATTCAAAACAACTTTTAAAGGGAGAATTTGTAAGCAATACTGAGACTCGAAAAATAATCGATATCGAAAAAATAAAATTATTTATGCCCAGGCTCGATAAAATGATCGATACGCATCCCGAATACATATATCTTCCTTACTATAAAGCCAAACTCTTAATTGAACTGGGCGATACCAACAATAGCCTGAATGCTTTTTTACCCTTTGCAAGAAAGAAAAAAAAGGATTTTTGGGTTTGGGACATCTTGGCCGAAATTTACCAATCGAACGACGAAATTCAATTTGCATGCTACTGCAAGGCCCTGACTATTAACGCTCCCGAGGAATATCTGATAAATGTGAGAGAAAAATTGGTACAGATACTTCTAAGTAAAAGGATGTATGATGAGGCAAAAACTGAAATCGAAAACATAATATCGACCCGCAAAAAGAATAATTGGAAGCTGCCCTACCGGGTAAGGCAATGGTTGCTCGAATTTTGGTACGATACAGCAACTGCTAAAGCCGACAACCGTAATCTTTATCTTAGCTATGCACCAAAAGCCGAAGAATTGATATATCAGGACATCCCCGAAGAAATTGTCGTGGTCGAATATGTTAACAAAGAAAAAAACGTATTAAATTTTATAAAGGATAAAAACAAACATGGTTTTTTCCGTTATAATGGCTGGCTAACCAATCCACAAACTGGCGATATTTTACTGGTTAGGTTTAATGAGGAGGTGAGAGAAAATTTTTACAAAATACTAACAGCTAAGAGAGCCGACCCCGACACCCCATCTGATGCTTTAAAAAATTTTGAAGGAAGCTTAAAGTTAATACCAAACAAAAATATAGGCTTTATCGACGACATTTTCATTGATCCTCATATCATTAAAGCCAATCAGTTGAAAGATGGCCAAAGCGTTAAGGGGAAGGCTATCCTTTCGTTCGATCATACGAAGAAAAAATGGGGTTGGAAAGCTATTAGAATTGAATCCAAATAATAATTAAATTATAAATATTCCTTAAGTTCAAAGGCCATAATTTGACTATATCCTTATACAAGTCGAAACACTTTTTTCAATATTTAAACCAAGTATTGAAAAAGCATTCAATTTTCATACTATCATCATTTCGGAGTAGTGCTTAGCAAAAATATCATCAAAAATAAGGATGGATTGGGGTTAAAAATTGGAAAACCTTTGCGGCAAAATTTTAAACTTAAGTATTATGAGGATACAAAATATTTTTGCTGCATTGGTTTTATATACCATTCCACACAATATCACAGCACAGAGTTCGACCATAAAAGGTAAAGTAACTACCGCCGATGGCCAGCCAGCTGCCTATGTAAATGTAGTATTGGTAGGAACAACAAAGGGAACAGTTGTCGATTCGAAAGGGTACTACGAGATAAGTAAAGTAAAAGCAGGCACATATGTATTACGTGCCAGTTTCGTAGGTTTGCAAAGTCAGTCGAGAGAAATTACAGTGAAAGAGAACGAAACCCTCGAGGTAAACTTTGTGATGGAAGAAAATAGCGAAGAGCTCAAAGAAGTAGTTGTAACCGCCAACCCAAGTCGTTATGTAACCGACTATCCATCGGTATCGTTAAGATTAAGGACTCCCTTACTCGAAATTCCACAAAACATTCAGATTGTTACCAAACAGGTCATCGACGATCAGCAGATATTCGATATGCTCGAAGGAGTAACCCGCAACGTAAGTGGTGCAACACGCGTTGAACATTGGGACATTTATGCCCAAATCAACATGCGTGGCAGTAGGATAGCCGCTTTTCGCAACGGAATGAACATCCAATCGGACTGGGGTCCGCTTACCGAAGATATGTGCATGGTGGAGCGTATCGAATTTGTCAAAGGTCCATCGGGTTTTATGTTGGCCAACGCCGAGCCAAGCGGCTTTTACAACGTGGTAACCAAAAAACCCACTGGTTTATCGAAAGCTGAGGCAACCATGACGGTAGGAAGTTTCGGCAACTACCGAACTTCGCTCGATTTCGACGGAAAACTCGATAAGAATAATAAAATGCTCTACCGTCTTAACATAATGGGACAAACAAAGAACTCGCACCGCAGATACGAATATCTGAACAAAATGGCCATAGCTCCCGTGGTAAAATTTCAGCTTACTCCAAATACTTCCCTAACTTTCGAATATACCTATCAATACAATCAAATGTCGCCTATAGGTTCCAACTATGCTTTTTCGGCGCATGGCTTAGGCGAACTACCCGTCGATTTCGGCACAGCCGAGCCTAATATGAAGCCAACCTATATCAACGATCAGTCGATATTTACAAACTTCTCTCACGCCCTCAACGATAATTGGAAATTCACCGGTCAGTTGGCTTACATGCACTATAATCAAACAGGTAGCTCGCTTTGGCCAAAAGGTTTTTCCAATTCGGGCGATACACTTTTCCGGGGTATGACCAACTGGGACGTGTTGGGACTGACTAAAGTAGGACAGTTCTTTGTCAATGGTGATGTGCAAACGGGCATAATTCGACATCGTATCCTGGCAGGAATTGATATGGGTGATAAAAAATACTATCACGACTGGTCGCAAAGCGACAGCATTAACGGAAGTACACCATTTAATGTGTACAACCCAACCTACGGCACAGTATCGGGCAACAGCTATCCGTCTTTCGATCGTAGGCTCGATATTCGCGAACGAGGGGTATACTATTCGAATAGCTACTCGGCTTTCTACCTTCAGAACGAATTAGGTCTTCTCGACGACCGCCTGAGAATAACTCTTGCCGGTCGATATACCACCACCAACGATGCCAATCCCTATTCGGGTACAGTTAAGGCCGAAAAAATAACCCCACGAGTAGGGGTAAGTTTTTCGATCAACAAAAACACATCAATTTATGCCGTTTACGATGAATCGTTTATACCCCAAGCAGGAGCCGATTTTTATGGAAAAAGTTTTGAACCTATAACCGGCAACAATAAAGAGCTTGGAATTAAAAAAGAGTGGCTCGACGGCTTATGGACCGCTTCATTAGCTCTCTATCAGATTACAAAAAACAACGTCCTTGCTGCCGACCCCGAACATCAGTATTTTTCGGTTCAACTTGGCCAAACCCAGACTAAAGGAATAGAATTCGACCTTCGTGGACAGATTCTTCAAAACCTCGACGTCACATTCAACTACGCCTACACCGACGGAAGCATTACTAAAGATACCGATCCACAGAGAATAGGTGCCCAGATTCCGGGAACTTCGAAACATATCGGCAACTTATGGGTCTCGTATTCGTTCGATAAAAGCATTTTAAAAGGCTGGGGGCTTGCACTGGGTTATCAGTATGCCGCCGATCGGTCGAACTGGGACGGTGCTTACGACAACACAACCCAAAAAATGCCCGATTACCAAAGAATGGACGGCTCCATATCTTATCAGGCAAGTAAATTCAGTATTTCGTTAATTGTAAATAATATACTCGACAAATACTTGTATTCTGGCGCATATTATACGTGGGGAGGGTTTTACTACTGGCAAACCGAACCGCTTAGAAATTATCGTCTAACCTTTAGCTACAAATTTTAGCCAACATGCTACGTAAAATCATGTATATTTTACACCTCTGGCTCGGCATACCCGCCGGGCTGGTGGTTTTTATCATAGCCCTAACCGGCAGCATATATACTTTTCAGGAAGAGATTCAGCTGCTTACTCAACCCTACCGGCTTGTACAACCTTTGGATAAATCTTTTTTACCTCCATCGGTTTTGTATACCGAAGCAACAAAAATGCTTCCCGGAAAAACCCTCCATGCAATCAAATACAATGGAAAAAATAAAGCAGCCGAGGCTATTTTTTACAAAAATGGCGAAAACTACTACTTTTCGGTCTTTCTAAATCCATATACCGGCACAACATTGAAGGTTAAGGACAACATGAAAGGTTTTTTCCGATTTATTTTGATGGGTCACTATTACCTGTGGCTTCCTCCCCCAATAGGGCAGCCTGTTGTTGCGTGGTCGACCCTCATATTCGTCATTCTTGTTATTACAGGTATATGGTTATGGGTGCCCAATAGCTGGTATGCCCTTCGCTACAGCTTTAAAATTGCTTGGGGAAGAGGATATAAGTGGACACGTACCAATCTCGACCTCCATAAAGTTCTTGGCATATACGTGTGTTTGTTCTCTTTGATATTGGCCTTAACCGGATTAGTGTGGGGTTTTCAATGGTTTGCCAATGGATTATACCGTATAACAGGTGGTAATAAGACGCTTACCTATAGTGACCCAAAAGTTGCTATAGATAAAATCCCAACAGTTGATAATAAATTGCAAGCAATGGATGGGGTATGGACATTGATGAGAAAACAATACCCCTCGGCAACCAGTATAGAGATACATTATCCCGAAACTGATACATCGTCGGTTGCAGCCAATGCCAACTATGGCCGAGGAACTTATTGGAAAACCGATTACCGATATTTTAATCAATACACCCTCGAAGAATTAACTGTAAACCATATTTACGGCCGCTTACACGAAGCTAATTTTGCCGATAAATTAATGCGCATGAATTACGACATCCATGTTGGAGCCATTGGAGGAATTTTTGGTAAAATAGTCGTTTTTGTGAGTGGACTCCTAATAGCAAGCCTACCCATCACAGGCTATATTATCTGGTGGAATCGCCGAAAAAAACAAAAGCCTTAAACGCGTTATTTTTTAAAAATAAAATATACCGCAAGAACCAGAAAAATGAAACCTATGAGATGATTAATGCGAAAAGTTTCGTTTTTAAATAAAAGTAGCGAAAAAATAACAAAGACCGTGAGAGTAATAACTTCCTGAATAACTTTTAATTCGACAAGAGAAAAAGGTCCGCCATATTCTTTGTATCCCAACCTATTGGCAGGTACTTGAAAGAAATATTCGAAAAGAGCAATCCCCCAGCTGATGAGAATAACAGCTACTAAAGGCAAAGCAGAAAAGCCCTTTATATCCTTAAATTTAAGATGCCCGTACCAGGCCATGGTCATAAAGGCATTGGAAGTGATAAGCAAAGCAATTGCGTAAAGTCCTTTCATTTTGTCCATAGCTCAACCTCCTAAAAAACTGCAAAAGTAACAAACAATAAACAATCGATGTTTGAATTTTTGATAAAATTCGTGTAGGTTTGAGCCAAAATTTGTGCCAAAAATGGAAAGACGAGTACGAGTTCGATTTGCACCCAGTCCTACCGGCCCTCTCCACATTGGTGGGGTACGTACAGCATTATATAATTATTTGTTTGCACGAAAGCATGGGGGAGATTTTATCTTGAGGATTGAGGATACCGACAGCACGCGCTGGGTACCCGGGGCCGAAGAATATATCATAAATTCGCTCAAATGGTGCAATATCAATTTTGATGAAGGAGTGGTCGAAGGCGGCCCACATGCCCCCTATAGACAAAGCGAACGAAAACAAATATATCTTCAATATGCCCTTCGGCTGGTAGAAAGTGGCCATGCCTATTATGCTTTCGATACACCCGAAGAACTTGAAAAACTTCGTAAGGAAGCCGAAGCAAAAGGAACTGCTTTTACTTACAACTTCGAAGTAAGAGAAAAGTTAAAAACCTCATTAAATCCCGAATTTTCTAACTTCGAAGAGCTTATTGCGCATGGCGAAAAATGGGTAATCAGGTTTAAAGTACCAGCAAACGAAGAAATTCGAATGCACGACCTGGTTCGAGGCGAAGTAATTGTCAATTCATCAACAATCGACGATAAGGTGTTGTATAAAAATTCCGACGGTCTGCCAACATATCACTTGGCCAACGTGGTCGACGACTATTTAATGCAAATAAGCCACGTAATCCGTGGCGAAGAATGGTTACCATCGCTACCGTTACATGTTCTCCTATACAGGGCTTTGGGGTGGGAAGCAGTTATGCCGCAGTTTGCCCATTTGCCTTTATTACTCAAACCCGATGGAA
>JAOAFU010000006.1 GCA_026416115.1 Bacteroidales bacterium | reverse complement strand
CACCAAAAAAGGAATGCCCGAAAGTTGGTCTATTGCTTATCGCTACCAACAAATGCAATTGAAGTTTCGGTTGGCGCTTACATCGTTTAAACATGTAGGTCTTTTCCCCGAACAAGCCGTAAACTGGAATTATATTTACGATACCATTAAACTCTCGAAGACACAAAATTACAAGGTACTAAATCTTTTTGCCTATACAGGTGGGGCATCGTTGGCAGCCTGTGCAGCTGGTGCTAAAGTTACCCATGTCGATGCCGTAAAACAGGTGATCACCTGGGCTAATGAAAATATGCAAAACTGCGGTCTTAACGGCATACGATGGATGGTAGAGGATGCCCTAAAATTTGTGCGTCGCGAAGTTAAACGAGGAAATAGGTACGAAGGTATAATACTCGACCCTCCAGCCTATGGCCGAGGTCCCGAAGGCGAAAAATGGATTCTCGAAGACTCGCTGCCCGAAATGCTCGAATTATGTAAACAGCTCTTCAATCCCACGCCCTCGGCTTTTATCTTGTTAAACCTTTATTCCATGGGCTACTCACCACTCGTAGCCCATAATCTGCTAGCAACAGTATTTCGTCCAACATCAACTGTCGAAATGGGCGAACTATGTGTCAACGACCGAGCCAATAGAAAACTTCCTTTGGGAGTATTTGCAAGGTTTCGATGCTAAACGCCTGGTTGGAGCTGAGATTTTTTAAATCTTAAATTTCCAATGATACAAAATTTGTATGCAAAGAAACAAATATAAAGAAAGTCTATACGCTTTTTCAAAATACAAAAAACTTGAACCAATCAACAGTACTTTGCAAACCAGTGAAACCCTTATTAACTATAACACATATTGGCTGCTGGGCTTGATTAGTAATCCAATGTTAATATTCTGCCTTTTGTGAAATTGAAGAATTTATCTTTCTGTGCAATTGCTACTCCATCCATTAAATCTTCTGGTTTAAATCCTGCAACTTTCAAACATGTAGGGCAGGCATAAATTCCTACTTTTTTCTCTATAAGTTGTTTTAGGTAAGTTTGAAAGGATTCAAAATCAGCATACTTCATATCTTTTGCACCTTTCACTAATAGTTCTACAGCGCGAATGTCCATATAAACAACTACATCCTTATCTTGTGCCATCATATTTGCCATTTTCAGGGGCATTAATACCCGATGAGGGTCATTGTAGCTCTCGGTAATATGGATAAATACACCATCTCGCACCGAATCATTGCAGCACGCTGCGACATGTTTCTCTTGGCTACCACTTTGGGTACTTTGGGGGTTTTGATTACATGCTATAACCGTTAATCCAAAAATAATTAATAATCCGATGTTTTTCATATTGTTGCAATTTTAAGTTAATTATTTATCTTGTTGCCAAATACCATATATGCTGATATTATATTTTAACTCCTATATCAAATTTATAATACAAAGATTAATTAACAAAAAATATCTTTACTTTTAACCGACCAGTTAATACTAAATTATATGGCAGGTTACAAATCCACACCATAACGAAGTTGGTTAGATGGAAGCAAATCACGAGGATACATACCCTTGATAATCAAAGCAAAGACATGATTAACCTTTTATTGGTTCTGCTGCGGTACTATTAAAAGTTTACTTTTGATTATATTTAACCTTACCCAATTGAAGTGCGAACATACCATAGCTTTTATTTTCATTAATAATAGGCTAATATGTGCATAGTATGCAAGCTGATTATTAGGTTATGAGGATAAATATCTACAAAAAAATATTCCCCCTTCTTGACAACTAATATTTTTTTCATATCTTGCCATATCCTTATTAACCTATTAAAATTAACTATTATGAAAACATCTTATCTTATCTTATCCTGGTTAACTGCATGCCAGAAGGAACAAAACTGTGAATCGCCAAACAGCCTAACCTCAGAAGTCAAAACCGAGAATCTGCACCTGATTGCCAAAACCCTTGCTTGCGCTATGAAGCAAAGCTACCCCTTAAGAAAACTTATTCACAACGAAGTGCATAAAAAATTCGATTTTCAGCCCGACGTCCTTTACCTTGCCATTAAAGACAAATCTATTGGCAAAAACACTGTTAACGAATATCTGAAACAGTTCTCCCGGCACTTGGCTTCGGAAAAAAATCTCGAAGCTGCTATTCATAGCTTACATTATCTACAATTTTCTGTCCCGGTACACCTCGATAAATGGAACCCCCAAAATCCCATACCTGTTTGCGTATTACCTGCCGGTTGGGCTAAGTGGATTAAAAAATTTCTAATATATGATTACAAACAATTTTAAAATTTAGATTCATTTAATTCAAAAAGATTACACCTTGTATGTTGGAAAAATGACGTACGAAATGTATATAGGTGACGAGGATCTTGGAGAGTACCAAGTTACATGGTGGACAAGACCAAATACCAAATTCCCATGCAACACAGGTTTCGCAATTTGGCATAGTTATGACTAAGATAACAACCATTTGACCTCATTTTTATATTCTATATAAAAAATTTAATCATGAAGAAAATTTTAAAAAGTTCCGTAATAATTACATTAGTAGCATTTGTTGCATGCGGAGAAAAAGATTTTTCAGATTTTTCGCCCAAATCCAAAATAATTGTTGAAGGATATCTAAGAAACAATCAACCTATTACCGTTCGTTTATCTATGAGCGTTTCACCAAATGAAACTCCTAAATATAAACTGATAACAAATGCTCAAATAGCCTTATATGAAAATAACGTTTTTATAGATACCCTAAAAATGGTTGACAGCGGAATCTACATAATCAATTATTGTCCAAAAAATAAATGTGAATACCGTATAGAAATTGCATATAACGACTATCCTAAAATAATTGCAGAAACCTATATTCCAGATTCAGTCAAAGCATTAATTTACAAGACAAAAACAACTCATAAAGGTCGTCAAGCAGTGCAAATCTACTGTAAAATCCTAAATAATGGCAATGACAGATACTATGGCATGGGTTTTTATGAAAAAATTTTTACAAAACAATTTTGTAGCGATTCTTTCTTTTCGGATACCATTTATGCTGACCTACATATTGAAGAAATCCCCTCTGGGATAGCATTTACTAGTATTACCGGAAAATTTGATAGTAGGACACCTTTTGAATTAGTAAAAGTTGGTTCTTCAGAATCAAAAAGAATGATTTTTTTTAACAATAAAACAATAACCAACAATCAAATCACAATTATTATGCAACCTTTCAACATTAATACAATTAGAATTTACGATTTATCCCCTGAAACATACGAATGTTTCCAGAGTCTCGCTATCTACCGTACGCAATCATCTTCATCTTTCTACTCCATTTTTTTTACTCCCAATGCAATAAAATCCAACATACAAAATGGACTTGGAGTCTTTGGATACATTTTAACTTATGAATTTGAAATTGATTCTGCATCCGTTTCATGTTTTTAAATTACATTCCAATGAAAATAATATTGCTTTTTCTGATATCGTTCTTGAGTGGAGGAATTATCCATTCCCAAAACACCCTAAAACTTCACCTCATCGATGCAAATAGTGGTGAAGCATTGATTGGCGCTGTGATTATTAATAAATTGAATCAAAACGTTTACCTCACCAATAATTTTGGATTTTCTCTTATTCCTGCTCCCTCAAATAGCGATTCAATACCTCTCCTGCTGAGCTATTTCGGGTACCACGACTCTCTCATCTGGATTTTTACTTCAGACTCTATCCTTAAAGTAGCCCTGATACCAAAACTCACCCTCATAGACGA
>JAOAFU010000001.1 GCA_026416115.1 Bacteroidales bacterium | reverse complement strand
AGTCATATATACTAGATTTGTAGAAAATTTTGGTACTCCACGGTCTTTACTTAAGTCGGTAAGTACTTGCGCATAATCGGTTAAGCGGGTAAAAGAAATGTAACGGTTGCGTATTTTACGGGCATTATACCAGCTATATTTAATTACAAAAAAACCACTAGCAAGTAACATTGTAACCCATCCACCATGTGAAAACTTTTGCAGATTGGCATTTAAAAATGTTCCTTCAATTATAATAAAAGTAAATAAAAAGGCAGCAATAATATATGGATTAACTTTCTTAGCATTTAAATAAAAGGTGACTAAAAAGGTAGTTGCAAGAAGAGTAATATTAACAGATAGCCCATAGGCAGCTTCCATCATGGCGGATTGTTTGAAAAATAGAATGACAAACACCACTCCTACAAAAAGAAACCAGTTAACCGATGGAATATAAATTTGCCCTTTAATGGTTGTTGGGTATTTTCTTTTCATGTTGGGCCAAACATTGAGCGAATTGGCCACGCTGATAAGTGTAAATGATCCGGAAATAAGAGCCTGGCTGGCAATAATGGCAGCCATGGTGGCCAGAATAATACCGGGTAGAACAAACCATTGGGGCATGATAGCATAAAAGGGATTTTCTCCCTTATATCCATTATGCAAAATGTATGCTCCTTGACCTAAATAGTTCAGAATCAGAGAAGATTTAACAAAAATCCAGCTTATACGTATATTCTTCAAACCACAATGGCCAAGGTCTGAGTATAATGCCTCTACACCAGTTGTACAAAGAAATACAGCGCCTAAAACCAGTAGTGCAGATGGAGATTCTAAAATTAATTGAATGGCATAGTATGGATTAAAGGCTCTTAAAACTACAGGAATATCGATAATTTGGTTTACACCTAATATGGCAAGCGTCGTGAACCATATTAGCATAATGGGTCCAAACGAACTACCAATGAGTTTTGTCCCAAACTGTTGAAAGAAAAATATTGCAGCAATGATAGCAAGGGCAATGGGTATCACTGGAATATCCTTGTATAGAATCTCAAGTCCCTCGACCGCAGAAGTTACCGTAATTGCAGGAGTAATAATTCCCTCAGAAAGTAAGGTACTCCCTCCGATTATTGCAAAGACGTATGCCCAAGGCATTTTGCGACGTATGAGTGCAAAAAGAGAATAAATACCACCTTCGCCTTTATTGTTTGCGCGGAGGGTAATAATTACATATTTTAGAGTGGTTTGTAATGTTAACGTCCAAATAATACAAGAGAGGGCACCTAATATAAAGTCGGTATTAAGCGTATCGGTGCTATTAGCAATAGCACGCATGACGTATAGAGGTGAGGTACCAATATCGCCATACACAATACCTAACGTTACAATTAGGCCTGCAAGGGTTACCCGCGATATTTTACCTGCTTCTTCTTTTTTCATCGTTACGATGCTTTAGCAACATTGTTGCTATTCTTATGCCAAACTATCCTCCAATAATCCAACGAAATAGCAAAAACAGGCTTCCTGCCAGGACAATAGTAACCGGAAGGGTGAGAACCCAAGCCAGTAAAATATTACGTACGGTTTTTCTTCTAAGATTTTTTAGTCCTTCCTTAGCAACCATAGTTCCTGCAACTCCCGATGAGAGTACATGAGTTGTACTTACAGGCAATCCTAAGTGAGAGGAGAACAGTATTGTTGAAGCAGCTATTAGTTCAGCGCTGGCTCCTTGTGCATAGGTAAGGGGTGTTTTACCAATTTTTTCTCCTACAGTAACTACTATTCTTTTCCAACCAATCATTGTGCCTATTCCTAACGATAATGCAATCATTACAATTACCCAGTAAGGAGCATACTCAACATACGATTTTAAAGCACTCATCTCGTGCTTGAGCATAGTTAGCTGCGTACTGCTCAAAGTAACAGGGTGATCGAGACTTGCAGTGGTTAATTTTTTATACTCTTTATTAATAGACATGATGCCTTTTCTGACATTGATTATCTCATCCTGCTTAAGCGAATCGAAATTGTGTGCCTGAAAAAGTATTGGTTCAACACTTTTTATTTTTTTTATCATTACTTGAAGGGTGGCTTCATCTTCATCGGAGAGTTTATTAGTGCCTATCTCTTTAAGAACAATCTCAGTCCGATATAGATGAGTAAGTAGTTCTTGTGGGTTTTTAGAAGAATCGAGAGCAAACTTGGCAGGTAAAAGAGCTATCAATACAATCATTACCAATCCAATCCCTTTTTGTCCATCATTCGACCCGTGCGAGAAGCTTACGCTGGTACAGGTAAAAATCAGTACAGCACGTACACCCCATGGGGGACTTTTGCGATGATGCTGGTGTTCGAAAAGTTCATTTCTTTTTTTGAATGTGGCTTTCAACAAAATCATCAGAACGAGGGCAAGGCTAAAACCAATTACAGGCGATATGAGTAAGGAAAGACCAACATCCTGAACTTTCGACCAATTAAGGGCTGCATTGCCATTGTTTGGAAGTAATATGTAGGCCAATCCTACACCGAATATCGATCCTATCAGTGTGTGAGAACTGGAGCAGGGTAAGCCGAAATACCATGTCCCAAGATTCCACAAAATTGCTGTTACCACTAGGGCTAATACTAATGCAATGGCGTGATAAATATTCTGGTCGGTAAGAGCAGCTGGAGGAAGCAAATTTAAAATACCCATAGCTACACCAACACCTCCAATAAAAACCCCTAGAGCATTCCATATCCCCGACCATACAACAGCTACTGTGGGTTTAAGCGACTTGGTGTAAATAACCGTTGCAACTGCATTGGCGGTATCGTGAAATCCATTGATGAACTCAAATGCAGCAGCAGCTAATAAGCATAAAAGCAATATCAGCGTCATTTCAAGACTAAGTCCAAACATGTAATGATGATTTTATTTTCGTGAAAAGTCTTTATCTGGGCCTCGTTATTCATAAACATATTTCAGCAAAGCATCGCAAAGTTATAGAAAATATTTTCTTTTTTATGATTTATGTATCTTTTTCCTCTTTGTAATTTTGAAGTATATAGATTAATTCTTCCTACACAATTTTTCTGTTTATGAATAATCGTATTATTTTACGTTTTTTTAACAATATTATTCCTTTAAATATTTTGTAATTTTATTTAACAAATTTGTTCGAGAAGCGTTATTTGTTCATGATAAAGAGGGTTTTAGCCATATTGATGCTTTTATTTATGCTGCTGGCTGGTGGTGGTTTTACCATTGCTAAGCATATTTGCAGTTCGGCTGGAACTTTCTTCGAAGTAGGTATGTTGGGTACGCGTGCTCACTGTGGTATGGGAACCATGGTTTCTGGTTGCAACAATCAAATTTCCTTAGAAAATCCCGATTGTTGCACAAATGTTATACAGTCACTTGCGCTCGATATATTTACAGTTCCTTTTCCTTTGAATGTTGTTAGTTTTGATTTTGTCATCGCTCAGATTCCTACATTTTCTGAAATCTATCCTATACAAACAATTATTACCTCTTTTTACACAAATGGCAGAGCCTCACCTTTCTTTTATGCTTCGGAGAGGATTGCTGTTATTTGTGTGTATCGCAAGTGATTACTTGTATTTTTTATAGCCAATTGTTGCGTTCGTTATTCTCGTTAGTAATCACTTGTAAATGTTAATTCTATGAAAACAGGTAATAAAATAATTGATTTAATTCGTGGGAGGTTTCCTATAGGAAATATCTGCTTATGGTTGATGATTTTCATCCTCAGTAGTACTGATTTAATTATAGCTCAGAAATCTTCCGAAAAAATTAAAACTGAGTCAATAAAGGTCTGGGGTAATTGCGAATCGTGCAAGCAACGTATCGAAAAAGCAGCTAAAATAGAAGGAGTTTCTAAGGCAAGCTGGGATACAAAAACTAAAACGCTTGTTATATCATACGACCCTTCAAAAACTACCATCGATAAGGTTCAAAAGCAAATAGCTTCGGTAGGACACGATACCGAAAAATATAGGGCCGACGATAAAGCCTATAAAGGTCTTCCTGGCTGCTGTAAATACGACCGTCGAAAATAACTGAATTCATGTGATTATCATAACGTTTTGCTCTTTATAGGGCAAAACGTTATGACTTTTCTATTTGAATTTTTTTGCCATTAACCCATTAAGTCTATGTTATGCTTAACAAAATTATAAGCTTTTTTCTGGTAAACAGGCTTTTAACCTTTATTCTGCTATTTGTTTTTATTATTTCGGGGTTAGTTACTATGCCCTTCGATTGGAAATCGAGTATATTGCCACGTAATCCAATACCTGTCGATGCTATTCCTGATATTGGAGAAAATCAGCAGATTGTAGTGACCGAGTGGATGGGCCGTTCGGCTAAGGATATTGAACAACAGATTACTTATCCTTTAACCACTACATTGATGGGTTTATCGGGTGTTAAAACTATTCGCAGCACTTCGATGTTTGGAATGTCCTTTATTTATATAATCTTTAAAGAAGGTGTCGATTTTTATTATAGCAGAGAAAGAATACTCGAAAAACTCAGTTCTTTGCCGCCCGGGATCCTTCCCGAAGGAGTTCAGCCCAAATTAGGCCCCGATGCTACTGCACTTGGACAAATATTTTGGTATACCCTTGAAGGACGAGATCCCTTAACTGGTAGACCTCGTGGAGGATGGAGCCCACAAGAACTAAGAACTATTCAGGATTTTTATGTGAAGTTTGCTCTTTCAGCTGTCGAGGGTGTCTCCGAAGTTGCTTCGGTTGGTGGGTATGTTAAAGAGTATCAGGTCGACCTTAATCCCGAAGCTTTGAAAGCATATAGTGTTACGATAATGGATGTGATGAATGCCATTAAGAATTGCAACCTCGACATTGGTGCTGAAACAATTGAACTTAACCAGGTCGAGTATATGATACGGGGACTCGGTTATGTTAAAAATCTGAACGATATTGAAAACTCGGTAATAACTGTCCGAGATAATGTTCCTGTTAGAGTTAAAGATGTTGCCTATGTAAATATTGGGCCTGCACCACGTCGAGGTGGACTCGATAAAGCGGGAAGTGAAGCGGTTGGTGCAGTAGTAGTAGCACGCTATGGATCAAATCCCCTTGAGGTGATCAACAAAATAAAAGAGAAAATTTCCGAAATCGCACCCAGCCTCCCTCAGAAAACCTTACCCGATGGAAGCATTTCAAAAGTTACCATAGTGCCATTTTACGACCGTACCGCTCTAATTAAAGAAACCATTGGCACTCTTGAATCTGCTTTAGCTCACGAAATTCTTATCAGTATTATAGTCGTTATTGTTTTGCTAGTTAATCTTAGAGCATCATTAGTTATATCAGGTCTTTTGCCTATAGCTGTGCTTATTACTTTTATTTTGATGAAATTTTTTGGGGTAGAAGCTAATATAGTTGCTCTATCGGGAATTGCCATAGCTATAGGAGTAATGGTAGATATCGGTATTATCTATGTCGAAAATATAGTACGACATCTCGAATTACCTGAAAATCGTTTTCTACAAGGCAACCCTAATCAACAGCTTATTCAACAAGCAATATCTGAGGTGTCTCCCGCTGTTACTACTGCTTTGGCTACAACCATTGTAAGCTTTATTCCTGTCTTTGCTTTAGAGGCTGCTGAGGGCAAACTTTTTCATCCATTGGCTATAACAAAAACATTTGCCATGTTTGCTTCGTT
>JAOAFU010000238.1 GCA_026416115.1 Bacteroidales bacterium | reverse complement strand
TATTCACCCGATACGACATTTTGCAACCAGCTTTCGTTGTTAAGATACCAATCGACAGTTTTTTCCAGTCCTACCTCAAAGGAAACTGAAGGTTCCCATCCAAGTTCTTTTTTTATTTTTGAAGCATCAATAGCATATCGTAAGTCGTGCCCTGCTCGGTCTTTTACAAATTGAATCAGTTTTTCCGAGGTCCCATTGTCACGACCAAGCTTCTTGTCCATGATTCTACAGAGTAAGCGGATAAGATCTATATTTTTCCATTCATTGTTTCCACCTATATTGTATGTTTCCCCAACTTTTCCCTTATGAAAAATTAAATCAATAGCTCTTGCATGATCTTCAACATATAACCAATCGCGAACATTCTCTCCTTTACCGTAAATAGGTACTGGTTTCATGTTTTTTATATTATTGATGGCCAATGGAATCAGCTTTTCGGGAAACTGGTAAGGCCCATAGTTATTAGAGCAATTCGAAATAACAACAGGTAGACCGTAAGTGTGATAATATGCTCTTACCAAATGATCCGAACCAGCTTTTGAGGCAGAGTAGGGACTACGTGGGCTATAGGGGGTAATTTCGGTGAAATACCCATCCTCTCCAAGAGACCCATAAACTTCATCGGTCGATATATGATAAAACCGCTTGTTTTCAAAATTTTTATCCCAAAACTGTTTGGCTACATTGAGCAAAACTACTGTACCTACAATATTGGTTTGAATGAAATCCATAGGGTTAGCGATCGACCTATCAACGTGCGACTCGGCAGCAAGATGTATGACCCCATCAATCTGATATTTGCTAAAAATGTTAGCAATTGCCTCATGATTGGTTATATCGGCTTTCTCAAATCGATAATTTGGTTTATTTTCTACATCACTCAAATTTTCTAGATTGCCTGCATAGGTGAGTTTGTCAACATTAACTATCAAATAGTCTGGATACCTGTTAACTAACTGCCTTACTACATGCGATCCTATAAAACCGGCACCACCGGTAACCATTATACTACGTAAATACGACATGCTGTTTTTTTTACAAAAGTATTAAAATTATTTATTCAGTTAAGAACTCATCTATTAAACCTAATATTCTGCTTCTTTTATCATACTTCTTGACAGGTGATAGTTGCAATTTTTGCCTTACATAGTTAAGGTACTGGGTAATTTCCTTATCGCTGGCCGAACGCAATGATGTGGGCAAATTATTTAGCTCGCCATAATATCTCAAACATTGATATGCTATGGCAGTTTTCAGTGTTTCGCTTTTTACCCTCATCGTATGTGGAGAATATCTCCCCGGGTGAATATGAATGTATTGGGTTTCATTATGTTTTGTGCGTCGTAAAGTCCAAAAACTTCCATCAGACAATTTTATTATGCGAAAATCGCGACCCTGTTTGAGCCATTCTTCAAATGCTTTTATTTCAAAAACATTTATCCTTTGAAGCTCTTTTATTACTTCTTCTGTAATCTGCTCAACTGTCATTTTACCTATGTATAAATCGATAATCGAATGACCTATTACCACAAGCTCATCAATCCATTGTAGGGGAGGAGAACCTGAAAATTTCTTGATAGTATACCAATGGTGTTTTAAAGCATTGAAAAGTACAGGATTGTCCATATTTTTTAATAATTATGGTTTTTCCCTATTCAAATGGTAAAGTTACTATTATCATCGTTCTTAGGTAAACACAATAAACTGATAATGAGAATTTCCTTTATTTGACTATTTATCAAAATTTATAGGATATCTCATACTATCCATTCAAGTATTTGTATTTAGTTTTCGATATTCTGATAAAATTCTTTAGCTTTGCCTTGTCGAACCTTAATTATTAGTGTCATGAGAAAAATGAAGTTTTTGCTATTATTCTGTATGGGTTTTGTGGTGTTCATGCCAGCCATTTCTCAGAATCATGCTATTGGTGTGAGATTTTCAGAAGATTTTGGAATAAGCTATAAGCAAAATATAAAGGGTAATACATGGTTCGAGGTTATTGGTCATGTTAAAGAACATGCACTTGGCGTAACAGGACTATACGAAGCTTATAACCCAACACCATTTTCGAAATTTTTTAAGTGGTATTATGGGGGTGGCGCATATTTGGGTTTTGGAAGTGTTAACGACAATACATTTACGTTTGCAGGTTTACGGGGAGTACTGGGCTTATGCTACAATTTTAGTGATATACCTTTCGATGTATCGCTCGACTGGATGCCTACGGTCCAACTTGTTGAAGATTTTGGAACAGATTTCTTAATGTTTGGAATCTCAATTCGGTATACTTTTTGAATTTTTTTTAAGAAATTTTTTTGTCAAAATTTATAAAAGTTTTACCTTTGCACTCGCAAAAAAGAAAAGTGGTCCGTTCATCTAAGGGTTAGGATTCAAGATTTTCATTCTTGCCATAGGGGTTCGAATCCCCTACGGACTACAAAATAAAAGGCGTACTCGTTTGAGTGCGCCTTTTACTTTTATTAGCCCATCTTCATAATTTTACACTGCTACATCGGCCTTAATGTGTGGATGAGGGTCGTAACCAATAATTTCGATATCCTCGAACTGGAATTCAAAAATGCTCTTAACCTTAGGATTTAGCTTTAGCTGTGGCAATTTTCGAGGTTCGCGGCTTAGTTGTATTCGAACCTGTTCCAAGTGGTTAAGATAAATGTGTGCGTCGCCCAACGTATGAATAAACTCTCCTACCTGCAAATCGCATACCTGGGCTATCATGTGGGTTAACAGAGCATATGAAGCAATGTTAAAAGGAACTCCTAAAAAAATATCTGCACTACGTTGATATAGCTGACACGAAAGTTTACCTTCGGCTACATAAAACTGAAAAAGAATATGGCATGGGGGCAGAGCCATCTTTGGAAGATCGGCCACATTCCATGCACTAACTATTAGACGACGCGAATCGGGATTTTTCTTTATTTGTTCAATGAGCTCACTTATTTGGTCAATATGTTGACCATCCGGTGTTGGCCATGACCGCCATTGGTAGCCATATATCGGCCCAAGTTCTCCATTAGCATCAGCCCATTCATCCCATATGGTAACCTTGTTGTCGTGCAGATACTTTATATTTGTTTCTCCTCGCAAAAACCACAAAAGTTCATAAATAATTGAACGTACATGAAGCTTCTTGGTGGTAAGTAAAGGGAAACCGTCTTGTAAATTATATCTGGTTTGGTATCCAAATACACTTAAGGTGCCTACCCCTGTTCGATCCTGCTTTCGAACTCCATTCTCCAAAACATGACGGAGCAGATCAAGATATTGCTTCATAATTTAATGATTTTAGCCAATTTGGATGCTCTATTTTTCTGGCTGAAAATTAACAATTTTAATTTTTTCTCATCTAATTTCTTGTCCAATAAAAAAGCTACCTCTTAAAATGAGGTAGCTGTATGCTGATGGACCTTCTTTTAGCTTAGAAATTAGTCAAGAGCTTGTCCAATATTCGAAGAAATTTCGTTGATTTGTTCCAATTGTTCTGGGGTAAGATCGTTGAAGAAATAGTGTACAGGATTGAGCTTTTCACCATTTTTCCAAACCTCGTAATGTAGGTGAGGCCCTGTCGATAGACCCGTATTTCCAATTAAACCAATTACCTGTCCGCGTTTTACCTGTTGTCCAGGAACAACTTTGAATTCGCTTAAATGTGCATATAAGGTTTTATACCCGTATCCATGATCGATAACAATCATTTTACCATAACCATGAAGATTGTTTTCGACGGTTTCAACTTTTCCATCCCCTGTTGCATAAACTTCCGTACCAACAGGGGCAGCAAAGTCGAAACCTGCATGGAAAACCTTTATCTTGTAAAAAGGATGTATACGCCAACCAAACCCCGATGAAGTTCTAACCAATCCTTGATTAAGAACAGGCTGAATACAGGGAATGCTACGCAAAAGCTGTTCCTTGTTTTGAGCCAACTTAATGAGGTCGTCGTACGATTTGGATTGAATATAAATCTGCTTCATTATTTTATCAATTCGTCGAGCTGTACTTATAATAAGATCAGAACTTTCGTATCCTTCCAACTCGGCATACCGGTTAACCCCCCCAAAACCAGCTTCCCTAACTGAGCGGGGAATAGGCTCGGCTTCGAAAATCGAACGGTAAAGATTGTCATCGCGCTGTTGTAAATCTTCTAACACCGCACTTATCTGATCAAGCTTCTTCTGAAAAATTTCAATCTGTAATTTCAATTGATCATTCTCTCTTTTGAGCATTCGTTCTTTGGGGAAGTCTAAAAATTGCGAAAAAGAAATGTAAAAAATTACAGAAATGGCAAATCCTGCAAAAAAATAGGTAAGAATCTTTAAAACCAGATCTTTTAAGCTAAATCGCATCCGATCGAAACTTAAAGATTCTGGATTAAATCGATATTTTACTCTTGCCATGCTCTATTTTATTAAGGTTTAATACATAATATGCCATTTACGCACAAATCTATGAGAAAAAATATTAAATTTCCAAGTCTGCCAACAAAAAACTGTTAATCAGGTAATTCTGAAATTGGCATTCTTTTTCAGAATTGTTTGAAAATGTTAGTTTTTAAATTGATTTGTTAGATTTAAAAATGTTTTCTGATTTTTCATAAAGAACAATTTTGTTTTTCTTTGCAAAAAAAATAAAAAATATGGATGCGAATCAGATAAGGGAAAAATTTCTTGAGTTTTTTCGCAGTAAGAATCACGAGATAGTACCATCGGCGCCTATGGTGGTAAAAAACGATCCTACACTCATGTTTACAAATGCAGGAATGAATCAGTTCAAAGATATATTTCTTGGAAATGAACCTCCTCGATTTAAACGTGTTGCAAATACACAGAAATGTTT
>JAOAFU010000218.1 GCA_026416115.1 Bacteroidales bacterium | reverse complement strand
GAAAAAGAATGATGTTCCTTTCTCAACGTCGGCTGATATTTCGAAACTAAAAGCAGGTAATTACCTGCTACAGGTTACAGATCGAAATGGTTGTATGCGCGCGTGGAAATATAAACTTGTTCAACCTTCGTTGTTGAATGCCCAATTATTCGCTGTAGCTCCAACATGCCTTGGGAGAAGTAATGGTATGGTTGGAATCAAAGCTGTAAGTGGCGGAGTATATCCTTATAAGTTTGAGTGGAATACTTTAACCCAACAATCGGAAGATACAGTGACTGGTTTACCTGGAGGAACTTATTCTGTAAATATTACCGATAGTTTAAACTGTAGGATTACAAGAAGCATTACCATGAAAGAACCTCCAGGTCTTGAAGTAACCCTCGCCTTTGATACGCTATATCATGGAAGGCATGTAAGCTGTCATAGTGCAAATGATGCAAGAATTAAGGCCAATGTTAAGGGAGGCACTATACCCTATTCTTATCAATGGTTAAATTTATCGAACGATAATCTTAGTTATCCAAATATTCCGGTTTTGCAAGGCGTTAATGTAGGAAAGTATAAGGTTAAGGTAACAGATAAATTTAACTGCATAGCCGAAAGTTCTCCTATAGAAGTTATACAACCCGATTCTCTACAGGTAGAGATTGTTCCAGCTCATTTGCGATGCTATAACGATTATTCAGGCTCTGCACTTGCCAGAGTCAAAGGAGGTACGCCTCCGTATCGTTATTTCTGGTCGGGATTAGAGATGGATAGCGTAATCTATTCTTTATTAGCGGGTATTTACAATTTAACAGTAAAGGACATAAATGGTTGTTCGGTTTCGGCAAGTGTTAATATTATTCAACCCGATTCATTAAAAGTTCAGGTCAAAGGTATCAGACAACCCTATTGTCCAGCAACTTTTGATGGAGAAATCTCTTTAAGTGCCGAAGGTGGGACTCGACCCTATAATTTCAGTTGGAATAACGGGCTAAGTGGAAGTCTTATAAAAAATATTAAGGAAGGAGTTTATATTTACACTTTGACTGACAGCGAAGGTTGTTTAGTAACCGATACTATTGAGCTTACATCAACTATGCCCGATTGTATCGATATTCCTAAAGCCTTTTCACCAAATGGCGATGGAATAAATGATACGTGGAACATTCTCGTTGGTGATCCATCGAACCCGTTACCTCTTTCAGTGGCATATCCAAATGCAAGAATAGAGGTATACAATAGATGGGGAGTGTTGGTTTATCGATCAGAAAAAGGGTATACACGCGAATGGGATGGTAGATCTAAATATAAAGAACTACCTCCCGACTCGTATTACTATTCTATAGATTTAGGAATTGGAAAGAAAAAGCTTATTGGTATTGTCTCTATTGTTAAGTAGCTTGTGTTTTTAATTGGAATTTTCTGTCAATCTGTAATTAATATTGGTTCAACCCCTATTAAAACTCTATGTTTTACTTGTAAAATACTATTAATTAACGTATTATTGCCTAAAATAATGAAATAGCCGAATGCGTGCTTGTTTTCAGACGCTATTTATGTCATTTATTTTTTTTATGACAAAGCCGTTATTTTGTCAAAATACTCCCATTTATAGTCATTACATGATGGATGGATTTATTTTGAATTCGGCTATGGCTGGTTATGAAGGTTTGACAGTTGTTAATCTTATTACTCGTCAACAATGGCTGGGTTTTGAAAATGCACCCCGTACTTTTTCATTTTCATTTCAGACAAGACTTTTGCAAAGAAGCTATAAAATTATTCCTCGCCCTTTAAAAAAAAATAGATTCATTCCTGCCCGAAAAGGAAGGGTCGGACTTGGAGGTTATTTATATACCGACCGTAATGGATACTTTGTAAATTCTGGCGTTGCTTTTTCTTACGCATATCACATACCTTTATATAATTCTCAATTATCACTTGGGTTATTAGGTTCAATATCCCAACATAAAATAGATGAAGCTGGTCTAGGTTTTCGGAATCCAGAACCACTAATAGATTTGATAGCAAATCCCATTTATATCCCAGATATAAATATTGGCTGCTTTTATTATAAGTTTTATTCCTATTATATTGGCATATCTGCCACAAATCTGCTGCAGTCGAAAATAAAATTTGGAAGTAGCGTGATGAAAGAATTTAAAACGGATAGACAATACTATCTTATAGGGGCATATCGATTTTACAAAACAAGAGATTTACAAATTGAACCCTCATTTTTGTATAAAACAACAGAAGGTTTAATTATGCAAGGTGAGGCTTCGTGTAAAATATACTATCAAAATAAATACTGGGGAGGAATTTCTTATCGTACCTCAAAAACTATCATCATGCTTTTGGGGGCGAGACTCAAAAACCTATACATGGGTTATGCATTTGATTATGATTTTAATGCTTTTCAGCGTTTTACTTTTGGTTCTCACGAGCTTTATGTTTCTATGAAATTTGGAGAAACAGCCAGGAGATACTTGTGGCAAAAAAGATTTTGAGTTTTTTAATAAAAAATGCATAAGTTGTTTTGGAATTTTTGTAAAAACCTTTATTTTTGCAGCGCTAAAAATTCCTCCTTAGCTCAGCTGGTTAGAGCATCTGACTGTTAATCAGAGGGTCCCAGGTTCAAGTCCTGGAGGGGGAGCAAAAAGGCACCTCGAGGGGTGCCTTTTTTGATTTACTTGATTTTGTGATGACTATCTTATTATTGCTAACTTCTCTGCAAAATATGTAATCCCCTTTTTGTCATAAATATTTACCACATAGAGGCCTTCTTTAAGAAAAGATAAATCTAAAGTACATGTGTTTTTTGAGTCAGCATATAGCGTTTGAGATGCGAAAGTTTTGCCCTGCAGATCGTTAATAAGTAATTGAAGATTTTCTGTTTTCGATTCGTATACTATCGATAGTTTTTCTCGGCATGGATTGGGGAACATTTTAATTACGGATTTGTTTTCGTACGATGATACTTTAGTAGGAGGAGTTATCGAGAACCAATTAATATTGAACTCGGGGCTTTTGATATAAATTCGGAGTCTGTAATTGCCCTCATTCAGTTGTATTTTTCCGTTAATGGTGGTCCAGTTTTGCCAGCCTCCTGTTGAGGGCACATTAAATGTCCCTAAGGTTGTTTTATTGTTGTTGTCATCGAACAGTTGTAATTCAATAACACCGCCACTGTTTTGTGCTGCCACTCTGAACATAACTGTATACTCTCCGCTTTTTTTAACTATTATCAAATAATCGAGATAGTCACCACTATTTGTATAACCCATGTTTTGTCCTCCTTCATTACAAGTTTCTGCAGACAGCCCACTTTGCTGGTAATAGTTTTCAGCTTCAATTTTTGCAGGTAAAGTGTACATTATAGGCAGGTTATTTAAAACTCCTAGATTTTGAATAGTTTGTAAAATTGAATTATCGGTACTTAATACTGAATTTCCCTGAAACGAAAGCTTAACTACTTCTGCATACAGTACTTTGTTCGTTAATGTAATCTGAATTTGTCGATCGTTAAGTTTGGAAATGCTTGAAAGTTCATAGGGCTGATCGTTTACACTTACAATCCAGTCTGACAAGTTGAAGGAAGTGGTTTGTAGTGATTTATTAAGATTTACAATAATTTTTTTTCCTGAGATATCAGTAGATGCAGAAAGAATCTTAAAACCAACTTCAGTAACAGGTTTGTCATAAAGCAGCTCAATATAATTAAGGTTAGAGCCTTCTTTCACAATTTGAATTTTCAAAGCATGTTCACCTTCGGTGAGTATAATATCATCGAAGGTTTGGGTTTTCCAATTTTGCCAACCACCCGTTGAAGGGAGTGTAAGAATGCCAGAAATATCGGTTTCATCGAGATGGATGCTCATTTGTGAACCATTACCTGCATGACGTACATTTAGTTTATATGCACCTGTTTGGGTGACGGTTATTGTATATTTTAGCCATTCTTTTGCAGCTGTCCATCCTACGTTATAGCCGTTAGTTCTTTCAGAGTCTGTGCAGGGTTCAATATCTACGCCGTCGTTTCGATAGGCATAGCCCAAATTCCAATTGGTATGTGTCCCTGTACTTACCCTGTAGTTTGCTGTATCGGTATCCCAGTAAGCATAGCCATTTCGACCATAATCATAGTCTGCTGCATACAGAATACCAGGAATAGTATTGTTGGCAAAACGAAGTGTTTGGGTTGTTTGAACCTGACGAAACATGGCATCGAGTACAGAATAATTGATCTTACAATTTTCTAGCTTTATTTTTTCTGTTAAATTCATTAATGTAGACTTTGTAAAGGCTTCTGTTGGTTTTGTTCCGCCGTTTTTCCAATAGTTGAGCAAAGTGGTATAGTTGTTGTCAGGTTCTATTGACATGATTCCCGATAGCGAGCGGACTTTTTTTAGTGTCCACCACGACCAGCCAATATTGTTGGCTTCGAGTAGCCTAATGGCCTCGGTGTACCAGTGATTCGAATTTTCACCCGATTCGCCGCACCAGATTGGAACATTGTATGTGTTGCGGATATTCAACAATCCTTGAATTGCAGCAGGGGTGTTGTAGTTCCAGTACTTATGAAAACTTACGGCTAAGTTGGGGTCGTATGAGAAAAGGCTCTGCATTCCGTTGTAATTATTGCCCCAACAATTACCCTCAACTATGATTAAATGGTTAGTATCGACCTTACGAATAGTGTCGATAAGTCTTTTGTAAAAATCGAGAAGTGGTTTATTTTGTGTGCAGTTACATCCATTCTGATTACCGCTGTTCTCGAAATCCCAATTGGGCTCATTGATTAGGTCGTAAGCACCAATCCATTCCGAATCTTTATAGCGTTCAGCTAGTTTCTTCCAAAGGGCAATGGTTTTAACTTTGTTGGCTTCACTTTCCCAGAGTGAAGGAAGACTTGAATCGTAATCGGATATAGCTGCATCTTTCCCTTGACCACCTGGGGCTGCATGTAAATCGAGAATCACATAAATCTTATTAGCAGCACACCACGACAAAAGGCTGTCGGTAAGAATAAAACCTTCTTCAAGCCATGTTTGTTTACCTGCAACAGGTTCTTCCTCGATGGGTAGGGTATATAGGTTGTAGTGCATAACAAGTCTAACACTGTTAAACCCCCACGATGCTAAAGAATCAATATCTTTTTTTTGGATCAAATTTTTACGCCAAGCAGCATAAAAAGTGTCTGTATTGGCTTTACCCATTAAGGCTTCAATTTTTTTCCGAATATCTTTCTGATTGGTTGCAGAAATACCAAGCATATAGGGTTCCTGTAGCATCCAAGCTCCTAATCCTATTCCTCTTAGTAGGATTTCTTCACCGTTACCCTTGACAATTTTTTTATTATCCCTTTTCAAAAAACCTTGTGAGTGAAGGTTATTGAAAGAAAATAGAAATGGGATAAGTAGCACAGTAGCAAATAGTTTTTTATTCATAGCTTTAAAATATTGATTTATTTTCAAAGGTAAAAGGAAAAAGGCTTAGCCTGTTGATTAGGGGCTACCATTTTTATCCAGAAGGGATACGAAAAAACTACTACAATTTTTAATTGATTCTTTTGATTTTTGCACCGATTGCATTCAGTCTTTCATCGATGCGATAATATCCACGGTCAATTTGTTCGATATTGTGAATAATGCTTTTACCTGGTGCTGATAGAGCAGCAATCAACAATGCAACTCCTGCTCTGATATCGGGCGAGCTCATAGTAGTAGGTTTCAGAGGATGCTTATTGTTTAAGCCTATAATAGTAGCGCGGTGAGGATCGCAAAGAATAATTTGTGCTCCCATGTCGATAAGCTTATCGACAAAGAATAGTCGGCTTTCGAACATTTTTTGATGGATTAGTACGCTTCCTTTGGCTTGAGTTGCTACAACAAGAAAAACACTCAGCAAGTCGGGGGTTAACCCTGGCCAGGGAGCATCGGCTATAGTTAAAATCGAGCCATCGATAAAAGTTTCAATTTCGTATTCATGGTGCACAGGGATGTGAATATCGTCACCTATGCGCTCGATATTGATGCCCATACGTTGGAAGGTTCGGGGGATAATTCCAAGATTTTCGTACGATACGTTTTTGATGGTAATATCGGACCTACACATAGCTGCCATGCCGATGAAGCTGCCAATTTCAATCATGTCGGGTAGGAGTGTATGCTCGCAACCCGAAAGACTTGTAACACCGTGGATAGTAAGCAAATTAGAACCAATGCCTTCGATGTGTGCACCCATAGCAACAAGCATTTTGCAAAGTTGCTGTATATAGGGCTCGCATGCTGCATTATATAAGATAGTGGTACCTTCGGCTAATACAGCAGCCATAATAAGGTTGGCAGTGCCGGTTACTGAGGCTTCGTCGAGAAGGATATAGGTTCCTTTAAGTCTCTTAGTTTTTAGAAAGTATAAGTTGCTCTCATTATCGTACTCAAATTTTGCACCCAATTGCTGTAGACCGTGAAAGTGCGTATCTATACGTCTTCTGCCTATCATATCGCCACCGGGTTTGCCAGCAAAGGCGTAGCCAATTCTTGCTAATAAAGGTCCTACCAGCATGATTGAACCACGAATTGCTGAAAAACGCTTTTGAACTTCAGGTAATTTAAGAATGTCGGGTTTGATATTTTGTGCCGTAAATGCGTAAGAATTTTGCCCTCTTTTTTCAACTTTGACCCCCATCAAAGTGATCATTTCTATAAGAACCTCTACATCCTTAATGTCGGGGATATTGTTAAGTAGTACGGTTTGGTCGGTTAGTAAGGTAGCACAGATAACCTGAAGTGCTTCGTTTTTTGCACCTTGTGGATGTAATTCGCCGTGGAGGGTAACTCCTCCTTCAACCTCAAATGAAGCCATTAGAAGTGTCAGTTTTTCCTCTGTTTGTTACCGCCGTTATAATTACCGTTTCCGCCATTACGTTTGTTAATAGACATTTTCTTATTTTTCTGGCGTCCTACGTTATGTATGTTTCGGGCTTCGGAGAGTTTCAACATGTCGGAAGTAATTTTGATTTTTCCTTTAGAAAGTTCATACAAATCTTTTAGAATTACTTCATCTGTAACGGCATCGCGATTCCATGTTAAATACTGACGTTTCATCAGATTCGCAATCATCTCAATTAATGTAGATTTTTCTTCTCCCTCAGGCATTTCAACGGCCTTATGAATCATTTGCTCAATAATTTTGCCATAATGCTTGTATTGTATGGGATGCTGGTTGTAGGGTACTTTTCGAGGTTTTACATCGAATGCCGATTTTGTAGGCAATGGATAAGGGGCATCAATGTCGATCTTAAAATCGGACATTATGGCCAGATGATCCCACAATTTATGCTTAAAATCAACAACATCGCGTAGGTGCGGATTCAGGTTTCCCATTACTGCTACAAGTGCATGTGCGGCTTTTGTTCGTTCTTCCCTATCGGGTATAGTCATTAAATAGTCAACAAGCTTATGAATATGTCGGCCATATTCAGGAAGAACAAGTTTTTTTCTTTTAGTATTATAGTCAAACGACATATGAGGGATTTTTTTTAAAAGTAATGAAAAAAAACGAAAAACCTACTTTTATTTGAGATATGCAATTACGCTTTTATTTCCAAATGCTTTATCGCCAATATTTACTTTAATTTCGGCATTAAGAGGAAGAAGTATGTCGACCCGCGAACCAAATTTAATAAAACCTAAGTCTTCACCTTGCTTCATTGTTTTTCCTACCTCTGCGTAGCACACTACTCGGCGAGCTACAGCTCCGGCAATCTGACGAATTAAAATTTCGATGCCCTGAAGTGTTTTGATTACTATGGTAGTGCGTTCGTTATGAGCCGATGATTTTGGATGCCAGGCTACTAGGTATTGGCCATCGTGATATTTAAAGTATTTAACTTCCCCGCTGATGGGTACTCTGTTAACGTGCACATTTAGGGGTGACATAAATATAGAAATTTGAATGCGAGGCTCGTTAAAGTATTCGTTGTCTACAACTTCTTCTACTACAACTACTTTGCCGTCGGCAGGTGCATAGACAATATTTTCAGAGGGATACTCTACTTCTCTTCGAGGATTTCGAAAGAAATATAGTACAATAGAGAAGCCAACTATACTTAAGAAATTAATAATACCAAAAAGTATACTGTTGATGTCTAGAAAGTATAGAACTCCATTAATTATAAGTAGCCAGATCAAAAGATTTAGTACAAAAACTTTCCCCTCTTTATGTAGGTGCAAATGATCGTTTTTAAACGCTTTTAAAGTATTAATAAAATTATTAATCAATAACATAACTGTAAAACGGTTAGATGAATTGCAAATATAGATAAACTGCTGGTATTGCCAAAAACATAGCATCGAAACGATCCAGTAGCCCTCCATGACCTGGAAGTATGTTACCCGAATCTTTAATACCAATACTTCTTTTAAGCATACTTTCGGTTAGATCGCCGAGTGTTCCAAAAACTGAGATAAGTGTAGCAAATATTCCCCATTGGAAAACAGTAAGTTCTTTATAAAAATATGAAAGTATGTAGGCAGCAATTAATGCAAAAACGAGTCCTCCTACTGCTCCTTCCCATGTTTTCTTTGGCGAAATACGCTCAAAAAGTTTTCGTTTTCCGAATAGTAATCCGCAGACATAAGCCATTGTATCATACGTCCATATAAGGATGAAATATGATAGTACTAAGTGATGGTTATACTGATAAATATTTTCGCGATATGCGATTGAAAGAAGCATTGATATGGGGAGTGCTATGTATAATATTCCAAACCAGGTGAGAGCAATATTTTGGTAAGGTTTGGTTTTATTGCGGAACAATTCGATAACAAATGACATTAATGCCCAAGCAATAAAAATACTAAACATGTTACTTTTAATAAGGCCGATAGAAGTGAGATAGAAAAGATAGAAAAGAGCTATTCCTCCAATGATTCCCCAGATTTTTTGAGCCTCAAGTTCCATTTTTTCTGCTATACCATAGAATTCCCACATGGTACCTATTGTAAGCAGAGTAAAGAACAAAATAAAAGGTATTTCTCCACCTATAATGGCGGCAATCATTACTAATACAAGTAATGTGCCAGTTAAAGAACGTTTAAAAATGTCTTTCAAGGTTCAAAGTTTTGAATGATTTTATTTGCTTTTTCAAGATCTTCTATTTTTACGTATATTTCAATGTTTCCAAAGAAGAAGGAAGAATCTTGTTTATTCATAACCACGCAGGATATATCTTCTTTTTCAATAGCCTGGCGTACTAACTCGGCATGGTAAGCATTCTGAGTTTGGTATATTTTGATCCAGCCATCTTCCATTCTCTTTCGTAATTTTTTTATTCTTAATTATCCCTGTTGTCTTCAGTTTCGGTTTTGCCATTTTCAATAAGCAACTGTTGTTCTTCTGGAATTCCACCTTTCCGTTTGCCAAAAATTTGTTCTAAATCTTCGCTAAAGATAACTTCTTTTTCAAGAAGTTTTTGCGCCAGTTTGTCCAGGCCGTCTTTATTTTCTCGCAATATTGTTTTAGCTCTTTCGTATTGATTTTCCACTATTTTTTTAGCTTCTTCATCAATTAGTTCGGCAGTTTTTTCACTGTAAGGTTTGCTAAATGAGAACTCAGTTTGTCCAGTTGAGTCGTAATAGCTTATATTTCCAATTTTTTCGCTCATGCCAAAATAGGCAACCATTGCATATGCCTGTTTTGTTACTCTCTCGAGGTCGTTGAGTGCACCAGTAGATACTTTCCCAAAGACTACTTCTTCGGCAGCGCGTCCACCTAAAGTAGCACACATTTCATCGTAGAGTTGTTCGGTAGTAGTAATCTGGCGTTCTTCTGGCAAGTACCATGCTGCGCCGAGGGCTCTGCCGCGAGGAATGATGGTTACTTTTACAAGCGGATTGGCATGTTCGAGTAGCCAGCTTACGGTTGCATGTCCGGCTTCGTGGTAGGCAATAGTCTTTTTTTCGAGCTTAGAAACAATTTTATTTCTTTTTTCGAGCCCACCGATGATACGATCGATGGCATCTAGGAAGTCTTGCTTCTCGACGCTGGTTTTATTTTTTCTTGCAGCGATAAGAGCCGCTTCATTACATACATTGGCAATATCGGCACCCGAGAAACCCGGTGTTTGTTTTGCTAGAAACTCTACATCGATATCGGAAGCCAGCTTGAGAGGGCGCATATGAACTTTAAATATTTCGCGACGTTCGTTCAGATCGGGTAATTCGACATGGATTTGGCGATCGAAACGGCCAGCTCTTAAAAGAGCACGGTCAAGTATGTCGGCACGGTTGGTGGCTGCAAGAACAATAATACCTGTATTTGGCGCAAAACCATCCATTTCTGTAAGAAGTTGGTTCAGCGTATTCTCTCTTTCGTCATTGGCAGCCCAGCCAGGATTTTTGCTTCGAGAGCGCCCTACAGCATCAATTTCGTCGATAAATACTATACAAGGAGCTTTTTGTTTAGCTTGAGCAAAGAGATCGCGTACACGCGATGCACCAACACCAACAAACATTTCGACAAAATCGGAACCTGATAGTGAAAAGAAGGGAACATTTGCCTCGCCCGCAACAGCTTTTGCAAGTAAAGTTTTGCCAGTTCCCGGAGGTCCTACTAGAAGAGCTCCTCGAGGAATTTTGCCTCCCAAATCGGTATATTTTTTTGGATTTTTTAGAAAATCGACAATTTCTTTTAGCTCAATTTTAGCCTCTTCCAATCCTGCAACATCCGAAAAATTGACTTTTACGCTTGTTTCTTTATCGAAAATTTTGGCACGTGATTTACCCACATTGAAAATATTTGATCCTCCTGGACCTCCGCCGCCTCCACTGGCCATTCGTCGATAAAAATAGCTCCAAATTGCTATCAGAATTAAAATTGGTAGAATGAAACTAATAAATATATCGAGGAAGTAGTTTTTCTCAACTTTGTAGATAATGTTTACATATTCGGCGGGTGGAAAATCTTTCTGCACTTTATCTATCTCATCTTTAAAGGCTATTACGTCTCCAATCTGGAGCTCGAAATGAGGGCCATCTTTGGGAATTCTATTAAAATCTTTTCCTATCAACTTTTGATAGCGATCTAATCGATTAGGTTTTAAATATACTCGAGCTATCTCTTTATTGATCACCTCAATCTTATCGACATCTTTTGCGGCAATCATCTCGCGTAAATCTTTCATAAAAATTTCGTGAGGATGCTTGCCAAACTGAAAATATTGAAGTGCAATAAAGGCTATAGCTATCAACGCATATACCCAGTAAGCATTAAACTTCGGTTTAGGTGTGTTGTTCTGATTATTGTCCATGGGGTTTTTCTGGTTATCTTTATTGCCCGAAAATTCAGTATTTTCCTGTTTTAAATCTTTTTCGTCCGACATATTTATCTAATTATTCGTTTTCAATTGTTTCTATTATTCCGTCCGACCAAAGATCGTCAAGTTTATAAAATTCGCGATTTTCGCGCTGAAAAACATGAACCACCACATCGAAAAAATCGATCAAGATCCATTGGGCATTTTCTTTCCCTTCGATATGATGAGGAGTTTTATTAGCCTGAAGGTAAGCTTGACGTTCTATGTTCTCCGCAAGAGCATTCACTTGGGTGCTCGAATCACCTTCGCATATAATAAAATAATCGCATAGGTTGTTTTTCAGCTTTCTAAGGTCAATCTTTGTAATACGTTTACCTTTTTTTTCTTTTATAGCTTCAATTATTATCTCGGCAAGTCTGGTCTCTTCTTTTATCACTAATGTATCCTTTTTTCTCATTTATTTTTTGGCAAAGTTAATGAAAAAATCCTATTTTATGGTATAACAATGCTTTCGACAAACCATGTGCCAATCTTTATAGCAAAAAAAATGTGACATCTTTAGGCATTATTCTGGAAACTAGACGCGAAATTTTAATAAGTTTGTCAAAATGTCATTTTTTGAATAAGGGGAATAGGGTAGTAAGTTGTAATCTAATAAACACTAAAATATTCATGATTCAAATTACAGATAACGAAGATTATATTTGGTCCTTGATTGCTGGTGCTCTTTCCGGAAATATTTCGGAAAAAGAGCGGCTTGAACTAGATAGCTGGAGGCAACAATCGGCTGAACATGAAAGTATATTTGAAAATGCCAAACGTATATGGGATGAAACTGGTAAGGTGAATTTTACTTTTGATGTAGATAATGCCTGGATAAAAACCCGTTTACGTATTGACGATTCTTATGGTAGCAAAGGTAAAAAAAGCAAAAAATTATTGGTTATTTATGTTGCAGCCGCCAGTATCTTGCTTGTCATAGCGTCGACTTTTTTTATAGGGCAGCTTTACCAATCAACTATTCGTATTTCTACTTTTCAGACAACCAAGAAAATAGTTT
>JAOAFU010000209.1 GCA_026416115.1 Bacteroidales bacterium | reverse complement strand
AGGAAGAAACCTCAACACGAGGAAAAATTAAAATTGGTGTAGATGAAAGTTATACATTACTTGCTCAGGCAGAGCTAGATGTTTTCCAGTCGATGTACGAAAACGCCCATATTACTGCACTTTACAAACCAGAAATTGATGTAATAAACGATCTGTTAAACGATTCTGTCCGATTAGTAATAATTTCAAGAAAGCTTACTAACGATGAAATTGAATATTTCGAGAGTAGAAAAATTTATCCCAAAACGGTGACGATTGCGTACGATGCCATTGCATTTATTTTAAATAAAAACAACAAGGACTCCCTTTTACGTTATACCGAAATAAAAGGTATATTTGAAGGAACCATTAGCAACTGGCGACAAATAAATCCTAATCATAATGCTCCAATTAAAGTTGTTTTTGATAATAATAAATCGTCGACAGTACGCTATATTCTTGAAAAATTTAGACTAAACAAGCAACTGCCTAAGTATTGTTATGCAGTTGAAAATAATGAAGAGGTAATTAATTATGTAGAAAAACATAATAATGCTATCGGAGTAATAGGGGTATCGTGGATAAGTGATAAGGATGATAGTATCTCGAAAGGTTTCTTAAAACGTATTCGTGTTGCAGCTATTTCATCGGAGGACAATCCCGATGGCAATGAGTTTTTTAGGCCTTATCAAGGTTTTATAGCCGATAAATCATATCCATTTATTCGGGAAGTATATATTATTAATCGTGAAAGTTTTACTGGTTTAGGTACTGGATTTACTCAATGGGTGGCTTCTGATCAAGGACAGAGGATAGTACTGAAGATGGGATTAGTACCTGCTACTATGCCCATCAGGTTGATTAAAACAAAAAAAAGTTTCTAAGCTTTTGACCAAAAAAGAATTTATATAACTTTGGCAACTTGATTATATTGCAAAATATTGATTGATAAATAGTTTAAAATAAGAGCTATGAAAATGAAAACTTTCACTACACGAATCATGATGGTTTTATTAATGAGCTTTTTCGCAATCGGATTAATACAGTCACAAACACTTGATGATGCGCTAAAGCTTATGAAGAATGAGAGACTGGAAGATGCTTACAATATGCTTCGTGATATTATTAACAAACAACCAAACAATGCCGACGCCTATTATTACTTAGGCGAAATTGTTTTAAAAAGTTACCTTAACGATCCCTACTCAAATACGCTTGAGGAGGCAGTTAAGGAAGCCAAACAATGCTTTGAGAAAGGACTCAAAGTTGACAGCACTCGTATGCTCAACAATATAGGTATGGGTATCATATACCTTATTTCCAAAAACGATACAATTTCGGCCGATTCCTATTTCGCTAAAGTTGAAAAGACTATACCTACCAAATATAAAAAATTCACCGATCAGGATTTTACCTTACTTATTAAGTTAGGACAAGCTCAGTTATATGCTTCTAAGCCTCGTTATTATAAAGCAATTGCCTATCTTGAAAAGGCGAAAGCCGCCAGTGCAGATTTGGGTGCTAGAACAAAGAAAATTTCTAATGAGAAACCCGAAGTATACATTGCATTGGGCGATGTTTATTTAGAAATGAACGATGCATCAGCAGCAGTTGCTAATTACAATAAAGCAACCTTCATTAATCCAGATTTAGCTGAACCAATTGTAAAAATTGGCCGTTTATATATGCGTTCACGTAACCTACAAGCTGCACGTAATAATTTTGATCAGGCCAAAGAAATTGATTCAACCTATGCGCCACTATACAGGGCATACGGAGAATTGTATTTAATGAGTTCAGGGACAGCCCAGTTTGCGAAAGTTAATTTCAGAAAATTTCTCGAACTTTCGGGCAATAATGTCCCTGCCAAAATTCAGTATGTCAACTCACTATTTAAGTCAAAAGATTATAAAGAATGCTTAGAAAACATCGAAGAAATTCTTGCTTACGATAAGTCGCGTAATTATTTAAATCGTGTTGCGGCATATTCTGCTTACGAAATGCGTCCTCCCGATTACAATAAGGCCTTACGTTACATCGAAGAATTTTTCAAAAATACAACTCCCGAAAAGATTATATCCAAAGATTATGCATATTATGGGCGTATTTTGTTGAAGTTAAAAGATAAAGATACAAGCTACGTTAGCAAGGCATTCGTAAATTTGTTAAAGGCTTATAACATGGACTCGACCGATGTTGAGCTTATAACCGATATAGCTTACAATGCGTATTACAATAAGCTTTTCCCTCTTGCCATTCGTATGCTTCAAAAGAAGATAGAATTGGAACAGGGACAGGCATCGGATTATATGCTTATGGGTAAAGCCTATTATCAGATGGCACAAGGGTCGACCGATACAACTTTTCAAAATAAAAATTACAGAGAAGCACAGCGAGTATTCGCAAGGCTTACACAGTTAGAACCCGACAATGTTCAGGCATATTTATGGATTGCCAATACCAGTTATAGTCTCGATCCGGATGGTAAGCTCGGTTTAGCTCTGCCGCAATACGAAAAAGTTATAGAGGTTGCCTCAAAGGATACGGTAAAGAATGCCGCAGAATTATACGAAGCATATCGTTTTATGGGTTCGTATTATTTTTACAATGCAAAACCCGATTACGACAAAGCTGAAAGATATTTTACTAAAATAATATACCTTGATCCCAAAAAAGATCAGTGGAAGATTATGGGTTACTCGTCTTTGGCTGTGCTTTATACAAAGAAGAAAGAATATCCAAAGGCTTTAGATATGTATAATAAAATTTTAGCGCTTGATCCAAATAATGTCGATATCAAGAAAACAGTCGAAGCTTTAAAAAAGTCTATGAAAAGTCAGCAATAAAACAGAATTTGCAAAATAGAGGGGAATATATTTTATTTGTGCGCAATTTTTTAAAAGATAAAGTAATTATTAAACTTAAAAAATTTTTTATATGAAGGCTTTAAAAGAAATTTTCAGCTCTGTGTTCAATACACTGGTTATTTTGGCTTGTTTTGGGATAAGTCTTTACATTTACTTAGCCATTATGGGTAATCCAATCAACTTTATGGAAAACAATCCCAAAGGGCACCCACTTCCTGGAAATTATCTTGGTATTATGTACAAAGGGGGACCTATAGTACCGGTTCTTCTAACCATCGTATTAACACTGTTATCTTTTGTTGTAGAACGTTTTATTTCGTTGAGCAAAGCAAATGGTAAGGGTAGTGTTGTAAAATTTGTTCGTAATATTCAGGATCTTCTTAAAGAAGATAAAATTGAAGAAGCTCGTGCATTGTGCGACAAACAAAAGGGTTCTATTGCTAATGTTATTAAGAGTGGTCTTACCCGTTATCGTGAGCTACAAAACGATCCTACGTTAGCAAAAGATCAGAAGATTCTCGCACTTCAGAAAGATCTTGAAGAAGCTACAGCATTAGAACTTCCTGCACTTTCGAAAAACATGGTTATTCTTTCTACAGTTGCTTCTATTTCGGTGTTAACTGGTCTTATTGGTACGGTTCTTGGTATGATTCGAGCTTTTGCTGCATTGGCTAATCAAGGTGCACCCGATGCATTGCAGTTAGCAACAGGTATTTCTGAAGCACTTGTTAATACAGCATTTGGTATCACAGGTTCGACCATAGCAATTCTCATGTACAACTATTTCTCCTCACGCGTTGACGCAATGACTTATCGAATTGATGAATCGAACTATAGCATTGTTCAAACCTTTGCTGCTAGTTTGAAATAAGAAACTCGTAGGCACGAGGCTCTATTTAAAGATTCATCAATTGTATAACGTTTAAATAAAGATAATATGGCGAAGGTTAAAATGGCAGTGAGGTCTCCGCACATCGACATGACACCGATGGTGGATACCTTTACATTGCTTCTTACATTCTTCATGATGACAACCACGTTTAAACCGCAGGAAGCGGTTCAAGTGGATACGCCCTCGTCAATATCTGAAAAAACTGCACCCGAGAAAAATGTCATAACAGTTTATATTTCGAAGGATAACAAAGTATTTTTCAATATTGATGAAGGTACCGATACTTCATTGCACATTCGTGCCAAGGTTTTACAAGGAGTATCGGAGCAGCTGAGAGTCCCCTTTACCAAGGAGCAAATCAGCAAATTCGAACGGTTGGCATCATTTGGTATGCCTATTAAAGACCTGCCCAAATGGATTGATGCCGAAGATCAGAAGGTAAGAGATGACCTTCAAACAGGGATCCCTATCGATTCTGCCGATAATCAATTGGCAATGTGGATTCTCTTTGCTCGTAAGGCAAATCCTAATGCAGAAGCTAGTATTAAGGGCGATGCCGGCGCTGATTTCAAAGTTGTTAAGAGAGTTCTTGATATTTTGCAGGATTATAAAATCAACAAGTTCAATCTTACAACTAATCTGGAGAAAGTAGAAGTAAAACTTGAAGATATTAAATAAATAAAGTAACATGGCTGAAATCATCCAAGACGAAGGTGGTGGAAAGAAAAAAGGCAAAAGACGGCCCAAAAAGCACTCCACACATATCGACATGACGCCGATGGTGGACTTAATGACTCTTTTGCTTACCTTCTTTATGCTTACCACTGCATTTAGCAAGCCAAAAACGATGGAAATTGTTCTCCCCGAAAAGGATCAAAAAGAAAATAAAAAGGAGGATAAGGAGAATCAAATTCCCAAATGGCGAGCTGTGAATATTATTCTCGATGAAAATGATAAGATTTATTACTATACGGGTCTAATGGACAAACCACCATTTCCTGAATTAATCGAAACCGATTTCAGTAAGGATGGTATCCGTAAGTATCTGTTAAAGCGTAACAAAACATTGTACGAGAAAATAGATAGTTTGAATGTGGCTGCATTGAAGAGTCGTAAGCCAATTCCACCCGACACTTTAGCAAAACAGATACGTGAGCTTAAAAAGGCCGATAAAGTTGGTCCCATTGTTCTTATCAAAGCTACCGATAAGGTTAAATACAAAAACATGGTAGATATCATCGATGAGATGGCTATCTGTAACATTGCCCGGTATGCTATAGTGGATATCAATCCTCAGGAGTTGAAAATGCTCGAGGAGTATAAGAAGAAGAATACTGTAACTGCTAAAAACTGATTGGTATGGCAAAGAAGGGTCAGTTAGAAGGTACCTCCATCAATTCGCTCGATGATATTGTATTTGAGCACAGAAATAAGGACTATGGAGTGTATCAGTTGAGGAAAAAGTACAAGAAGTACCTCCTCATAGGTTTTGCCATCGCATTCCTCATTTTTAGCGGGGCAGTGGCTTATCCTTTAATTGAAGCTTATAAACTTAAATCGGGCGCCAAGAAACATTTGGAAAAAAATGTCGAAGCGGTGCTTGAAAACTTAAACAAGGAAGATATGCCACCGCCACCACCGCCACCACCGCCACCTGCTGCCTTAGAACAGCAAGTTAAATTTAAGGCTCCTGTTGTTGTGGATACGGTTAAAGAGGAAGTTACACTGGCAACGATTGAAGAACAGAAAGAAATTGTAGGTAACGAAGCACCACCCGAACAAATAGTAATTGAGCAGAAACAAGAAAAGGAGACGATAATTGAAGACGATGGACCAGCATTTGTAGTTGTAGAGGAAAACGCTACTTTTCAAGGTGGAGACATTAACTCCTTTCGTATATGGGTACAGCAAAACATTGTCTATCCTACAGCTGCTGCTGAAGCAGGCATATCAGGAAAGGTTATTGTTCAATTTGCTGTCAACTCTCGTGGACAAGTTGTAGATGTTAAGGTTCTTCGTGGTGTTCATCCCGAGCTCGACAAGGAAGCTGTACGTTGTATCCTTAGCTCCCCACGATGGTCGCCTGGAAAGCAGGGTGGTAAAGCTGTAAAACAGCAGTTTGTTATTCCTATCGTATTTACCTTGCAGTAAATATTGTACACGTTACATTTTATATCAAGAGGCCTGTTAATCTCAGGCCTCTTTTGTTATTTATGCAAATTGTAGAGTTTTTATAATAAAGTACTGGCAAGATCGGCAAGATAGCTTCTTTCCCCTTTGACTAGGTTGACGTGAGCAAATATTTCCTGCCCTTTCATGCGGTCAATCAGGTAGCTTAGCCCGTTCGACATGCTATCGAGATAAGGTGAGTCGATTTGCTGTATATCCCCTGTAAAGACCATTTTAGTACCCTCGCCAGCACGGGTTATTATAGTTTTTACCTCGTGTGGAGTTAGGTTTTGTGCTTCGTCGACAATAAAAAAAGCATTAGACAGAGTTCTTCCTCTAATGTATGCTAATGGTGTGATAACCAGTTTCTCATTTTTTTGCAATTCTTCAATATGGGTGTATTCCTTGCTCGAGGGCTTAAATTTATGTTTGATAACTGCAAGGTTGTCGTATAATGGCTGCATGAATGGAGCAATTTTTTCGCTTACATCACCCGGAAGAAATCCCATATCGCGATTAGCCAAAGGTATTACAGGCCGTGCAAGATAAATCTGATCGTAGTGATTTTCTTGATGCAAAGCTGCAGCAAGGGCAAGAAGAGTTTTGCCTGTTCCTGCTTTGCCGGTAAGGGCAACCAATTGGATTTCGGGACGAAGTAAGGCGTCGAGAGAAAAAGTTTGTTCAGCATTGCGAGGCTCTATTCCGTAGCATTTACTTTTTTCAATTCTTTCTACTTTATGACCAAATGGGTTATAACGAGCTAATACGCTGGAATGACCATTTCGAAGTACAAAATATTGGTTAGGTGTTGGTGAGTTTTTTATAGGTAAATCAGTGAATGCAATACCTTCTTTGTGTTCGTAAAGAGCTGTAATAATTTTTTGCTCTACATTTTCAATACATTCAATATTTTTCGAAAAGAAGGTTATATCGTGTACTTTATCCGATTTATAGTCCTGGGCAATGATACCTATCGATTTAGCTTTCATTCGTAAGTTTATATCTTTCGAAACAAGAATAACCTCTCGATGGGTTGGGAGAAATTTGTTTCTAAGGTAATCGCAGATTGCCAGTATACGATGGTCGGGGGTGGCTTCGGGGAATGAGTCGAGAAGGGTTTTAGAAAATGGCTTGCCAGTCTCGATAAATAATTTCCCCCTTTTTTTTCCTAAAGGGATACCTCCTTCAAATAGCTTATCTCCTGATAAAGAATCAAGTTCTCGCGTAAATTCTCTTGCATGAAGGTTTATTAAATCGCTTCCTCTTTTTAACCTATCCAATTCTTCGAGTACGACAATGGGTAATACTATATCGTTTTCTTCGAAATTGTAAATACATTTGTAGTCGTGTAAAATTACGTTGGTGTCGAGAACAAAGATTTTCTTACTTCGTGCCATTTTATAAATTTTTATTTTGCTTAAAAATACAAAATTTGCCATAAAATGAACTATGAATCATGCCTGGATTTTTTGCTGGGACAACTTCCTATGTTCCAACAACAGGGTAAGAAAGCACTTAAATACGATTTATCAAATATTGTCGGTCTGTGCGCTCTATTAAATAACCCACAAAAAAATTTTAAAAGCATACATATTGCTGGAACAAATGGCAAGGGTTCTGTAAGTCATCAGATAGCTTCTATTCTGCAATCCGCTGGCTATAAAATTGGTTTGTACACTTCACCTCATTTGGTCGATTTCAGAGAGAGAATCAGAATTAACGGGCAATTGATAGAAAAAGAATTCGTAACTCAATTTGTAGCAAACGGCTTGGAACAATTTAAATCAATTAACCCTACATTTTTTGAACTGACGACTGCTATGGCATTTGCCTATTTTGCTTCCGAAAAAGTCGATTTTGCTGTTATTGAGACAGGTTTAGGAGGCAGGCTCGACTCGACCAACATAATTCTACCATTATTAAGTATTATTACCAACATTTCGTACGATCATACCGATATTTTAGGCGATACACTCGAAAAAATTGCTTTTGAAAAAGCAGGAATTATTAAACCTAATATTCCTGTGGTTATTGGCGAAAGAAACGATTCGACTCTTCCTGTTTTTACATCTAAAGCTTTACAAGAGCACGCTCCTATTGTTTTTGCCGATTCGAAATATACTGCTAACATTTTAAATGAAAACTTCGACAGTTTTGAATTTGAAATAATAGAAAGAACAAATCAGAATTTTGTTTTTAAAGGTGTTTCTGATTTAATAGGGCGATATCAGCTAAAAAATATAGTTACTAGTTATTGTGCCCTAGAAATCTTAAGGGATTTGGGTTATGCTATATCCGATGTAAACCTATACGAAGGATACAAAAATGTTAAACAAAGAACAGGTCTTATGGGAAGGTGGCAGGTAGTGCAAAAAGATCCGCTTATTATTTGTGATACAGCCCATAATCCTTCGGGCATTGAGCAAATTGCACAACAGCTTTCTATGCTTAAACCGCGTCGTATTCACATAGTTCTCGGTTTTTCGGCAGACAAGAATTATCAATTAATGTTAAAAATGCTCGCCGAAATTGTTGGAAATAAGGGTATATCCTATTATTTTACTCGATCTTCTGTTTCCCGTTCGCTCGATCCAATTGAAATAGCCAGGGTTGCAACTGGATTTTCGATTGAGGGTGAAGTTTATTCAGAAGTCTCTAGTGCTTTCGAATCCGCGAAACAATATGCTTCCTCAGAAGATGTAATTTTTATTGGGGGAAGTAACTTTGTCGTAGGTGATTTTTTGAAATACTATATCGTTAAATAAACAGAATTTTATATTTTTGATTGCTTTGAGTCGATTTATTCATCGCAAAATTGTCATATATACACAAAAAAAATAACATATCTATTTAACTAAAATACATGCCTATGACTAGTAAAAACTTAATGATAGCCTTATTATTGATTATTGGAACATCGATAGCTTGGTCACAAAAGTATGCGCGAAATCAGTTCGTTGTATTTTCCTATACAACTGATATTGATGAAAGGGTGAAAAAGGAATTAAGTTCTTATCAGCATCTTATTAATTATCAACCTCAAAAAAAACAGACTGCAGTAGAGGCAATGCTTGTACATTCGTTTTATCAGATTTTTACTAAGTTGCTCGAAGATTCTTTGCTTATTTATTTTCTTCCACCCGAGAGCATGGGAAACAAAGCAAGCTATACTGATTATGGTTATCCCGATGTTGTAATACAAAAAGCTATACGATTATCGGATGTAAAATATTTTATGAAAATTGAACTCTCGATCGAAAATAGTAAATATGACGAGAAAGGCAATCGTTTGACAGCTGATGTTTTTTTACCTGTTGTAAATGTTTCGGTGAGCATATACAATAAATTTGGATTTAATCCTATTCAAACAGCCGAGGGACAATCGGTTGCATCATCTCCAATTCAAGTAAAAGAAAGCTTTTTGGCTGGATTAAATTTTGTTTCTCCAACAGTTAAAGCGTCTAAAAATGAGGAGACCATGAGGTTATTATTTGAACGTTGTGCCTTAAATGCTCTGTATAGTATAAAATATAGGAAAATTAAATAACTTTTAATGCCACCTAAAAAATACAAGGTATTAGGAATAATGTCGGGCACCTCAATGGATGGGGTTGATCTTGCTTTTTGTCATTTTACTAAAAATGATGAGATTTGGCAGGGTGATATTGTGGTGGCAGAAACAATTCCATACTCCTCAGCATGGAAAGAAAAACTTTGGAACAGTTATCAGATGGAAGGATATCAGTTAATGAAAACAGATATGGAGTATGGGCATTACCTGGGTACAATAGCCAAGAATTTTTTGACCCGTCATCGATTAAAGCCTGACTTTATTTCTTCGCATGGGCATACTATTTTTCACAATCCTGCCGAAGGAGTGACCTTTCAGTTGGGTAATGGGGCGGCTATAGCAGCTGCATCGAATATAACTACTGTTTCTAACTTTCGTACTTTGGACGTGGCTCTGAAAGGTCAAGGAGCTCCTTTAGTTCCTATTGGCGATGCAATACTTTTTTCGGGTTACGATTACTGTTTAAATCTAGGTGGTTTTGCAAATGTCTCTTTTTTCTGGTACAAGCGTAGAATTGCTTTTGATATATGCCCGGTTAATTTTGTGATAAATCGGCTTGCAAGAACTTTAGGTTATGAGTATGACCAAGATGGACAACTTGCTAGGAAGGGGAAGGTAATTGTCCCTTTACTTAAAACTTTAAATAAACTCCCTTATTATCATCAACCTTATCCAAAGTCGTTGGGAAGAGAATGGGTCGAAGAGAGTTTTTTACCTCATCTCGAGTCGGATCATATCGATCCATATGATGTTCTTCGTACTGTTTATGAACATATTGCTATTCAAATTACAAAGGTGTTTTCGGGTAAACCTACCAAAAAAGTTTTGATAACGGGTGGTGGGGCACATAATAAGTTTTTAGTCGAACTTATTATGTCGCATACCAATCTTAAAGTCGAAATACCCGATCATACAATAGTCGATTTTAAAGAGGCAATGATATTTGCTTTTCTTGGTGTGCTGCGTGTAAGGGAAGAGTACAATTGTCTTGCCTCTGTTACTGGAGCACGCCACGATAATGTGGGTGGAGTTATATACAAGATATAAGATTATAATTTTTTATCATGATTTACTATCCTAATAATTTGGCTTATATTTTGTATTGAGGTATATTATAAATTTAATGCTATGAAATGTCCTGTTTGTAAAGATACGGATCTTGTTATGTCCGAACGTCAGGGAGTTGAAATAGACTATTGCCCAAATTGTCGTGGAATTTGGCTCGATAGGGGTGAACTCGATAAAATTATTGATAAGGTCATTGCGAGCGAATCATCGAGCAGACCTTCTCAGGATTATCCTATGTACAAGGATAAATATCATAACGATTACTATAAGTACAAAAAAAAGCATTGGCTCAATGAGCTTTTCGATTAATTTTTAAACATTTTTGAAGACCTAATCTTTTATTTTGAAATTCTATTTTTTCGAGGATTATTAAGAGCATTCGAAACTAGAGTTAATAAAATATTCTTTTCATTCTCCCAACATAATTCCTCTGCTGCTTTTTTCAAATTTTCGGCCCATGATTTTCTTTTGGATTCATTTTCAATCATTTCTTTAATTATTAGGGCTAATTTTTCGGGATCCGATTCGTTGGTACATTGTCCAACTTGGTATTTTTCGACAATGTTTTTCATCTCAGGAAAATCGGAAACGAGTACTGGAATTTCGGCTTGAATGTAATCGAAAAGTTTATTGGGTAGAGCAAAATAGTAGTTTAAACTTAATGGTTCTTCGAGCGATATTCCTAAATCAGCACCACAGGTATAATTGTGTAACTGTTCGAGTGGAATACGTCCTAAAAAATGGATTCTACTGGCTGCTGGTGAACTTTGTGCCCTTCTAAAAAGTTCTTTTTCGATATCGCCTGCTCCAGCAACATAGAAATGCATTTCGGGTAGGTAAGTAAGGGCATCAATAACTTTCTCGATGCCGCGTCCTACATTTAGAGCGCCCTGATATATTATGTTTTTTTGTGTTTTATTTAAGGGAGAATTATTCAGCTTTTGCTTTCGAAATGGAAGGTTACGAACTACTTCAAAGTTACAACCATATTTTTTGTTGTAAATATCGGCAATTGAATTACAAACGGTATAAGAGTAGGGGATTCGAGGTACAACAATTTTTTCGATTGATTGCCATACTTTTTTTACCCATTTGCGGTTTATCAATTCTGGTACTTCAGGAAAGTATTCGTGACTGTCGAATAGTAGCGGCACATTTTTTATTTTCGAAACAATAAAGTTGGGGATGACAGTATCCAGATCGTTTGCTATTAGAATATGAGTTTTTCTGAAGAGAATGAAAATTAATAGCCAAAGGTTGTAAAAGGCATAAAACAAAAATCCTTTTTTAATAGGGACCTTAAGAAGATGTACCTGATAAGGGCGATTAGAAAAGTTATATTTACAATTTAGCATGCGGCCTACCACATGTATTTTGTAACCCTCGTCGGCAAGAGTTGAAGCAATTCGATGTATCCTCTGGTCGGCAACTACATCGTTAGTTACCGACAAATATATATGGATTGTTTTATGAGGGTGCTTCATCTTTTCGAGTAAGGTTAAATGTTTTCTTTTTCTCAAGGTACTCATCAAGCATCTCGTTAATATCCTCTTCATCCAGTTCGTTTTCCCATTCATATTGTGGTGGCTGTGGTCCTTCTTTACGGTATAGAAAGGCAAGGATTAAGCCAGCAAGACCTCCGGAAAGGTGCGATTCCCACGATACGTCAGGAATAAATGGAAAAATTCCCCATATCATACTGCCATAAAGAAAAACAACAATAAGAGATACTGCAGCAAGGGCAGGGGTTTTTCTGATGGCTCCACTGAAAAATAAGAAAAAAGCTAGCCCATACACAATCCCACTTGCTCCAATATGATATGCTGGCCGGGCACCTACCCAAACCCATAGTCCGGTCATAAGCCAAACCCATAGCAGAATTTTCATTGCAATGGAACGATAAAAGTAGAATACTCCCCAGGCAAATAAAAGAAACGGAATGGAGTTGTTTATTAAATGTTTAAGGTTTTCGTGGATGAATGGAGCAAACAAAATTCCGTACAGCCCTTTTATTTGCTGAGGATATATGCCTAAATAGTAGAACGATGTATTCAAACTTAACTCGATAAGCTTTACACACCAACATAAAGCAATAAAAATTAAAGGCACAAGAATGCTGTACGCAATATGCCCTTTTGGGTTCTTATCGATTTCGTTCGGTATACTTGTATCAATCAACGTTTTCAATTAATAATCTTCAATAAGAGCGGTGTTTTGAAGGCTAAAATTAATTATTTTAGTTCTTCTTGTAACACAATTTTTTCAAACTTTAACTATATCAAACCTATTTACTTTTTTCTCTCATCAGTGTGCACGTGGCAATTTTAGCTAATTAAAATTATAATTAAGATGTATTTAAAAATTGTTTTTAGTTTATTCGATAACAATTACTAGTCAAAATCAGCTCATTTTACAAATCTACTACCATTTTTATTCAAAAATCTACTTTGTGGGGATATTTGAAATGCTTGATTTTACAATTATTTATTAACTTTAATGAAAGGGTGTTTACCTTAGAACAAAAAAAATCAGGCTATGAGAAAAAATATTCTTTATTGGTTTTTACTACTTTTAATAGTACCCTTTATATATGTATCGGCATGCAAGAAGGAAACTTTAGAAGAGAATAAAGATAGCGATAGTACAGTTCAATTATCAGGGGCAAAAGCCATCATTTCTTTTAAAGTACCTTATCAGTTAGGACAAGAAGTTATTAAAGATAGTACGATAGAAATAACAGTTACTTACAATGCCCCTAAGAAACTTACTCCAACAATAGTAATCTCCGATAGCGCAACTATTGAGCCAGCCTCGGGGGTTGAAGTCGATTTTTCAAAAGGCGAATTTACATATAAAGTAATTGCAGCTGATAGCTCTGTAAAATATTGGAAAGTAATTTTAAAAAGGCAGCCTAAAATTAAAGGGAATATTCTGAGTGCTTCTTTACCAGGTTTTACTTCTGAAATTTCGATAGGTAAAAATTTTGTATTGATATCGGTTAATGGAAATGTTGATTATAAAAACCTTGCTCCCCAATTTACTACCAACGAATACGTAACCAGCGAACCAGCATCTGGGACACCACGCGATTTTACAGCTGGTTATGCCGATTACACACTTATAAGTGCAGATAGTACTAAAACTGTTTGGCGTATTTATGTAGTTGGGAAAAAGTTCGAACCAAATAATAACAATATTCTTTACTGTGGCCGAATTGACTTTAGCGACCCCAAAGCACCCAAATTTTCAGCGCCTGGGGTTTATTTTACCACTCGGTTTAAAGGTACGACACTCGATATAGAGCTAATAGATGAGTATAAGTGGTCTTCGTATCGAAATTATTTTCAGGTAATAATTGATAATCAACAACCCGTACGTTTTCGTACCGAGAATAATCGAACGATATATCGGATTGCATCAAATCTTTCTAACACAACTCACACAGTGAAAATAATTAAAGATACAGAAGCTGGTATAGGATATTTAATTTTTAAGGCCTTTTATGCAGATGAACTATTACCGGCCGATCCGCTACCAACTCGTAAAATTGAGCTATTTGGAAATTCAATTACCTGTGGGTATGGAATTTATACTGAATTATGTAGTGAAGCTGTTGATAATGAATGGTATATTTCCAATTCGGCTACTTATTCGTATGGAGCTCTTGTTGCAAAAAATCTGAACGCGCAATATCACCTAACGTCTGTTTCGGGGATAGGACTTATTCATAGTTGTTGCAACATGACTTACACCATGCCCAATGTTTACGATAAAATTTTCCTGGATAATCCCAATGCTAAAACTTGGAACTTCGAAAACTATGTACCTGATGTTGTAACTATCTGTTTGGGGCAAAATGATGGTATTCAGGATTCGGCACAGTTTACTCAGGCATACATTAGCTTTATTAACAACCTTAAGATACATTATCCTCAAACTCACTTTTTCTGCATTACCAGCCCAATGGCTGACAATAACCTGTATGAGTTTCAGAAAAAAATTCTAACAGGAATTGAAAACTATTTTATTTCAACAGGAGATAGTAAAGTTCATAAAGTATTCTTAACTAACAATATGCAAGCTGGTTGTGCCTATCATCCCGATAAAGCACAGCATCAACAAATAGCCGAACAGTTGACTCAAGCCATACAGAGTGTTATGAATTGGTAACAAGTCCATTTGCCGACGTGTGAGTTAATAGTTAGTAGTTGCAATGTAGTTATGTATTAAAGGAGGCTCAAGGCCTCCTTTAAGTTTAAAGTAAATATATTTTTAGTTTTTGTTATAAACAAAACTTAATTTTTATTTACTATTTCTTGATAAATTTATATGAATTATTGCCAATAGTTAATAGATACATACCCTTAGGCAATGTAGAGATATTGACCCTACCATTATTAGATGCTAATTTGTACATTCTGCCGTTTAGATCGATAATTTTCACATCGGCCGAGTTGTAATTTTTGATAAAAATATAATCAAAGGCAGGATTGGGATAAATTGACAGGTTATTTGAACTTATTGTTCCAATAGAGGATCCTCCACCTGTGTTAATGTAGGCTAGATGATAATTATTTATAGAATATACACGCCCTTCTTTTGGGTTGTATCTCATAAACATTGAACCTCCAATATTTGTCCATGTAGTTCCACCATCTGAGGAATAATAAACTCCGTAGATACTTGTTGCTAAATATATATTTGAGTTATTATCTATTTCGATGTTATTGACGCTTCCTTGCCATGTGTTTCCAAAATCATAAATTTTTTGCCAGGTAGA
>JAOAFU010000179.1 GCA_026416115.1 Bacteroidales bacterium | reverse complement strand
TTTTTTCGCCCAAACCTATGGCAATACGCACATCAAGTCCCTTAATGGTTTTAATGGCTGCTTTAATTTTTATACTTACTTCCAGTGCTTCCAAAGGATCGCCAACTTCTGCCTGAAAACTATCGCCTCGGAAAATTTCCCATTGACGGGGTGATGATCCAATCGACCCAAGCACTCCTTTAAGCGCTTTTAGCCATTTTTCCGGACTAACCCTCGACGAATGGATAATATCTCCTGTAAGCACCGAAATCATTTTTCTAAAAATATATCATGAAATTTATTGATACTATTTATTATCATCTAAAAATATGATATTTTAAAACATTAAATCACGAACATCGGTTGGGGGTTCTTCATTAGGCCCTTCTCCTTTTTTCTTACCGCCAATTTCGATACCAGCCTGAGCATAAAAGTTATAGTCGTGATATTTACCCGGTCCACTAATTAGCAGATGTTCCTTCTCATAAACCAGGTTTGGACGATGATATTCGGCCATTTCAAAATCGGGGGTAAGCTGAATAGCATTGGTGGGGCAAGCCTCTTCGCAGTATCCACAGTAGATGCATCGCGAGAAGTTAATTCGGAAAAATGCAGGATACCGTCGACCAGTTTCGTCTTCGGTAGCTTGAAGTGAGATACAGTCGGTAGGACATGCAACTGCACAAAGATTACAAGCAACGCACCGTTCTTTACCATCTGGGTCGCGGGTTAAGATGATACGTCCCCGGTATCGAGCAGGTAAGAAGGGCGCTTTCTCAGGATAATCCTTTGTTTCCCTTTTCCGAAAGGCATGTGTGAAAGTTATTGCAATGCTTCTGATAATACTCCACATGTTAATAATATTAAATTTCTATCCTCGATATAATAAAATAGCCGCCGTAACCAGAATATTTACCAACGTAAGGGGTAAAAGAATTTTCCAACCCACAGCCATAAACTGATCGTAACGAGGGCGTGGCAAACTGGCTCTGAGCAATATAATGAAGGCTATGAAAATAAAAGTTTTAAACATAAACCAGAAAAATGGGGGCAAAAATTCGGGGCCTAACCATCCGCCAAAAAAGAAGGTAACAATAGCAGCCGAAATTAGCGTAATGCTGATGTATTCGCCCACGAAGAACATTCCAAATTTGATTCCCGAATACTCGGTGTGAAAACCGGCTACCAGCTCTCCTTCGGCTTCGGGCAGGTCGAAAGGTGCACGGTGCGACTCGGCCACTGCGGCTATTAGAAAGACGATAAATGCTGGTAATTGAGGAATTACGTTCCACATTTCGCGTTGCGATTCTACAATTTGGCGCATATTAAAAGAGCCTCCCGCTAACATGACAACTCCCATAAGCGAGAGACCCATAAATACCTCGTACGATACCATCTGGGCTGTGCCTCGCATGGCTCCTATAAGTGAATATTTGTTATTCGATGCCCATCCAGCAAGCACTACGCTGTATACCCCCAGCGAAGAGTTGGCGAGGAAAAAAAGCAGGGCTATGTTCGAGTCGGCAACAATAAAATTTGGGGCAAAAGGTATTACTGCAAAACTCAGTAGCGTTACAATCATTACTATGGTAGGAGCTATGACAAAAACCGTCCGATCGGCAAAGGGGGGGATCCAGTCTTCTTTCAGAAAAATTTTAATCATGTCGGCTGGAACCTGTAGTAATCCCCAGGGACCTGCTCGATTGGGACCCCTTCGATCCTGCCATAACGACAGCAAACGTCGTTCGATGTAAATATTTGCAGCAGCAATGGTTATGACCATCAAAAGTACTATTGCAATGATAAATCCTATAGCCATACATTCATATTTTAACTATTCCAAATTCTAATTCCCGCGCTCCGGGCATTTAATACCTGATCGAGCTCGCGTAAAAGTTTATTGGTAGCCTGTACCGAGTGCCAGCCTGGCATTAAGTAAAAACTCATGAGGCCAAGCTCGCTATTTTTTTGTGTCCCTTCCATCGAAAACGAAAGCGGTGAATTTTTGTCGTCGACAGGTTTGGGTTCATGCACATTTTTATGGGCAAGCATTGATGTTCGTCCACTAAATCGGGGAGTTTGACGTGGGATTTTCATACCATTAACTCGATAACTAGCATCGGGTGCCACCTCGGTGATACGTCGTAGTAGAGGTATATCCGATGAGATTTTAATTAGTATTTCGTCGAAAGTATTATTACCAAGTAAAGAGCTTAACCATTTCCATGCAGCCACTACATTTTCTTGTGGGGGCATAACACTAAAATATCGTTGCATGCGCCCTTCGGCATTGATTAAAGTTCCTTCCGACTCGGCTATAGTACCCGTAGCTACTAAAATATTTGCCATTTCAGTTATTGCTGTACGACTGTGATGCAATACTATGATATTTTTACAGCTTGCCAACATCGACTTAATGGCATCGGTAAATACAAGGTCGGGCTCGAGCAAAATGATATTTTCTGGTGTACTCGATCCGAATAGTTTATCCATCGATTGTTCGGCCAAAATAGCCATCCCCATACTGTTGGATTTGGGAACAACATAATAAATACCACTCTCGATATTTCTTGATTGTAGTAACGAGGCAATTTTAGCCGATAGTTCAACTATTTTTTTACTTTTTAAACAGGTTCCACTAACAATGGCTACCGAACGACAATCGGTTAAGGCGTCGATAATATATTTTACTTCCTGAGCAGTATCTTGTGGTAAAGTCTTACCTTCGAGATGGTCGACTATTGCCTGGGCAAATTGTTCAATTTCGCTCGTATTTTTTCTAAATGTTTTTTCCGATATTTCGTCGAGCCAGTTTGCTTCGGTATGAGCTACGAAAAGGGGACCGCGATCGTGTCCAATAAATGTTTTGACTGCATTTGCATGCCAAGCAGGAAGATTTATCTTTTGAGCTTTTCGAAGAGGCTTGTTACGTATGCTTTGCCTTATTGCAAGTGCAAGACGGGGCGAAGTTTGATATATGTCTTCTCCTAAAACTATGACCCCTTCGGCTTTTTCAATATCTTTGATACTTAATACTTTAACCGTGTTTGATTCGAGTATGCTTTTGATAGTTTTGAGTACTTCCCAGTCTTCGGCTACAACATCGGCATAGAAGTTTTCTTTTCCAACCAGTTGTTGAAGCAGATAATTAGCTTCTACCGAACTATTTGAAGAGCCTATTGCAGCTACCTTATTTGTAGCAATTACATTACGCAAGGTATTTAACACTGTAGCACTATCGGCAGGATTTCCCAAAACGTAGCTTTGCGTTATTCGGGTATCCTTGTTATTGATGTACTCGTAATTGAATCGTCCGCGATCGCAGATAAAGAAACCATTTACCGCCTCATTGTAGCGGTTGAGGACACGGCGAACCTGACCATATCGTTCACCAAAAATGATATTACAACCTGCCGAGCATTGGTTACAAATACTCGGGGCATGGGTGAGGTCCCATTTGCGTGTATAATGAGAGCGAAGAGTTTTATCGGTAAATACGCCAGTAGGGCACACTTCGACAAGGTTACCACTGAAGATACTTTCGAAAGGTCCATCTTCAAATCGTCCAAAATATAATTTATTGTGAGCTCCTGTTACCCCAAAATCTTTACCTCCCGCATAATCGGTGTAAAAACGTACACAACGATAACATTGTATGCAACGATTCATTTCGTGGTGGATGTAAGGTCCGAGGTACTGATTTTTAAAGGTTCGTTTTTTAAATTCAAACCTGCGGTAGGTATGCCCTGTTTTAACTACCATATCCTGCAAATGACATTCACCACCTTCATCGCAAATAGGGCAGTCGTGTGGATGGTTAGTCATCAGGCTCTCAATAATAGCTGCTCTGAAATTTTTCACTTCTTCGTCGTTAACCGAGACCATCATTCCGTCGGAAACAGGTTCCATGCAGCTCATCACAATACGGCCATTTTTGTCGTTAGCGTCGCGATAGCGTTTTACGGCACAAAGTCTACAAGCACCCACCGACCCAAGAGCAGGATGATAGCAAAAGTAAGGTATATCGATGCCCAACTTAATACAGGTACGTAGCAGGTTTTCACCTTCTTCTACCTGGTAAGGCTTTCCGTCGATGTAAATAGTAATCATGCTTTGTTTGTTTATTAATCCTCACCACCAGTTTAAATCTATTTTTTCCACGGACATTTTTTCTCGTGAATATGACGATTGAAATCGTCGATAAAATATTTCAATGCACTTTGCAAAGGCTCCATTGCACCAGGTGCTAATGCACAGAAAGTATTACCCGGTGCAAGATATTTGGTATGAAAACGTAAAATATCAATATCTTTTTCAGTTCCTTCGCCGCGTTCAATTTTCTCTAGTATTTTTTCGACCCAGGGGAGTCCTTCCCTACAAGGGGTACACCAACCGCACGATTCGTTTGCAAAAAAACGAATAAGATTGTGGACAAAAGCCACTGGGCAGGTTTGGTCATCGAGTACTATCATTGTACCAGTTCCCAAACGGCTACCTGCTTTTGCTACCGAGGCAAAATCCATGGGGGTATCCAAATGCTCTTCTACAAGAAAATCGGTCGAAGCACCTCCAGGAAGTAAACCTCTGAATTTATATCCCTCCTGCATGCCACCAGCATAGTCGAATAGCAATTCGCGAACGGTAACACCAAGAGGTAGCTCCCATAGACCCGGATTTTTGACTCTTCCACTGACGCCATAGAGTTTAGTTCCTCCTTCGCTACTACGACTTAGAGCCTTGTACCAAACAGGGCCATTTTTGATAATATGGGGGATATTACAATATGTTTCGACGTTGTTGACAATGGTAGGCTTGCCAAATAAACCGCTTATCTGAGGGAAAGGAGGTTTGGCTCTGGGATTTGCTCTTTTTCCTTCGAGCGAGTTAATTAAAGCGGTTTCTTCCCCGCAAATATATCTTCCTACACTGGTATGTAGATGAAGGTCGAAACTAAAGTTTGAACCGAAAATATTCTTACCTAAAAAACCAGCCTGATAGGCTTCATCGAGAGCTTTCTGTATTGTCTGGTGAGCTTTTTTATAGGCCCATCGGACAAAAATAAAACCTTGTGAGGCCTTTAATGCTTTTGCTGCGATAATCATACCTTCGATGAGTTGATGGGGATCGCCCTCGAGTAGTAGCCGGTCTTTAAATGTGCCTGGCTCCATTTCATCGCCGTTAGCAATAACATAGCGTTGCTCGTTGGGGTTGGAGATGTTGACAAACGACCATTTCATACCCGTATTGAATCCTGCTCCTCCTCGACCCAAAAGATTAGCATCTTTAACTGTTTGAGTAATTTGCTGCGATTCCATCTCCTGCACAGCTTTACGTGCAGCCTCATATCCTCCGTTTCGACGATATTCATCAATCGTGCAGTAAGTTCCGTCGGCTTTGATATTTTGTGTAAGCGGTCTTTCCATTATTACAACATTATTTGTACTTTTCAAGAATCTCGTCTAGTTTATCTGGTGTCAAACGGTTGTAATGATCGCTGTTGATCATCATTGCGGGGGCATGGTCGCAATCGCCAAGGCACGGATTAGGCAATAGGGTAAAACGACCATCGGACGTTGTTTCGCCCCACTGTATGCCAAGTTTTTGAGAAAGCTTCTGATAAATGCTTTCGTAACCCATCATGTAGCAGGTAACGGAATTACATACGTAAATTACGTTTCGTCCGACAGGTTTTCGAAAAATCATATTGTAAAATGTTGCTACTCCGTCGACTTCTTCGTACGACATGTCGAGTAACTGGGCAATATCTTTAATTTGCTCGTCAGCTACCCAACCTCTATGCTGTTGCACAATTTTTAGGGCCTCGATACAAGCAGCACTTTTAACTGGGTAAAGAGCTATTTCTTTCTCAATTTCTTTTATTTCGTGCTCGGTTAGCATAAAACTATATAATTTTTACTATTTCACAATTTCAACGGTCGAGGTCGGCCAACACAAAATCTACAGCGCCCAAAATAGCGAGCAAGTCGGCAATAGTATAGCCTCTACTTATGAAGGGTACCATTTGGATATGGGCAAAGCTTGGGGTACGTATTCGACAACGGTAGGCCGAGGTATTGTTGTCGCTGATAAGATAATAGGCATTACTGCCTTTAGCAGCTTCTATCTGAATCATGGCCTCACCTTCGGGAATTACGGGTCCCCAACTTACCCCAATAAAATGATTAATAAGCGTTTCGATGTCGTACATAGTTCTTTCTTTCAGGGGTGGGGTAGCCAAAGGGTGATCGCTTTTATAGGGTCCATCGGGCATCATGCGCATGCATTGTTCAATAATTCGAAGGCTTTGCCACATTTCTGCAACACGCACCTTGGCCCTATCGTAACAGTCGCCATGTTGGCCAGTGGGGATATCAAACTCAAACTGGTCGTATCCACTATAAGGCCTTTTTTTGCGTAGATCCCATTCAAAACCAGTAGCACGGAGGGCAGGACCCGTAGCGCCCCATTCAATGGCTTCGTCGGTATTAAAAACACCGATACCTATGGTTCGTGCCTTAATTATGCGGTTACGCATAACTACCTGATCCCATTCGCGGAGACTTTTGGGGAAATGCTTTAGAAAATCAGCAACCAGCTGTTGCCATCCTACAGGGAGATCCTGAGCCACACCCCCAATACGAAACCAATTGGCGTGCATGCGGCCACCGGTAATGGCCGATATAATATCAAAAACACGTTCGCGATCGTTGAATGTATAGAAAACTGGTGATATTTGACCGAGATCCTGTGCAAAAGTACCATACCAGACTAAATGACTGGCAATACGGTAAAGTTCGGCAAGCATTACCCGGATTACTTGTGCGCGTGGTGGAACTTGAATTCCAGCCAATTTTTCGACCGAGAGTAAGTAGGCCAAGTTATTAATTACCCCTGCAGTATAATCGATCCGGTCGGTATAAGGAATAAATTTGTGCCATGTCTGACGTTCGCCCATTTTTTCGGCACCACGATGATGGTAGCCAATATCGGGGACAATATCCACAATTTCTTCGCCTTCGAGCTGCAGTACCAGTCGTAATAAACCGTGAGTACCGGGATGATCGGGGCCTAAGTTAAGAAACATGAAATCGGCATCATCGCTACTGCGTGTCATTCCCCACTCTTCGGGTTTAAATTGTAACATTTCGTCGGCTGCAGTACGGTCGTCTTCTGTAAAAACAAAGGGACCCATTTCAGTAGCTCTTGCCGGATGTTCTTTTCTCAAGGGGTGTCCTTCCCAGTTACGGGGCATAAGAATACGTTGCAAAAAAGGATGTCCTTCGAAACGTATGCCAAACATATCGTAAACCTCGCGTTCGTACCAGTTGGCATTTGCCCAAAGCCGAGTCACTGAAGGTATGGTAGGATAATCGCCTTCGAGAGCAACTTTGATGCGGATATCCTCATTGCGTCCGAATGATGTTAGATGGTATACAACGGTAAAATCGGTCTTTAAAGGTAACGATGATCGGTTTTGACGTTCGCGTTCGTCCACGGCAGTTAGATCGTAAAGCATACGGTAGGGTCGTGGTACTTCATTTTTCAGAAAAGATAGTACTGTTGTTATTTTTTCTTTATCGACCCAAACCGTGGGAATACCATCGACAGCAGGCTGAAAGGTTAAAACATTTTCGCCAAAACGTTCGATAAGTTGCGATATGATGGAAGTGTTGTGCATAATCGAATAGAAATGAAATTATATTTCTTCATCAAGAATTTTATCTGGTGGTGTAAGCTTTGTAGCTGCCATTCGACGAGGATTATTTAAATCGCGCAAAGAAGGTTTATCGGGTTTATAAACATCCTGCGGACCAACTACCCAGCTGAGCGGACGCTGTTCTTTACCAATGGCCTCTTTAAGCAAAAGCAAACCATGTAAGAAGGCTTCAGGTCGAGGAGGGCAGCCGGGTACGTAGAGATCGACAGGCATAATTTTGTCGATACCTTGCACTACGCTGTATATATCGTACATTCCTCCAGAATTGGCACAAGATCCCATAGAAATTACCCATTTGGGTTCCATCAACTGATCGTATAACCTTTTAATAGTGGGAATCATTTTAATAAAAGGTGTACCTGCAATGACCATCAGGTCGGCTTCGCGTGGCGAACCCCTTAAAACTTCAGCTCCAAAACGAGCAATATCGAAACGACTGGTAAAGGATGTGGCAAATTCGACGAAGCAACACGAAAGTCCAAAACCAAAAGGAAATATCGAGTATTTTCTTCCCCAACCAATCAAATCGTCGAGATTGGCAAAGAGTACGGATTTTTGTATTGCTTGTTCGAGGTTGAGGCGTGGATAATCGCCCATGCCTACTCGTTCTGGAGGATTTAATGAAAATTTCATCCGATTCAGTTTTTAAACTTCTCTTTGAAAGTAAATTACTTAATCATTAGGTTGCTGTGTAGCGTTTTTTTCGCTATTAATTACTCCATGCTTTTTCGGGTAATTATGCTATCGGGCATGTATTTAAGTATTTTCTTGGCCTGAGGACCAAAATTCAAAGCACCGGTTCGAGTTTCGTATATTATCACTACAAGCAACAATAATATAAATAGGGCAACGCCTGCATATCCAACCCAACCAACTTCTTTAAAAGCCACAGCATAAGTGATTATAAAAGCTGCATCGAGGTCGAAGATAACGAAAAACATAGCAATCATGTAAAAATGCGAAGGGTACCGAACTCGTGCGTCGCCTGTAACAGGCATACCCGACTCAAAAGGCTCGTCGCGATGCCGGCCCTTATGGTGTTCGCCTAACAGGTGAGAGAATATGACCATAAATGCAGCTATGCCTATTACAGCTGCAGCATAAATTAAGAATATAAAGATAGTTGGCATGTTGTGAAACTTTGATGAAAGATAACAAACTTACCTGTGAAATGTTTCACAAAAGTACGACAAAAGATTTTTTTATATCAAAAAATCTATATGTTTTTCAATGTAAACATTTATCAATCAGAGTAAGAAAAAGATGATTTTTTCTATGAGTTTGACCAATGAACTAAAATTTTCATTTGACAATTAATTCTCAAATTCAATAGGTGGTCGACCTCCTTAGGCGATGGTATTTTGAGGACAGGTTGTTAGGGTTAATATTTTATAAACCCGTTAAACGTTTGATGTAGTTAAGTTTATTGAGTGCTTCGAGTGGTGTAAGATTGTTTATATCGAGCTTTTTAAGTTCATCACGTATTTGTTTCAAAACGGGGTCGTCGAGCTGAAAGATGCTGAGCTGATAGCCTTCGCGTTTAATACCTATATCGGCAGAGGGACGTGCAGGATTATCTGCTCGTTGCGACATTTCCATTTCTTTGAGAATTTCTTCGGCGCGATGAACTACACTTTGGGGCATCCCCGCCATCTTGGCCACATGTATTCCAAAGCTATGCTCGCTACCCCCAGGCACTAGTTTGTGTAAAAATATTACCCTGTTACCTACTTCTCTGACGCTAACGTTATAATTTTTAATTCGCGGAAAAGTTTTTTCCATTTCGTTTAATTCGTGATAATGGGTGGCAAATAGCGTTTTTGCCTTGCAAGATGGGTGTTCGTGTATGTACTCCACCATAGCCCATGCAATAGAAATACCATCGTATGTACTTGTGCCACGCCCTATTTCGTCGAGTAATACCAGGCTTCGGGGCGATAGATTGTTAAGAATACTGGCCGATTCAATCATTTCTATCATAAAGGTCGATTCTCCCAAAGAGATATTGTCGGAAGCACCAACCCGTGTAAATACCTTATCTACAACACCAATCGTTGCAGCATCGGCGGGTATGAAACATCCTATTTGGGCCATTATCACAATTAGAGCCGTTTGTCTAAGGATAGCAGATTTTCCACTCATATTAGGCCCTGTAATAATGATAATTTGTTGTTCCTCGGTATCGAGGTAAATATCATTGGCTACATAGCTTTTATCGGGGGGAAGCTGTTTTTCGATCACAGGATGCCTTCCAGCTTTGATATCGAGTACAAGACTATCGTTAATTACAGGCCGAACATATCTGTTTTGTACGCTAACTGTTGCAAAGGAACAGAGACAATCGAGCCGTGCAATTGTTTGGGCATTTTGTTGAAAGATCGATACATACCCCGAAAGGAAGTTAAGTAAATCCTGAAAAATAGTATTTTCGAGCACGACAATTTTTTCTTCCGCACCCAGAATTTTTTCTTCATATTCCTTCAGTTCAGGGGTAATGTATCGTTCGGCACCTACAAGGGTTTGTTTTCTTATCCATTCGGGTGGAACCTTGTCTTTGTGAGTATTTCGTACCTCGATATAGTAGCCAAAAACATTATTGTAGCTGATCTTTAGCGAGGGTATTCCAGTGCGCTCAATCTCTCGCTGTTGCAACTGTTGAAGGTATTCTTTGCCCAAACTTCTTATCCTGCGCAGTTCATCGAGCTCGGCATTCACTCCATCGGCTATTACACTTCCTTTTCCTACCTGCAAGGCAGCATCGGGTAATATCTCGCGTTCGATGCGTTGTTGAACTGTCGGACAAGGGTTGAGCTGATCGGCCAGCTGTTTGAGAAGTGGATGATCGGATTGCTGACAAATTGAAATAATTGTGGCAACCGACTCAAGGGCTTTTTTTATGTGATATACCTCGCGGGGACTTGCCCTAAGGGTTGCGATACGAGCCGAAAATCGTTCAATATCTCCAATGTTTCTAATTGCCTCCTCAATGGCTTCTTTAGCATCGTTGTTCTTAACCATCCAATCGACGATTTCGTGTCTTTCTTGAATTTGAGGAATTTCCTTAAGAGGCATAGCAAGCCATCGTTTAAGCATTCGCCCTCCCATAGGCGTTTGGGTGTGATCGAGAATATCAATTAGACTTTTGCCTCCCTCGTGCAATGCCTGAAAAAGTTCGAGGTTTCGTATAGTAAATTTATCGAGCCATAGATATTTTTCATCCTCTATGCGGCTTATAGAAGTAATATGGCTTAGCTGATGTTGTTCGTTCTGCTCGAGATATTGAAGAATGACGCCAGCGGCAATAATTCCGGCCGTCATATCACTAATACCAAAACCTTTCAGCGAGGAAACCTGAAACTGCCTGATTAGCTTACTTTCGGAGTTTTCGTATGTAAACATCCAGTCGTCGAGCTTGTAAACATAATAGCGATTACCAAAAGTTTCGGTCAATTGCTTGAAATGAAGTTTCTGACATAATAATTCTTTGGGTTGTAAGCTGCCTAAGAGCTTGTCGACCTGTGATGGTTGTCCCTGAAAAACATAAAATTCTCCTGTAGAAACATCGAGAAAAGCTACTCCGATAAGCATTTTGTCGAAATGTACGCAAGCAATAAAATTGTTTTCCTTACGTTCGAGAACGTTATCGTTGTATGTCACCCCAGGAGTTATGATGTCGGTAATACCACGTTTGACAATTTTTTTAGCCAATTTTGGGTCTTCGAGTTGTTCGCAGATGGCTACTCTTTGTCCTGCCCTTACCAATTTGTACAAGTAATTATCGAGTGCATGGTAGGGAAACCCAGCCAATTCGACAAAGCTTGCAGCCCCATTTGCCCGACGTGTAAGAGTAATGCCTAAAATCTCGGAAGTTTTGATGGCATCTTCGCCAAATGTTTCATAAAAATCGCCCACACGAAACAACAAAATAGCATCAGGATGCTTGCTCTTAAAGCTATAGTATTGCTTCATCAGGGGGGTGTCAACGTATTTTTCTGCTTCCGACATATACTAACCCAAAAGTTTCTCAAAATTAGGTGAATTTCGAAATGCTTGGGTCAGAAAATTATTAACAACTACTTAAATTAAGTAAAAAGGTAAGATGTAGTTCTTGATTTTCCTATGCTAACTGATTACTTTGGAAGAAATTTAGTTTTGAATTTTCGATACCCGATTCTTGTATTCGGTGGGTGTAATCCCAAAAAACTTTCTGAAGATACGGGCATAATATTTTGGATCGTTGTAACCAACCGAATAGGCAGCTTCCGAAATCGAATATCCCTGCAAAAGATAGGCAATCGATTTTTTTAATTTGTGGTGATTGAGAAAATCAACTGGTGCCATCCCTGTTAAAGCCGTTAATTTTTTATGAAGATTGCTTCGACTCATAGCCATTGCTTCAGCAAGTTCTGAAACCGAAAAGTCTGAATTATCAATGTTTTCATCAATTATTGAAGTAACTTTGTTTATAAACTGCTTATCTAGCGAGTTAGTGACCAGGTTGCTAACATTATATTCTGCTTGTTGCCTAAAAGTTTCAAATAATTTTTGTCTCGAAACCAATAGATTTTCGATGTATCCCATCAAAACATTAAGATCGAAAGGTTTTGGAAGAAAAACATCGGCTCCTCGCTTGATTCCTTCGAGTTCGTCCTCGGTCGAAGATTTGGCAGTTAGTAATATTACAGGAATGTGAGAAGTAAATAAATTTGTTTTTAATGCTTGACACAATTCAAAGCCATCTTGTTGTGGGAGCATTACATCGCTGACCACAATGTCGGGAGTTTCTTCGGAAGCAATGCGATAGCCATCCTTTCCATTGGAAGCAGTCCTAACATTATAATTTCGATATAATGTATTGGCCAAAAAGTTCAGCAAATCGCTGTGATCTTCGACTATTAGAATAGTAGGCCGATTGGGCTTATCGGGAAAGTTAAGTAAACGGGGAGCTGACCAGGTGCTTAACTCATACTCAAGTGCTGTTACGTATTGGTTAATATCAAATGTACTGCCTATAGTGTTGGTGTTTATTACCTCTTCGTCGAGATAAGACTGTTTATTTGCAGGTATATGTATTTCGAATTTTGTTCCTTTTCCTACTGTGCTATGAACATGTATTGTTCCTCTGTGAATATCTACGTATTCCTTTACAATTGATAATCCTAATCCTGTTCCCCCTTTTTGTATATCATTTGATGGTTTTATCTGATAAAACCTTTCAAAAATCTTATTCAGCAAGTGAGGTTCAATGCCAATCCCTGTATCTTCCACTGAAATTATAAGCAGCTCATTTTCTGCTCGAAGGGTAACACATACGGAACCTCCGGAAGGAGTATTTTTAAAGGCATTCGATAAAAGATTAAATAGAATGATTTCAAGTTTATGTGCATCGAACCAATAATTTTCGTTATGTAAATGAGAAACCAGTTTCAAGTCTATTTTCTTTTTAATTGCCAACGAATCGAACGACTTTACAATATTCGAAACGAGTTCTGTAACTTTGTTTTCTGAAACCTGAAGCATGAATTTACCCTGCTCGATCTTTCTAAATTCGATCAATTGATTTATGAGGTATTGCATTCGAAGTGCATTGTACCAAATAATTTTCATCTTTTCTTTTATAGCACCAGATAATTTTTCGAAGTCGATTAGCTCCTTAAGTGGATCTATTATTAAAGTTAAAGGAGTTTTAAACTCGTGTGAGATATTAGTAAAAAAATTGATTTTAAATTCATTCGCTTTAATAAGTTCTTGGTTCAAAACCATAAGCTTATTACGCTGATTAATAATCTCTGCATTTTGTTCTTCGAGAAGTGCTTTTTGTTCCTCGATTTTAGCCGTACGGAGCTTTACCAATTTCTCTAGTTTCTGTTTTTGTCGCTTCAGACTATTGAGTCGATACTGATAAGCAGCTATCACAACAGATGAGAGGAGAATGATTGTAGCAATCCTAAACCACCAGGTTTTCCAGAAAGGAGGTATAATTATAATGCTTATAATTTTAATTGGTCCTTCCCAAATGCCAGGTTCAGCTGAGGCTCTGACTTTAAAAGTATATTTTCCTGGTGGCAAATTGGTATAAACTGCATACCTTTTACCTGCATCGACAACATGCCATTGGTTCTCAAAGCCTTCTAGTTGATAAGAATAATACAGGTGTCGAGGTTTATCATAGCTTAGAGCAGAAAATTCTAGACTTAAATTTTTGGCCACATAGGGTACTTGAATTGTTTGAGCAAGAGTAATAGATTTTTCAATAATCTGATGGTGCAAGTACTTTTCTCGAGGAACTATGCTCGTGTTGTAAATTTTCAAATCGGTAATTGTTACACTTAATTTAGCAGGCTTATTGTTAAAAAGTTCTGGGTAAAATGCGTTTAAACCCATCAATCCTCCTAAATAGTATTTGCCGCTGTTCGACATAAAAGCAGCATTCCAGTAGTACTTGTTATTGAGCAAACCATCCGATTTGTAAAAGTTTTTAAATTTTTTTGTTTGTTTGTTAAAACGCGATAATCCGTAATCGGTAGTTATCCATAAATTACTGTACTTGTCTTCATTTATGGTATAAATTATATTATTAGATAACCCATGATAAGTTGTATAAACATTAAATTGACACCTTTCCTTATTTTCGAAATACTGGTTAAGTCCAAATCCATAGGTCCCAATCCATAGATTTCCCTGCAAATCGAAATATAAATAAGTAACATAATTATCGGATAATCCATCGTGCGTGGAAAAAAACCGAACATCCCAAACGGTGTCAACACCCCTATTTGACAAACGAAACAACCCTTCGCGTGTGCCCACCCAAATGCGATTGTTACTATCTACAGCCAGACATCCTACTTTAGTAATTGAATGATTATTGATTACCGAGGAGAGGTGTAAGAACTTACCCGAACGAGGATCAAACCTGTCGAGTCCCTGGTAAGTGCCTATCCAAATGTATCCGTGTTTATCTTCAGTAATGCTGGATACAAAATCGTTAATTAGGCCAGAGCCATCGGATTTTGGTCGGAAATTTATAAACTTTGGTATTTTGGCGTTTTTATTTACAACTTTGAACAAGCCCATTCCCCACGAACCTACCCAGAGTTGACCTTTACTATCGCAAAATATTGCCGAAATAAAATCGAAGAGCGTATTTTCAGATGCCTGATTGTAACGAAAAACATCAATTCGACCATTCTTTTTGTCGATACGATTTAGTCCACCCCCAGCTGTACCTACCCATAAAAAGTTCTTATCGTCGTAAATTGCGTTGATTAGATTGTGACTTAAAGAATTTTTCTGACCGAATCGATATTCGTAGGATTCTAGATTGCTATCCGGATTTTTGTATCGGTTTACTCCACCTACTTCAGTACCTACCCAAACACCACCCTCTGCGTCTTGGAAAAGACAATTGATAAAATCGCTATTCAGAGAATTTTCAATATACAACTGATGAGTATAATTTTCAAATATGCCGGGATTTTTCACATCCATTATACTCAATCCACCTAAAGTGCCAATGAGTAACTTGCCATTATTGATTTCAAGAAGGCTCATTACTGAATTATGAACCAAAGAAGCAGCATTATCAGGATGGTGGAGAAAAGCCAAAAATTGTCCATTAATAAACCGGTATAAACCATACTCAGATGCTATCCAGAGATTATGTTTACTGTCTTCGTATACCTGGCGAATGTTATTATTAAGCAAACCACTTCCATCGAAAGCCTTATAGTGCCTTAATATAGAACCCAAGCTGTTCATCTGCACCAGACCCGCATCGGTTGATATCCACAAATTTTTATGTCTATCGAAATAGAGATGATTTATTTGTTCAATTGAATTTGGCAGGGTTATTATTTGCTGCACCGATAGGGAACCTTTGACAGTTTTTGTCTTATACAAGCGATTTTGCGATCCAAGCCAGACATTCTTTGTTAAATCTTCAACAATAGTGGTTATTGGTGTATTAAAAAAAGCTTGAAAATATTTAGAATTTTTAGGTCCTATAAATCTTTCCTCTTCATAAAGATATATGTTGAGTCCATTTTTTGTACCGACCCAGATGTTTTCATTTTCGTCCTGATAGAGTGCAAAAATATAATTACTATTAATTCCCTTTGAACTGCTGTCGAGAGCATTAAAATTTTTAAAATGATAACCGTCAAAACGCGACAAACCATTCCACGTCCCAAACCACATGAACCCCCGTTTATCTTGCAAAATACAGTCGACCAAATTGTTGGGCAAACCTTCGTCCATGGTATAGTGCTCGAATCGAATTTCGTCCACTGAAGCCTGTATAAAAAAACTATTGAATATTAATACCAAAAGAAAAAAAGGCCTCATTGCATTCTGATTAAAGATTTTACAAAATTAAGTGTATTTGTTACATTATTACGGAAATCTTCAACAATTATTACTTCTAATATTTTCTTCAAAAAAGATAAATAAGCATATCAACCATATTTAAAACCATCTGATTTCAAAGACTAAGGACACCAAGTTTTCCTATCGTATTTGAAACTATTTTGTCAGGGATATTCTATCTACAAGTATCTTGCAAGTAAATTTTTAATTGTATATCTATTTTCCCTATTAGCTCAACAAAGGCGTTGAATTTTTGATAGAAATTTGATTTACAAATCACAGAATTAGCTTTAACATAAGACCGATACTAAAAAATTTAGACCATAGGATTAGCCTAAAATTTAAAGAAAATTAAATGTGGTTTGTAATAATCTATTAATATAAAGAACAAAAAGACAATTTGCTAAGTTGCGGATTTTGTAATACATTAGCCTGAAATTAAAAAAAATGAGAAACAAAAAACTCCCCGATAAAACCCCCGACATGAAAACAATAATAGTACCACTCGACTTTTCGGTCGATTCGCTAAAAGGTCTTGAAATGGCGCTGTTGTTCGGACATAAATGTCCTGTCAAAATACAGCTTGTTCATGTGCAACGTCGTCACGATATTCCCAGCCAGGAAGAAGAAGAGTATCGACAAGCAGAAAAAAAGCTCGAGAAATATGTTGAGCTTTTTAGCAAAGACCTATTCGAGGGCTCTCAGATAAGTTATATCATAAAAAAAGGTAAGGTGTATCAAGAGGTAGTGGGACAAGCTGAAGCCTTTACCGATAGCATGATTATTGCTTCAACCCACGGGGCGTCGGGATTTGAAGAGTTATTTATAGGTAGCAATGCTTACCGTATCATTTGTGCAACTTCTCGTCCAGTTATTACGATTAGGCAATTGCCTGTTCCACACGATATTACAAACATACTTTTGCCTATCGATATTGCAATAGATAGCAGGCAAAAGGTGGTTTTTGTATCGGCATTGGCACGTTTGTTTGGTGCGACGGTTCATGTTGTTACTTTTTCCGAATCGACTAACAAAAAAATAGTAAGTCGGTTAAACGGATATGCAGCTCAAACGATCGAATATCTTAAAAATAAGGATGTACCTTATGTTTCATACTCTCTTACAGGTGCTGATGGATTAAATGACCTTTTCGACTATGCCGTACAAAAAAAATGTGAATTACTATCGGTTGTAAATGAAAGTGGCACCTCGTTTGCCGATCTCATCTTAGGCAGTATTGCACAACAAATGATTAGTAAATCCCCTATTCCTGTTCTCACAATTAGAGCCAAATCGCGTACCATTAAAGATAGTTTTAGTACCTTTGCCGGTTAAAATATCGGTTGCAATGCTCGAAGTTAAAGAGATTACCAAATACTACGGCAGACAATGCGCTGTCGACAAGGTATCATTTTTGCTAAAAAAAGGGGAGATAGTCGGATTTATTGGACCCAATGGTGCTGGTAAGTCGACCCTTATGAAAATCATCACTGGCTATCTTCAATCCGATGAAGGTACCGTTTACATCGACAATCTTGATATTGCAGAACATGGCCTTACGCTAAAAAAACGTATAGGTTATCTACCCGAACATAACCCACTTTACCTGCACATGTATGTAACCGAGTATCTAAGTTTTGTTGCAGGGCTCTATAGCTTAGGTAAAAGTAGCAAAGAAAGAGTCGAAGAAATGATACACCTTACAGGGCTTACCCCCGAACGCAACAAGCGTATTGGTGCGCTTTCGAAAGGTTATCGTCAGCGAGTAGGTATAGCCCAAGCACTTATTCACAACCCCGACATTCTCATCCTCGATGAACCAACTTCGGGGCTCGACCCAAACCAGATAGTTGAAATCCGTAATCTCATTCAATCGGTAGCAAAAGAAAAATGTGTTCTTCTTTCGACGCATATTATGCAAGAGGTAGAAGCCATTTGCCATCGAATCATCCTCATCAGTAAAGGTAAAATTATTGCCGATCAGCCTACAGCCCTTGTCGGAAAAAATTCGCACACTTTGATAATCGAAACAAACATTCCTGTTAAAGAACATTTTTTTACATCGCTCGAAGGGGTGAGGTCGGCGATGGAACAACCTGCAAATCAGTGGCTCATTGAATGTCACGAAGGTTACGATCTGCGAGAAGTTATTTTTAATAAGGCTGTTTCGGAAGGAGTAAAAATCTTATCCTTGCAAAAAAAAGAAAAACCTCTCGAAGAAGTATTTAGAGAGCTTACCCAATCATAGAGCAGCTATATTCCGAATATTATCTTCTCCGAATGGCTGATAACTTTTAAGCAGTTGGACTACTTCATCGGCCGAGTATGCTATGCTGATAAAATTTTTATGTTCGGGAAGAATAAATTCCTCGTCGACCATTCGTTGTAAAAATTCTAACAGCGGATCGAAAAAATGCAGGGTATTCAACAAAACTAACGGGATATCAAAAATACCTAATTTTTTATGCGAAAGCGCTTCGGCCAGTTCGTCGAGGGTGCCAGTACCTCCGGGTAATACAATTATGCCATGCGTTTTTTCGAAAATAATCTGTTTACGTTCGGCAAGGTCTTTTGTAATGATCATTTCCGAAATTTTGGGATTTGCCCATTCGAGCTCCACCATGAAACCAGGTATAACTCCAACTATTTCTCCTCCTTCCTCGAGTACCCCATTGGCCAGAGCTCCCATTGCCCCAATAGCACCCCCACCATAAAATACTTTAATTTTTTCGATCGCTAAGAGTTGCCCCAAACGGTATGCATCGTCGAGATAAGTTGCAGGTGTACGACTGCTCGAGGAACAAAATACACCAACTGACCGTATAGAGTGCATTTTTTAAACATTTTTAAATACATGACCAATACAGTAAGCTATTCTCTCAAGGTCGTCGGTTGTGAGAGATGATGAAGATGGAAGGCAAAGTCCTTGCTGAAAAAGTTTTTCAGAAACGCCATTCACATAAGCTGGACAGTCTCTGAAAATCGGTTGCATATGCATAGGTTTCCATAGTGGTCGCGATTCGATATTCTCTTTCTCAAGAGCCATCCTTAAAATATCTGGGGTAATTTTGGTTATGTTTGGCTCGAGTAATATTGTAGTAAGCCAGTGGTTTGAAAAAAATCGATCATCGGGCTCTTCAAGCAAAGTAACTCCCTCGAACGATTTGAAAAAGCTTTTGTAAAAATTAAAAATTTCTCTGCGCGCTTCTACCCTTTGATCTATAACTTTGAGCTGACCACGACCTATTCCTGCTAACACGTTGCTCATACGATAGTTGTATCCGATATGGGTATGATGATAATACGGAAAATTGTCGCGAGCTTGGGTAGCCAGAAAGGTAGCTTTTCGGCAAAGTTCGGCATTATTTGACAAAAGAGCTCCTCCACTTGAGGTAGTAATGATTTTGTTACCATTAAACGATATAATACCCATCAGGCCAAAAGTACCAACCTGCTGCTGATTAAATTTTGAACCTAAGGCTTCGGCAGCATCTTCGATCAAAGGAATATCATATTTTTGGCAGATGGGCAAAATTCGATCGAGGTGAGCAGGCATTCCGTAGAGATGAACCAGAATTACTGCTTTAGGTTTTCTTCCCTTAGCAATGCGGTCTTTAATGGCATGCTCGAGTAAGTCAGGATCCATGTTCCATGTCGATGATTCGGAGTCGATAAAAACAGGGATGGCACCCTGATAAACTATAGGGTTAGCAGAAGCAGCAAAAGTAAACGTAGAACAAATTACCTCGTCTCCTCGCTCAACACCTGCCAGAATTAGTGCAAGATGAATGGCCGCAGTGCCGGACGAAACGCAAGAAGTTGCAGCTGCACCTGTGTATTTTGCCAGTTCTTGCTCAAAAGCGGTAACATGCGGACCTAAGGAACCAATCCAGTTAGTATCGAAGGCTTCGTGTATGAAATGTATTTCTTCGCCTCCTAAATGAGGTTCCGATAAAAAAATCTTTTTCAACGACATCTTATATTAACAAGAATTAATCAGCCGGTTTAATACTAAAAAACGTTTTAAATATAATGGAAAAATATTTTCCTATGGTAGGCTTTTTAAGATATTCGAGATTAAGGTTTATTTTATGTGGCATAATATGATTAATGTAATATTCTTCGGGATTATCGGCTTTTTTTAAAATTTCACTCTCGTTTATGTATACAATCGAGGCTAAATCGGTAATTCCTGGCCGATAATTTAAAATTTGCTTCTGCTCTTCGGTATAAAGGTCGACATATCTTCGTACTTCGGGTCGTGGCCCTACCATCGACATCTCTCCTTTGAGCACATTAATTAATTGGGGTAATTCATCGATCTTATATTTTCGAAGAAAAAAGCCAATCGGTGTTATTCGAGGGTCTTTTTCACCAACGGTAAGTAAACCTTTCTTCTCTGCATCTTCGTACATGGTGCGGAATTTAATTAGAAAAAAATCTTTATTCCCTTTGCCTACACGTTTTTGTAGAAAAAATACCGGCCCCTTGCTCGATAACTTAATAGCTATTGCAATAAGGAAGAAAAAAGGAAGTAGAATTATTAAACCTATAGCCGATAACAGGATATCAAAGAAACGTATCATCATCTTATTGTATTAACCGATTTTATAACTGCTTCAACAACCCTTTCCATCTGATCGTCGGTAAGGTCGTAAAAGACGGGAAGAGATATTTCTCTCGAATAGTTATCATAAGCAACAGGGTAATCTTCGATACGATATCCCAATTTTTTATAAGCCGACAGAAGGGGTAAAGGTTGAAAATGTACATTTACCGATACATCGTGGTCGAAAATTTTTTGGATGATATTATCACGTTTATTCTCATCAATACCATCGATTCTAAGTAGATAAGCATGATAGGATGAAACTTTATCATCGGACATTGTGGGTGGAAGAATAGCCCACGGGTGTTTGGCCAGTTTTTGGTTATAAAATTCGAAAATCTTTTTTCGTTTGGGTAAAGTATCGTTGTCGTATCTAGCCAGCTCAACGAGCCCAATTGAGGCCTGAATGTCGGTCATATTTGCCTTGTAACCTGGCTCAATTACATCGTAACGCCATGCGCCTTTCTGCATTTTGGCAAGTGCATCTTTCGACTGTCCATGGAGCGAGAAGATAGCAAGGTATTTGTATATTTCTTCATTATCAAAAGGTTCGGGAAGGTTGAGGGCAACAGCTCCGCCTTCGGCAGTTGTTAAATTTTTTACAGCATGGAAAGAGAAAACCGTAATATCGGCGATACTTCCGATTTTTTTTCCCTTAAAAAGTGCGCCTAAAGAATGAGCTGCGTCGGCTAAAATAAGGATCCGTCCTAATTTTTCTTGAACTGGAGTGGAAGGTTGAAAAAGTGATTGAATATTTTTCTGTTGCACTAGATCGAAAAGTTTGTCGTAGTCGCATGGAAAACCAGCAATATCAACAGGAATAATCACTTTAGTCCGAGGGGTTACAACTTTTGCAACTTTTTCGAGGTGAATATTAAAATCGTCTTTTTTTACATCAACCATCACAGGCTTAGCTCCGCAATGCATTACCACATTGGCAGTAGCACAATATGTGTATGCAGGTACAATCACCTCGTCGCCAGGGCCAACTCCAAACCAACGAAGCATAAGCTCGAGACCGGCGGTTGCCGAACTTAAGCAAAGCGTAGCTTTGGTGTTGTAATATTCCGAAAGCTTTTTCTCAAAAAGTTTTGTTTTAGGCCCGGTTGTAATCCAACCCGATTTTAAAGTGTCGACAACCTCATCGATAATTAGCTGGTCAATTCTTGGGGGGGAGAAAGGAATCATGTCCGTTTAGTTTTTGCAAAAGTAAACAGAATTTAATTAAGAAAAATTTGGTGTTCGATTATTGGAAAACGATTAGCGCAAAGTTTTATAGGCCCATCGACGAATATGGGAAGGAGCTATGGTTATGAGGAACATACCCAGTGCATAAAGGTATGCTTTAATGCCATAGTTAAGCTCGCGATTGATTTGCCATCGGTCGAGCAGCATTTTGTAGGCGCGCCTCCAACCCGATCGACGAGATTTAAAAAGGTCTTGTGTTATCCTAAATTGCAACACTACTGTGGGTAGATTTGCGAAAATACATCCGGCTTTAAAACCAGCAAACCAGAGTTGTGTATCCTGATTTTTTCGGTATGCTTCATTATAAAGACCCGCTTTTTCGAAAAATGTTTTTCTAAACATTACGGCTGGATGAGCAAGAGGATCGCGTGCACTAAAAAATTTGAAGCATGCTTCGTGTGTCAAAGGGTACGAAACAATTTTTCCAGTTGGCAAACTGTTTTCGTCTATTTCTTCAATAGCGCCACCAACAACGTCGATTTG
>JAOAFU010000146.1 GCA_026416115.1 Bacteroidales bacterium | reverse complement strand
AATATATTGTATTTATTGGCTTTTGCAAATATTATTTAAAAAAAATTCTTATTTTTCAACCATTTGCGAATGTTTTCTACTTAACTTAAAGAAATAGATATACTTATGTAAAATAATGAAAAACAGTTATTTATAACAAATCCCTTACTCCGCTTACCTGTTAATATCTTTTTTGATAATTTTTTAATTTTTTTGGGGTGAAATAAAAAATTTTGCTGATGAGTTATTATTTTTTTCAATTGTAAGACTATTTTATTTATCTTTCATTATTGTTAACTATCCTTTCAAAGGCATTTTTATCATTTTTTTAACACAAATGTCTGTTACCATTGCATAAGGGTATACGTTGTAATGGTTGTAAAAAATTAAACAACTAATGTTTTATGAAAATTTACAAATTGATTGCTTTATCTGTTTTTAATTTTTGCTTGTTAAATCTGGGATACGGAAAAGTGAAAGATACGGTTGAGGTTAGAAATAGAGGGGTCTATAAACGAATATATGTAACCGAGAGAATAAGTACCCCTCCTGTTATTGACGGTAAGCTCGATGATGAATGTTGGAATATAGGTAATTGGTCAGAGGATTTTGTCCAATATATGCCAACTGAAGGGGCTAAAGCATCGCAGAAAACACAGCTAAAAGTATTGTACGATGATAAATATATATATGTTGCCTTTAAATGTTACGATAATGAGCCAGATAAAATAATGAAAGATGTCGGAAATCGTGACGAATTTGTTGGCGATATTGTGGGTATTAATTTCGATAGTTATTTTGATCATAAGACGGGCTACGAATTTAATATAACTGCAGGTGGTTCACTTATCGATCTGATTGTTAAAAGCGATGGGCAGCCCGATTTTAATTGGAATGCTGTTTGGACTGGAAAAACAGCGATGATCGATTCGGGATGGACAGCCGAGCTTAAAATTCCTTTCACACAATTAAGGTATAACAATAAACCTGAGCAAGTATGGGGTATGCATTCGTGGAGATGGATTGGACGTAAATCGGAGGAAGTTCAGTGGAGCCTAATACCACGAAATAATGCTGGCTTTATTTATTCTTTTGGTGAGCTTAGAGGAATAAAAGATTTACCTGCTTCGAAAAGAATCGAATTTATGCCATATACTTTAGCTAAAGTAAGTACAAATCCAGTTGATGCTGATAATCCTCTTTCTGAGAAAACAGACTATAACTATACCGTTGGTATGGATGGCAAGATTGGTATAGGAAGCGATTTTACTCTCGATTATACTCTCAATCCCGACTTTGGTCAAGTAGAGGCTGACCCATCGGAAATGAATTTATCGGCTTTTGAAACTTTTTACGAAGAAAAACGTCCTTTCTTTTTAGAGGGAAAAAGTATTCTCGACTATAACATAGATGATGATATTCTGTTCTACTCTCGACGCATTGGGCACTCCCCAGTCTCCGTACCCGACGAAGACGAAAGCAATAAGAAATTTGTAAAAGTCGCTTCTAATACCGATATTCTCGATGCAGTGAAATTATCGGGAAAAACAGCGAATGGACTTTCGGTGGCTATATTACAAAGTCTTACAAACAGAGAATATGCCTTGATCGATTCCGCTGGAAGTAGGTATAAATTGCCTGCCGATCCATTAACCAATTACATGCTGTATCGGATTCAAAAAGACTATAACAAAGGAAATTCTTCGCTTGGTGCAATTTTTACTACCACTCATCGCGATATTAATCATCCAGCATTGTATGCTATTAATAGGGCTGCATATACAGCAGGTATTGATTATAACCAATTTATAAGCGATAGAAATTATTTTGTAAATATTCGTTCATTATTTAGTTCGGTACATGGAAGGCCCGAGGCTATGCTCGAATTACAGCAATCGTCGGTTCATTATTTTCAACGTCCCGATGCAACCTATTTGAGCATCGATTCAACGGCAACTAAGCTAAATGGTTATGGGGGTAAAATTGAGTTTGGTCGTACAGGAAAAAATAAATTTAGTTTCTCTGAGTCTATTTCGTTTCGTTCTCCCGGTCTCGAACTTAATGATTTAGGGTATCAGCAACGAGCCGATTTTATCGATCAAAAACTTGAGTTACGTTATCACGAGACTGTTCCAGCAAAAGTAGTGAGAGAGTATGTCGTAAATTTAGAAAACTCGCATCGATGGAACTTTGGAGGACAGCATGAGTCGGAAACATACTTAATATCTTCTTTCCTGCATTTTGTTAATAACTGGCAAACAAGTATATGGGCATATCGATTTCAGGGAGGCCTCGATACAAGGTTTTTAAGAGGCGGTCCTTCTTTCAAGATGTTTCCTTATTGGCATTTTGGGATGAATTTTAATACCGACTGGGCTAAGCCGGTTACATTTGCTCTGAATACTTCCTATAGTTTCTCAAAAACCAGTAATTCAAATGATTACAAAATTCAACCTCAAATACATCTCAAAATTAATAGTCGACTAAGATTATCTTCTCAGTTCTCGGTTCAGGAAAATCATTACGATATGATGTATGTGAATAC
>JAOAFU010000136.1 GCA_026416115.1 Bacteroidales bacterium | reverse complement strand
ATATAAGAAGAGCATCTTTTGCAACAGCATTAGTTACATAATCGGTAATAACTCCTACTTCGTCCATCGAAACTTCGTCTTCGCCCGAAGTGATATTAAGCAGAATGCTTTTGGCGCCACGAATATCGTTATTGTTGAGCAAAGGCGAGTTGATAGCTTGCTGAATAGCATCGAGTGCACGATTTTCTCCTCTTGCACGTGCCGAACCGAGAATGGCCACCCCGCTGTTCGACATGACGGTTTGTACGTCGGCAAAGTCGACATTGACATAACCATGAACCGTAATTATCTCGGCAATACCTTTGGCAGCAATAGTGAGTACATCGTCGGCTTTGGCAAATGCTTCAGAAATTTTGAGATTTCCGTATATCTCCCTTAATTTTTCGTTATGTATCACTAATAATGAGTCGACATATTTTTCGAGTTCATTTATTCCATCGATAGCCTGATTTATGCGTAGCTGACCTTCGAACCTAAAGGGTACGGTAACAATAGCGACTGTAAGAATACCCATCTCTTTAGCCGCTTTGGCAATCACTGGCGCTGCACCTGTACCTGTTCCTCCCCCCATTCCAGCAGTAATAAACACCATTTTGGTATTGTGCGCTAGAATATCGATGATATCCTGCAAATTTTCTATGGCAGCCTGTCGTCCAATGTCGGGCTTATTTCCAGCTCCTCGTCCTTCGGTCAAAGAACTTCCCAATTGAACTTTAACGGGTACAGGACTATTGGCAAGTGCCTGAGCATCGGTATTACAAACCACAAAATCGACATCTTTAATCCCCTGACGGAACATATGATTTACAGCATTTCCTCCACCTCCACCAACACCAATCACTTTAATGATGGATGATCGGTGCTTTTGTATTTCAAACTGAATTAAATCATCTTCAAATGCTTTCATAACATTTAGGTTTTAAATGGTTTTGGTTAATACTACATTTTAGTATCATCCTCTTCGAAGAGCTCACTAAAAGTTCGACGAACCGTATCGAGCAAGCTTGGCTTCTTTTTGCCATCTTTGATATTAACAGTGGGTTCGGGTTTTGGCTTTTCTTCGACATTTTCTTGTTCAATTACCTGAGCAGAAGACAAAGTACCCATCGTAATGTTCTCGTTATGATTCCGCAGGTATTCGTATCCTTTAAGCAGAAGACCAATAGCCGTTGAATAAATGGGGTGATTGTATTCGGCAGGTGTACTAGCAGCCAGGTGTTCGCTGGGAAAACCAATTCTTACGTCCATTCCTGTCCGAAATTTGACAAATTGGGGCAGATGTCGAATGAGAGCACCACCTCCAGTAAATACAAAACCTGCACTGAGTCGGTCGGCAACACCCGAACGTTCGACCTCATAGTATACTTTATCTATAATTTCCTCCATTCGGAATTGAATAATATAAGCAAGGTTTCTAAAGCTAATTTCGCGTGGCTCGCGACCTGCAATACCGCTTATCGAAACAACCTTGTCGGGATCGGCCAGTTCGCCAAAAGTTGAACCGAACTGTACTTTAAGCTGCTCGGCCTGTCGTTGCAGGATAGCACACCCTTTTTTAATGTCTTCAGTAACAATATTTCCACCGAAAGGTATAACAGCAGTATGGGCTATAACAAAATCGTGATAAACGGCAATATCGGTGGTTCCGCCCCCAATATCGACCAGAGCTACGCCAGCTTCTTTCTCTTCTTCGGTAAGAACGGCTTCGGCAGAAGCAATGGGCTCGAGCATAAGATACTTAACCTTTAAACCTACCCGGTTTACGCATTTTTCCAAATTTTTGGCCATAGCCATATTGGCAATAACCAGATGAAAATTGCCTTCGATACGTCGGCCGAGCATTCCCACAGGATTCTTAATACCACTCTCGTTATCTACTACATAACTCTGAGGAATAACATGGATAATTGACTCGCCAATATCGAGAGGTACCTTGCGTACATCGTCTTCGAGCCTTTGTAAATCCTCACGGGTAATTTCTTCATCCAGACTATCGCGGTGCAAATGACTACCAATTTTCATACTTTTAATGTGCTGACCAGCTATACCCACAAAAACCTCCTTAAGTTTGACGCCGGCTTTCAACTCAGCTTCCTCAACTGTTTTACGAATTGAGGCTACTGTTTCCTCAATATTTTGTACTACCCCTCGTTTGACACCTTTTGAGTCGGCCTTAGCCAGTGAAAGTATTTCTAACTTCCCCGAATCGTTTATTTTTCCAATGACTGTTACGATTTTGGTTGTGCCAACATCAATGGCCCCAATAATTTGTTCGGTATGTTTCATATTCTTAGCGTTTTATGCAGACTATCTGGTTTTTATATTTAAGATTCAATATTTTATACTGGTTCCAACCAATTTGATTGAAAGCATAATACATCGATTTCAATTTTATAAACTTCTCTTCAAGATCGCTCGCATCTCCAAAAACTATTACATGACCACCTATCCTTGGTATCAAAAGCATATCTCCTTTTTCATTTACATAAAGCTGTTCGATCTGAGATTTCCAGAAATCGTCTTTAGCTATAAAAGAAGAAACAAGATAGATATTACGAAGAGTTGAGTTAACTATAGGAACGCTATCTAACGAGGCATTAACTATTTTTTTCCCAGGCTTTACTATTATCGAGGGTATATGACCGTTGGCTACCAAAACATGTGCAATTTGCTTAATATTATCGGGCAGAACAACCCCTTGTTCATCAATAAAGTATTGCTGCAGGCTTCGATCGATTATCCTTACAATGGGAATACGTTGTTCGACTTCGATAATCAGTTCGCCCTTAATCGTTGTATAAGCCGCAACATTACGAACAACGGGGCTATGCTGTAAAATTTTCTCAATCAAATAGGTATTTACACTTTCCAAGGGTTCGCCTTTGGTTCGTATGTTGTGGTTTTCAATTATTGATAGCACATCTTTTGGCTCAAGAAAACGATTGTAGTTACTATTCAGGATGCGTACCTCTACCTGCTGGCATATTGCCTTATTATGCTGTTGAGCAGTAAATCCAAGCAAAAGCCCAGCAGTAACAGCGGTTGATATTCCTATTAGCACATACATCCAGTTTTTCATTGCTCTTTAACTTTTAATGTAAAGCGATGTAAGTAAATTTTTAATTGGTTCCAACATCTGATCGATATCTCCTGCTCCCATAGTAATAAGAACCTGCAAAGGCACCTTTTCGAGCAACGACAGTAATTCGCTTTTCGACACCAAATATTTATTTGAAATCTTAATTTCTTTAAGAATGAGTTCGGAACTGACTCCTTCAATGGGTTGTTCACGAGCAGGATAAATGTCAAGAAGTATAACTTCGTCGAGTTGACTAAGTGCATCGGAAAATCCTGCTGCCAAATCGCGGGTACGACTGTAAAGATGGGGTTGAAAAATTCCCGTTATTTTATGTCCCGGATATACACTTTTTGCGGTCTGAATACATGCCTTTATTTCTTCGGGGTGATGGGCATAATCGTCGATAAGCTTAATTTTTGGATGATCGAGATGATACTCGAACCGACGACGTACTCCAGCGAAATTGGCTAGTGCATTACGAAGTTCGCTTTCCGTAACACCTTCTAGAAGAGCTACTGCGCATGCTGCAGTGGCATTCTCGAGGTTCATCCTACCTGGTAATGGTAGAACAAGTTGACGGACAACCCCCCAGGGGGTTTTTAGATCAAATAGTTGATACCGGCCATCGGTTCGTGCATGAAGTGGATAAAAATCGCTATCATCTTCGGTACCATATGAAAATATCTCGATTGAACGATTGCAATGTGTATTAGCAGGTATACCCTTGCGGTACAATAATTTACCTCCCGATTTAATTTGCATTATAAATGCCTCGAATGCCGATATAATTTCTTGATAGGTGCCATAAATATCGAGGTGATCGGGGTCGATAGAGGTGATTACTGCAAGCGATGGAAACAACTGTAAGAAAGAGCGGTCGTACTCATCGGCTTCAGCGACGATCAATGAGCTTTTGTTGGAAAGAATCAGATTGCTGTGGTAATTTAGCGATATTCCACCAAGAAAAGCGCTGCAATCGAGGGTCGACTGCTTAAGTAGGTGAGCAACCATTGTCGAGGTAGTAGTTTTGCCATGAGTTCCAGCGACAGCAATTCCAGTGCCCTTAGCAAAAAGTCTTCCAAGCACTTCGGAACGTTTGGCCAAATAAAAACCATTAGTTCGGAAATAATTTAACAAAATACTTTCCTGGGGGATAGCTGGTGTGTAAACAATCAGGGTTTCGCTCGGGTTATCCGACACTTCGCGAGGTAAGCTAGTTGTTTGATCGCTAAAGCTTACTTGAATACCTTCGTCGCATAGCTTTTGAGTAATGTCGGAGGATGTGCGGTCGTAACCAGCGACAAACATACCCCGATGCTTAAAGTATCGGGCAAGTGCACTCATACCTATCCCGCCAATGCCTAAAAAATAATAATATTTATATTTTTCGATGTCCATTTTAACTTTCATTTAAATCATTCACAATTACATGAGCTATATGTTGAGCTGCGTCAGGCAAAGCAAGTTTTTTTATGTTTTCCGAAAGTATCGCACATTTTTCCGTATTCGTCAGAAGATTTACAGCCTCGGGTAAAAGTTTCACTTTAGCCTCATTGTCGGGAATCATAATAGCGGCATCGACATTAGTCAATGTCAAAGCATTTTTCGTCTGGTGGTCTTCTGCAACGTTGGGCGATGGCACTAATATAACAGGTTTACCCACAATGCACAGTTCGGATATAGTTCCTGCACCAGCACGGCTTATTATTAAATCGGCTGCTGCATAAGCAAGCTCCATATCCGAAATAAAATCGAGCAAAAGTACATTCCGATGGGGTTCAACTAAAGATTTTAATCGTTCAAAATAAATCTTTCCACATTGCCAAATGAGCTGAACATGCTGCTGTTCATAAAACCATTCAAGATAAGCTACAATAGCGTCGTTAATGCTTCGTGCTCCAAGACTACCTCCTAAACAAAGTATAGTTTTTCGTTGGGGCGAGAGTTTGAAATGTTCAATACCTCTTAAACGAAGACTATGCACTAGTTCAATTCCCTCACGAACAGGGTTGCCGGTTATATGAATCTTCTTGGCAGGAAAAAATTTCTCCATGTTGCTATAAGCCACAAAAATTCTTTTAGCTCTCTTGGCAAGCAGCTTATTGGTTATTCCAGCATAAGAATTTTGTTCCTGAATGTATATCGGAATTTTTGAAAAAGAAGCCATCCAAAGCAATGGTCCGCTTGCATACCCTCCCACACCTATAGCTGCATGAGGTCTAAATTTTCTGATTATAGTTCTCGATAGCCAAAGGCTTTTTAATAGTTTAAAAATTACGCGAATATTCTTATATATATGTTTTCGATTAAAACCTTCTACAGGCAAACCAATAATTTGATAGCCTGCAGCAGGAACTTTCTCCATTTCCATTCGACCTAATGCACCTACAAAAAGAATTTCGATTTCAGGATTAATTTTTTTTAGGGCATTTGCTATAGCAATGGCAGGGAAAAGGTGTCCTCCTGTTCCTCCACCCGATATAATAATCCGTATATTTGACTTTTTATTCATAAAATTTTGTAGTCGCTTATTTATTTACATCTCCTTCCGACAAATCATCATTTTTTTCGTTTTCCTCACTATTTACAGAATTGTCTGTTTTAGCAACCTCGGTAACATCTTCAGCAGGCATAACCGATCTGCTTACACTCAAAATAATTCCCAATGCCGAGCTGGTAAATAATATCGACGACCCCCCCATACTAACTAAGGGCAACGTTTGCCCGGTAACAGGGATAAGGTTAACAGCTACAGCCATATTTATCATAGCCTGCATTACCAGGAGTAAAGTCAGCCCCATAGCGAGAAATGCAGGAAAAGTGCGCTCACACTTTCGAACAATAACACCTGCTCGGTACAACAAAATCAAATAGAGTAAAAGAATTATTACCCCACCAATAAGGCCATATTCCTCGATTATGATAGCATATATAAAATCGGAAAAAGGATTTGGAAGAAAATTTCGTTGCGTGCTATTTCCAGGACCTTTCCCAAGAACCCCACCAGTAGCTACGGCAATTTTTGCCTGTTCGGCCTGATAATTATCGTCATCCGACTTATCCTTGTCGGCTATCACAAAGCTCTCGATACGATTTTTCCAAGTTTCGACCCTGTAACCCAAGCCTGTTTTGGTCAAAGGGATCAAAAAGATAAAAAGTGCAATAAAAACCAGTCCACCTAGATTAATTAATAACAAATGTTTGAAAGATACTCGTCCGATAAACATGAGTATCATGCCAACTATAAAAATCATAAAAGCAGTCGAAAAATTGGCCGGCAATATTAGAGCGCAAACAAGAGCAAGCGGTAACAGTATTGGAAGAACAGCCTCTTTAAAATTTTTAATTTGGTCTTGCTTCATTGCCAGCATACGCGCCATATACATGATAATAGCCACCTTGGCAAAATCGGATGTTTGGATCGTAAAACCAATAACTGGTACTGTGAGCCAACGGGGAGCGGCATTAACGCTTGTACCCATAAAAAGAGTTACTAATAGCAAAGGTATAGCGATGAATAAGAATATCTGTGCTAAACGCGAATAATACTTGTAATGGATAAGATGGGTCACATAGATAGCCAGTAAACCCATAATTAAAAATGAGCCTTGTCGAAGGAAATAATAAAGCGTATTGCCTTCGCGATAACGATAGGCAATTGTACCCGTAGAGCTATATACAGCCAACAAGGAAACCAGCGACAAGAGGATAATTATCCCCCAAATCACCTTATCGCCCCGCAGGTATTTACTTAACTTATCCACCATATTATAGTTCCTTAACAGCCTGTTTAAATTTACGTCCACGATCTTCGAAGTTTTCAAAAAGATCGAAACTAGCACATGCAGGCGAGAGAAGAACAACATCGCCTTTCTCAGCTAGTCCGTATGCAGCCTTAACTGCGTCGCGCATCGAATGTGTGTCGACAATCGTGGGGATAATATGCTCGAAAGCTTTGATTAATTTCGTATTATCTTTCCCCAAACACACCAAAGCTTTAACTTTTTTCCTTACCAGATCGTGCAATGGCGAATAGTCGTTTCCCTTGTCGGTTCCGCCAGCAATCCATATTACAGGTGCTGTCATACACTCGAGCGCATACCACACCGAATTAACATTAGTAGCCTTGCTATCATTAATAAATTCTACACCTTCTACATTCAATACTCTTTCCAATCTATGCTCTACACCTTTAAAATCCATCAAGGCTTCCCTGATAATTTCTTTTCTGATGTTAAGAACATTGCCAGCCAGACCGGCAGCCATAGAATTATAGGTATTATGTTTTCCCTTTAACGATAATTCTTCGATCGAAAGACTAAAATTGATATTCTGCCAATCGAAAACAATATTATTCTGTTCAACATATGCGCCTGGTTTATGTTTGTGCTGAATACTAAAGGGTAATTGCTGGGCCCTAATAACGATCTTCTCCAATTCTCGGATAGTTAATTCGTCGTCGGAACAATAGATAAAATAATCTTCTTCAGTAAGATTTTGGGTAATTCTGAATTTAGCATCGACATATTTTTGGAGGTCGTAGTCGTATCGATCGAGATGATCGGGAGTTATATTGAGTAGTATAGCGATATCGGCTTTAAATTCATACATATCTTCGAGCTGAAAACTGCTTATTTCAATTACATAATAATCGAAGTTTTCGGTAGCTACCTGGAAAGCAAAACTTTTACCGACGTTTCCGGCCAGACCAACATTCATACCAGCCTTTTTCATCAAATGGTAAATAAGCGTAGTGGTAGTTGTTTTTCCATTACTACCCGTAATACATACCTTGAAAGCCGAAGTATAACGTGCAGCAAATTCGAGTTCCGAAATTACTGGGATTTCTCTTTCAATAGCTTTTTGAACAATAGGCACCTTTGAGGGAATACCAGGACTTTTAATTATTTCATCGGCATTGAGTATTAGTTCTTCCGTGTGTTGCTTTTCTTCGTAAGGAATATTGTACTTTTCAAGCATTTGTCGATAGGAGTCCTTAATTGCTCCGGCGTCAGAAACAAAAACCTCGAATCCTTTAACTTTGGCCAGAACAGCAGCTCCAGTACCACTTTCGCCCGATCCTAATACTACTATACGTTTCATATTCCTTTTCTTTTATCGAATTTTCAATGTAACAATGGTAATAACAGCTAATAAAAAACCAACAATCCAGAAACGGGTAACTATCTTGGTTTCGGGATACCCTTTTTTCTGGTAATGATGATGCAGGGGCGCCATTAAAAAAATTCGTCTACCCTCGCCATACTTACGTTTGGTATATTTAAAATAACTTACCTGTAGCATTACCGAAAGATTTTCAACCAGAAAAATTCCGCAAAGTATGGGAATAAGAAGCTCTTTGCGAATAACGATAGCAAATACAGCAATAATTCCGCCGAGTGCAAGGCTACCTGTATCGCCCATAAATACCTGAGCTGGATACGAGTTATACCATAAAAAACCAATAGTAGCCCCCATAAAAGCGCTTGCAAAAACTACCAGTTCGCCACTATTGGGTATGTACATAATATTGAGATAATCGGAAAAAATAGCATTACCTGAGACATAAGCCAGTATACCCAAAGTAGCACCAATAATGGCCGACGTTCCTGTTGCAAGACCATCGAGACCGTCGGTTATATTAGCTCCATTGGAAACCGCTGTGATGATAAATATAATAGCCAAAACATACACGAACCATTTTAACCATTCGGCATGCTCATGAGCAAATGAAACCAGGTCGCGATAATTGAATTCATGATTTTTTACAAAAGGTATGGTTGTCTTGGTCGACTTAACTTCTCTGTAATAGGAAACTTCAATTTTACGGGAAATGCTATCGCCCACCTGAACCGTTACAGGGCGAACTACTTTTTCGCGAATAACAACATCATTGCTGTACCAAAGTGTAACTCCCACAATTAAGCCTAAAACTATCTGACCGGCAAGCTTGAATTTGCTTTCCAATCCTTCCTTGTTCTTTTTGAAAACCTTGATATAATCATCTATCCAGCCAACAAAACCAAGCCAAACTGTTGTAATTATCATCAAAATAATGTATATATTGGTAAGATTGGCAAATAGTAATGTTGGTACCAAAATACTAGCCAGAATGATTATACCTCCCATTGTTGGAGTACCACGTTTGGAAAGTTGCCCCTCTAGTCCGAGATTTCGTATTTCTTCTCCTATTTGTTTTCTTTGAAGAATCTGAATAATTTTTTTCCCAATAATTAATGAGATGATCAAAGAAAGAATGGCTGCCATGGCCGAGCGAAATGACAGATAATAAAAGAGTCCGGCTCCAGGTAGCTGATATGCTTTATCGAGATATACAAACAAATGGTACAACATGATTTAATGGTATTATAGGTTTTCAAAAGCTTTTTTTATTTCCTCTCTATCATCGAAATGATGTTTAACCCCTTTAATTTCCTGGTATGTTTCATGTCCTTTGCCGGCCAAAAGTATTATATCACCTGGTTTAGCCAATAAGGTAGCTGTACGAATAGCTTCTGCCCTATCGGTGATAGTTAGCACTTTTTTTCGGTTTAGTGAGTCGACCCCTGCAAGCATGTCGTTAATAATATCGTTGGGGTCTTCATTGCGCGGATTGTCGGACGTCAAAATCACTCTATCCGACTGCTCAACACAAACTTTTGCCATAACGGGGCGTTTCGTTTTGTCGCGGTTTCCTCCAGCCCCAACTACGGTAATAAGTTGCTCATTGCCTTTACGCAACTGATTAATTGTATTTAAAACATTCACTAAAGCATCGGGGGTATGAGCATAGTCGACAATGGCCAAAATACCATTCGACGATCGTATTGCCTGGAAGCGACCCGGCACATCGTGTAAAGCGCTTAAATGAGTTAAAGCTTCGGTAGACTCAACCCCGAGTAAAACTGATGTTCCGTATACAGCCAATAAATTATAGGCATTGAAATGACCAATAAAAGGTGTATGCATATCTATTCCATTAATCTGAAGATGCATACCATCGAAATGACTTTCGACCACTTTCACCATAAAGTCGGCCATCGTTCGCATGGCGTAAGTCTTTACCATAGCTTTAGTATTTTGAACCATAACCCGACCATTTTTGTCGTCGAGGTTAACTAAAGCATAAGCATCGGGCGAAAGCGAATCGAATAGCATTTTTTTTGCTTTTATATACTCGTCGAAAGTTTTATGGTAATCGAGGTGATCGTGGGTTATGTTGGAGAAAATAGCCACTGCAAACTTTAAACCCTCGGTTCGATGTTGAACTAAAGAATGAGAACTCACCTCCATAAAGGCATAAGTACAACCTCGATTAACCATTTCGGACAAAAGCTTATTAATAGTTAATGCATCGGGGGTAGTATGGGTTGCCTCGTAACTCTCATCGTGGACTTTATAAATTACTGTCGAAATAAGTCCTGCCTTATAACCCAACGATTCAAATAACCGATATAGAAGAGTTACAGTAGTCGTTTTTCCGTTGGTTCCAGTAATACCCACAAGCTTTAATTTTTCGGAAGGATTATCGTAGTAATTACAAGCCATCCGACCCAGAGCCTTCGACGAATCGGCAACTTGAATCCAGGTAATTTGAGGATTAAAGTGCTCGGGTATGCTTTCGCAAACCACAACACGCGCCCCTTGTTCAATAGCCTTATCGATGAACTGATGTCCGTCGACCTGGGTTCCTCTTACAGCTACAAAAACATCATCCTTTTCAATTTTCCTCGAATCGGCCTCAATACTACGTATGGGAACATTGAGATTACCTGCTGTCCGAATTAACTCTATGTTTTTTAGTAGGTTGCCTAATACTTTCATTTTAGTTCAATTTATTAGTTAGCCTGTAGCGTTAAAACAAAAGAATCGCCTTTTCTTGCCTGTATACCTGGAGGTATCGACTGTTTAACCACTTTCCCAAATCCAATTAGTACAGGTCTTAAACCTGCTTTCTCCGATAGGTATACAGCATCTTTAGCCCCCATACCTACAACATTGGGTACCAAATTATCTATCACCAATCTTTTGTTCAGAATAACTTCAGAGTCTTGCTTTTTAGGCGAAACCCATAAGGCGTTATCGTCGGATTTATCGTATGAAATACCCAACTCTTGTAAGGTTTTTTCTAGATCCGTAACAAAACCATCGGATAGTTCAGGTGTAGCGGTTTTTAGTCGTCGCTTACCTTTAATAACCTCGTTGTGTAACTCAAAGCTTGTAGCATATACCTTCTGGGCAATTTCTTTAAAAATTGGCCCGGCCACAAGATTTCCATAATACACATCATTCGAAGGAGCATTAACTACAACAATACATGAATATTTTGGGTTATTAGCAGGAAAATATCCAACAAACGAAGCCTGGTAACTAATACTTGTTCCCTTACGATAACCTAGATTTTTAATAGCAATTTGAGCTGTACCAGTTTTACCAGCTATTTGCAATAAAGAGTCGTCGAGATTTTTGGCAGTTCCGTTTTTTACGACTGCTTCAAGCATCTCACGTGCCTTTCGGATTGTCGACATCGAACAAATGGAAGGAATAATTACTTCGGGCTCAAATCTTTTAACTGTTCGGCCGTTGAACCGAAGCTCTTTTACCAGTAAAGGACGTACAAGTCGACCATTGTTAGCTACCGCATTATAAAAAGCCAAAATTTGTAAAGGTGTGAGTTTTATCTCATAGCCAAAACTCATCATGGCCATGGTAATTCCCGACCAATATTTAGTTCCCGGATATTTTACCAAAGGTTCGGCTTCGCCCTGTATCTGAAGTCCTAGTTTTTTATTTAGGCCAAAATCATAAAAATGCTTAACAAACTGAATTTCTTTTCCTTTGTAATACTGCATAATGATTTTAGATACGGCCACATTGGAAGAATATGCAAAAGCTTGTTTGACTGTTATCTTGCCCAATCCACCTTTGTGCGAGTCGGTTATCTCCTTATCATAAATTTTCCATTTGCCTTTTCCGGTATCTATTGTATCATTAAGGTCGATATAACCATCTTCAAGAGCAGCCATGTAGGATGCCAATTTGATGGTCGATCCTGGTTCGGTGCTTTCGCCTATTGCATAATTGAATACTTCTCGGTACCGGCCTGCTTCGTCACGACCAAGGTTAGCAATTGCCTTGATTTCGCCCGACTGCACCTCCATAAGTATGGCAACACCATGTTGGGCATTATGTAATTCGAGCTGACGACGCAATGCTTCCTGAGCCACGTCCTGTATGTTGAGGTCGATAGTAGTAACCACGTCGTATCCATCTTTTGGCTCAATTTCGTTCTCATCGTTAATTGGCATCCACACACCACCGGGTACACGTTGCATTACTTTCAGACCTTTTACTCCTGCCAATTCGGTATCAAACGAACCTTCAATCCCCACCTCATTACCGTTTTCGCTACGCGAGAGATAGCCAATGGTACGTGCTGCCAGGTCGCCATGGGGCATAAACCTAACCCCTGTTTGTTCGATAATAAGACCTCCTTTGTTCTTCCCCAACCGGAAAATAGGACAAGCCTTCAACTGTCGCAATTGTTCAAAATCGACTTTACGTTTGAGTAGGTAATACCGGTTGTTTTCTTTTCGAGCCTTAATAAGCTCTGATTTATATGCCTGAGGTGATTTATCCTTAAAAATTTGCGAAAGTCTCAAAGCTAAAGAATCAATCGATTCGCGAAACAATGAATTAGGCACCACGGCAGGACTAAGATCAACTCGGATCTCGTAATAGGGAACCGAAGTAGCTAAAAGCCTTCCGTCGCATGCTAAAATATTGCCCCGGTTGGGAATAATTTCCATATTTCGTACCGATAATTGTTGCGCTTTTTTTGTAAGTTCACCCACCTCAACGAACTGCAGATATATAATTCGCGCCACAATTCCCAGCCCTAAAAGCAATATTCCAACATATACAACTCCAAAACGCCATAGTATGTCTTTTTTTATAGACATATTTTGTGGTAAATGATATATCTTAAGTTCATCTCATTGGTATCTTTTTATTTTAGCAGGCGGAACAACTGCTTCCCTTAGTCCAAGGCCAGTTTCATCTATTCGTTTTTGAACCTGCGATTGCCGACAGAAAAACATTAATTCTGCAGCTGTATTAATCGATTCTGCCCTCAACTCATCCAATTCGCGCTGTAACATATTCATCTGCCTGGTCAGTTTTTCGGCATGGTAGCGGTTGCCAATGTATAGAAACCCCAAAAAAGAAAGAAAAATTAAAAATGGCAACTGCCTGCGAAAACTCGACTGTGCCAACAAACTTCCCGAAATCCACTGCTTGAACGTAAACTTTTTAAGCTCGGCTTTCTCCTGCTTCGAGCTTATAAATTCAATGTTATTGTTATTATTTTGAGCGTCAGCCATAGCCTATATTTTTTCAGCAATACGTAATTTGGCACTTCGTGCACGATTATTCGCTGTAATTTCAGATTCAGAAGGCACAATAACATCCTTGTTTACAGCCCTAAATGGCTTATTAATATTTCCAAAAAGATCTTTCTCAGTTTTTCCCTCAACATTACCCGTTCGAATAAAATTTTTCACCATACGATCTTCGAGCGAATGATATGAGATGATTACTAAACGCCCTCCGGTATCGAGGCATTCGGTTGCCGACATCAATAAATCCTTCAAGCTATTGAGCTCGTCATTTACCTCTATCCGTATGGCTTGAAAAACTTTAGCCATGTATTTGTAATATTCATACACGGGCAAACATTTTTCGATGGCATTATTAAGGTCATTTACCGTTCGAATAGCATGCGATGAACGAGCAACCACTATGGCTTTTGCCAGACAACGTGCATTGCGAATTTCACCATAATGATAAAAAATGTCGGCAAGCTGCTGCTCGGAATAGTTATTAAGTATATACTTGGCATCGATTTCGGCATGCGGATTCATACGCATATCCAATTCAGCCTCGCTGCGAAACGAAAAACCTCTTTCGCCAGTATCAAACTGATACGACGATACCCCAAGATCGGCAAGTATACCTTGAATTTTCTCATATTTTAGATATCGTAAAAAATTTTTCATGTATCGAAAGTTGTTATTTACAAAAACAAATCGATTATCGTCGGGTATGTTTTTCGCAGCATGTTCGTCCTGATCGAAAGCTATTAGTCTACCTGTTGTAAGTTTGTTCAAAATAGCCCGTGCATGACCTCCTCCACCAAAAGTTGCATCGACGTATACCCCGTCGGGTTTAATTTGCAACCCTTCTATCACGGCATCCAAAAGCACAGGTACATGATACATTGCTATCTATTGATTATTGATAAAATCACCTCCCATTATCTTTTCGGCCAGCCGCGCAAATTCGTCAGCACGACTGATATTTTCATAAGCATCTTTGTTCCATATTTCAATTTTTCCATCCTGTCCCGAGAGTATCACTTCTCTTTCTATTTTCACTTCTTCAAGTAATCGTTTAGGTATAAGCAATCGATTTGTTGCATCGAGCTCAATCTCGGCCGTTCCCTTAAAAAAACCGCGTAAAAATGCATTATGCTCTCGATTATATGGATTTAGTCGTTGCCTAATAATCTGAACCTGCTTGTCCCACTCGTTAAGTGGATATAAAACCAGGCAAGGCTCATAAATATCTTTTTTTACCACAAAAGTATTATGCGCCTCTGCCGGCAATGCCTTTTTAAATGCAGCTGGCAGTAGAAGCCGACCTTTTTCGTCGATCTTACACGCATAATCTCCTATAAAAGAATTCATTCGATATCGAATTTTGCAGGTAAAATTAATACAATTTTTACCACTTTTTACCACTTTTATCCATTTTTTACCACATTGTTGATAACTTTTTCCAAACAATCCGCAATCTATCAATATCGCTTATTTAGAAAAGAGTCTGGAGCTTGATTTATGTAATGGTTTATGGATAAAGATGTTGGAGATATTTGTCCGTACTTTGCCAATAATGAAGATTATATAGCAATGTAAAATTTCAAAAAACTCGTAACTTTACAGGGTGATAATTAAAGAATAATCAATTATGGAAAACAATAAAAACGAAGGACACGAAATTCAAATAGAGCTTAAAGAGGATGTTGCACAAGGCACTTACTCAAATTTAGCCATCATAACTCATTCGCCTTCTGAGTTTGTAATAGATTTTGTTCGAATAATGCCAGGGGTTCCCAAGGCCGATGTAAAGTCGAGAATTATCCTTACACCCGAGCATGCTAAGCGACTATTATATGCACTTAAGGACAATATAGCAAAATACGAGGCAGTTCATGGCCAGATAAAAAATGTTGACCCTATACCACCAGTCATTCCCATGAACTTTGGTGGTCCAACTCCTCAGGCATAAAAAGCTATTTGTCGCCATTGAACTTAATAAAGTTAATTACCAAACTTTGTGTGAAGAATATTTTTTTCTAAAAATTTTATTAAAAAAATATTTCACCCAATCCGAAGAAAACAGCTAACCAAAATAGTCCTTTAAGAAGAAAAAAAATAAATCCGGCAAGGCCAAGACGTTTTAACCATTTTATTTTATCGGTACGCATAATTTTAAGTTTGTTCAATCCTAACAAATGGGGTAGACTTTTGATTAAACATCTTTTAAAGTAAATAGTTTCTGAAATAATTTATGCTAAACTCTGAAAAAAGAAAATTTTTACTTTTTTTCTCTCAAACATTTATCAAAAAGGACAAAAATCGCCAGTAATTTCCAATAAAAATTGGTTAGTTTTGCTTTTTTTAAACCAGAAGCAATGCTTGGAAAAAATAGTTTTGTTAAATCGCATGGCTTGGGCAACGATTACTTGGTACTCGATGCCCGACAACTTGACTTTCCACTCAATGAATCGACAATTCGAAGAATTTGTGATGTTCACTTTGGAATAGGGTCCGACGGAATCTTATTGTTCGATGGCAAAGAAGCTGATTTATATCGACTTAAAATTTTTAATCCCGACGGTTCTGAGGCAGAAAAAAGCGGAAATGGTTTACGCATATTTGCCAAGTTTCTCTTCGATTATGGTTATTGCAGCTCAACCTCCTTCAAGATTTATACTTCGGGAGGAATTGTAACAGCAAATATCGACAAACAAATAAAAGGCAAAGCCTCGTTAATTACCATTGATATGGGGAAAGCCACATTTAAAACAAAAGAAATACCAGTAGAATGTACAGAGGATGTATGCTTTGACTACCCACTAAAGATTGAGGACAAAACATTCAGCATTCATTGCGTATCGGTGGGTAACCCCCATTGTGTGATATTGACCGACAAGCTCGATGAGCAGTTGGTAAAGACCTATGGCCCAATGATTGAAAATCATCCCATGTTTCCAAATCGTATTAATGTCCAATTCGTTAAACCTGTATCGGATAATGAAATAGACATGCTTATATGGGAAAGGGGTGCAGGCTATACTTTGGCATCGGGAAGCTCATCATGCGCAGCCGTAGCCGTTGTTCATAAAAAAGGCCTTACCGGCAAAGAAGTAGCAGTAAATATGCCTGGTGGAAAACTTATCATCTCGCTCGACGAAAAATGGAATATAAAACTCTGTGGAGGGGTCTCGCAAATTGCCGAAGGTACTTTGGCCAGCGAATTTATTGAAGAACTCAATAACCTTTAAACAATGGGAGTGAGAATTGTCGACAGCAATTTTACACCATACATTACCAGAGAGGTCAAAATAGGAGAGGTCGTTTTGGGCGGTAATCAACCCATACGAATTCAAAGTATGACCAATACCCCCACTCTCGATACTGAAGCAACTGTTAGCCAATGTATACGCATAATTGAAGCAGGGGGCGAATTGGTCCGAATTACAACCCCCACCTCACAAGATGCGGAGAATTTGAAAAATATAAAAGCTGAGCTTAGACGAAGAGGTTATCGTACCCCTCTGGTAGCCGATGTGCATTTCAACCCCGACATTGCTGAGATAGCAGCTCAAATTGTCGAAAAGGTCCGAATCAATCCTGGTAATTATGCTACCCGTCGAAACATTATCGGCGATTTAAGCGAAAAGGAGTACAAAGAAGAACTTGAAAAAATTCACAACAAGTTACGCAAGCTTTTAGACATTTGTCGTAGAAACGGTACTGCTATTAGAATTGGAGTAAATCATGGCTCGCTAAGCCCACGTATAGTCAATCGATACGGCGACACCCCCGCCGGAATGGTAGAGTCGGCCATGGAATTTGTCAGAATGTGCGCTGCTGAGAATTTTCACAACCTTGTTATCTCGCTTAAAGCAAGTAATACCCGAATAATGGTTCAAGCCTACCGGCTTTTAGTGAGCACTATGAAACAAGAGGGCTTCGACTATCCTTTGCACTTGGGAGTAACTGAGGCAGGCGATGGTATCGACGGACGTATTCGATCGGCCGTAGGTATTGCCACGCTTCTTGCCGACGGTATTGGCGACACCATTCGAGTCTCTCTTACCGAAGACCCTGAAGCCGAAATACCGGTAGCTCAAAAGCTTGCCAAATTTTTCCCACGAAATTTATCCTTTTCGTTTCCCGAAATTTATCAACTGAAAGATCCATTTAACTTCGAAGCCAGAAACTCACTTACCATAAACCAAATTGGAAGCGCGTTTCAACCAATTGTTATTGCCGACTTTGATTTCTCACTTACCAACACGTTAAAGAATGCTGTAGAACCCGATTTTTATTACCTTTTAAATAAGAACCAACTCGAGCATTTGAGTGGAGATAAACTGTATATTATTAACCTGCACGACTGGTTTTTGTACGCAAAGAATTTTGAAAATGTATACCCTCTATACACAGCTGCCGAATACGACTATTACGGCCCCAAGCACATGCTGTTAAACTTTGTAATTTTTTCGGCCGAAGATATTCGACCTGCTCTTTTCGAAACGTTACAACAACACCAGCAAAAAACAGTTATTATCCTGGAAAGTTTTTCATCCTCACCTGCCGAACAACGTGAAGTTATGGCACAACTTCGAAAAAACAGTATAAAGAGCCCCGTAATAATCAACCGCAACTACTCGTTCGACAACATCGAAGACATAGCCATACGTGCATCGGCCGATACTGGTTTGTTCTTTGTCGATAATGTGGCCGATGGCCTTTGGATACGTAATGCTGGAGCTGTAAAACCGAATGATATACACAATGTTAGCTTTACCATTTTGCAAGCAGCAAGAGTAAGAACGACTAAAACCGAATACATTTCATGTCCCTCTTGCGGTCGAACACTTTTTGACTTGCAATCTACAACAGCCAGAATTAAGGAAAAGACTTCGCATCTGCGTCATTTAAAAATAGCTATCATGGGTTGTATTGTCAATGGACCCGGCGAAATGGCCGATGCCGACTACGGATATGTTGGTGCAGGACCCGATAAAGTCACGCTATACAAAGGAAAAGAAATAATCAAAAGAAACATTTCATCGGAAAAAGCTGTAGACGAGCTTATTCAGATAATAAAAGATAATGGAGACTGGATAGATCCCTGAAACCTTAGCTCCTCCTTTGCATTAATTCGTTGATTAGAAAAAACAAATGTTTGCCTAAAGAGAAAAGCACTTCGGGTAGTTGCCAGCTTCGAAAGGTAAAAGACTCGACCTGATATGACACTGCACGAATTGAGATACAAGGTATGTTATATATCAAACAGCAAAGCAACACTGCAGCCCCGTCGAGCGTTTCGATGTCGGGATTATATTTATCGATTTTCTTTGCCATATCTGCAGGCTCGGAAGTATTATGGCTAACAGTAATAGCATTAACTTTGGGCAGTGTTTTTAGTAAACGAAAACCAGAGATATCAAAGGTATATTTTAAACCTCCATCGCGAAAAGGAAATGTATTCCTATCTATCACACCTACTTCAAAAAAACTTTTTACCGAGCCTTTCTCCGAAAAACCAAGATCGGCAAAGAAATCAGTTTCAACATTCACAACCGATCCAACCCTGATATTATTACGAAAACTTCCTGCAAGGCCAACATGAACAACAAGATCGTATTTTTTGTTACACAAAATACGTGTTACCCAATGGGTTGCATGAACCATTCCGGGCCCAGTTATCAAAAATTCGACCGTATTTTCACCCCTAGACACACTATATACATTTTCACCGGGCAAGAAAACCGCAACTTCCTGCTCTAAAACAAACTTAATTTCTTTTTCGGATGAAGCAACAACTAATATATTCAATGCGCAAATTTTTAAAACAATATTAACTTTGAACCTAAATTGCTCTTAACACAAAGTAAGAAAAAAAACATTAATATTGACCGTTTTTTGTAAAATTTATCCTGTGCTATTAGCAAACATATTCCAAGATGACTTTGTTGTGTTGTAATAAAGTTAATTGTTCATGAGTTATGTTTATGTAACCCGAAGAGAGCGGTTTAATGCTGCTCATCGAATGTTTAACCCCGATTGGAGCGATGAAAAAAACCTTGAAGTATACGGCAAGTGCTCTAATCCACTTTGGCATGGACACAATTACGAATTATATGTTACCATCAAAGGTCATATAAAACCCGAATTAGGTTACCTTTTAAATCTTACCGATTTGAGCCGAATTATACGCGAGCAGGTTATAAATCTTATGGATCATAAGAATCTAAACCTGGAAGTTGATTTCTTAAAGGGAAAAGTTATGTCGTCGGAAAATATAACAGTTGCTATATGGGAAAAACTCTCCCCATACATCCGTGCTTTAGGTGCAGAGCTACATTGCATACGTTTAGTTGAAACCGAAAATAATATTGTTGAATACTATGGAGAATAAAATTGATTCAAAACTCAAACGCCCCGAATTTATCGACGATGATCAATACTTGCGGATCGAACAGTTTAATGCTGAAAAAACGCGCGAACTGGAACAATTATACAACAGAATACTTCAGCTAATTGATCCCGACTGGCAACGTGATGGTTTGCTTAAAACCCCTCTTCGAGTTGCTAAATCAATCCAGTTTTTAACTCATGGTTATAATATCGATCCCAAGCAGATTATCCAATCGGCTACATTTGAGGAGGATTACCGACAAATGGTTATTGTAAAAGATATAGAACTATACTCCCTTTGCGAACATCATTTAATTCCATTTTTTGGCAAGGCCCATGTGGCCTATATTCCTAATGGAAAAATTACAGGATTAAGTAAAATAGCCCGAGTCGTAGATGCATACGCAAGAAGGCTTCAGGTACAAGAAAGACTCACCATGCAAATCAGAGATTGCATACAAGAAAGTCTTAATCCTCTTGGGGTAGCCGTTGTAATTGAAGCTCACCACCTTTGTATGATGATGCGTGGAATTCAGAAACAGAATTCGGTCACAACAACATCGGCATTCACTGGGGTTTTCATGCGCGAGACCAAAACACGAGAAGAATTTATTCACCTTATAGGTACTCAGTTGCATTAAACTACATTTTCAATCCAAAGTTCGAAAATTTGCCAATAAGACATGAAGATAGCCTTCCTCGATACCGAAACGATGGGCGAAATTCCTAACCTGCATCAAATTGACCAGTTGGGCGAGGTAATTTATTATCCCACTACCCAACCTTTTCAAACCATCGAACGGCTTCAAAAAGTCGACATTGCAATAACCTGCAAAGTAGTAATCGATCGTAATGTTTTAGACCATACCCCCGATCTAAAGCTTATTTGTGCAGCTGCTACAGGTATAAACCACATTGATGCAGAGTATGCCCACCAAAAAGGTATTACCGTAAAAAACGTTGCCGATTATTCAACACACAGCGTCGCCCAACACACATTTGCTCTAATACTCTCCCTCTATAATCATATCCCCTATTACGACCGTTTTGTAAAAGAAGGAGAATATGCTAAGCATCCCATTTTTTCGTGCATGGAAAAAAACATTACCGAAATTAGAGGTAAAATATTCGGTATTATTGGACTGGGAGCCATTGGAAAAAAAGTTGCCGAAATTGCCGAAGCATTTGGAGCTGAAATATGGTACTATTCAACTACAGGGAAAAATTTTTATCCAAAATATAAAAGGACTTCGCTCGATGAACTTCTCTCAAACGCCGATATTGTGTCGATTCATGCCCCTCTTAACGATACCACACGCAATCTTATTACGTTCGACCGACTTACTCTGATGAAACCAACAGCTATCCTCATTAATACAGGTCGAGGCGGAATAATCAACGAAGCCGATCTTGCAAGAGCTATCGACAATGATATTATAGCAGGCGCTGGCCTCGACGTTTTCTCGCGAGAACCTATCCTGCCCGACAACCCGATTATGCACGTAAAAAAAACTGAAAAACTGATTTTAACCCCTCATAATGCTTGGACAAGTATCGAAGCTCGTACTGTTCTTATCGAAGGTATTGTGAAAAACATCAAAGAGTTTATAAACAAATAATCATGGCCATACCGATTGTATTGTCTTGGAGTGGTGGGAAAGATAGTTCGTTAGCTCTTTATTATTTAAAAAAACAGAACGAAATATTCCACATTGCTTATTTACTCACTACCGTTACCGAACAATACAACCGAATAAGCATGCACGGTGTACGAAATGAGCTTCTCGAACAACAAGCACAATCCTTACAAATCCCTCTAATTACTGTAAAAATACCCCCTAACTGTACCAACGAGGAATATGAACAACGCATGTTAAATGTATTAGCTGAACTTAAAAAAGAAGGTATTTCTCACTATGCATTTGGCGATATTTTCCTCAAAGATGTCAGACAGTATCGAGAAAATCAACTAAACAAACTGAACCTCGAGGCCATATTCCCCCTCTGGGGTTTCGACTCGAATAAGCTGGCAAATGAGTTTATCGAGCTAGGCTTTAAAGCTATTCTTACCTGTGTAGATACACAACAAATTGAAGCCTCATTTGCAGGAAATGACTATAACCTAAATTTGCTAAAAAAATTACCCGCTAAAGCCGATCCTTGTGGTGAAAATGGAGAGTTTCACTCTTTCGTCTATGATGGACCCATCTTTTCTTTTCCAATTCGATTCCAGAAAAACATTTTCTCTTTACGGGAAAACCGCTTTTGCTACTGCGACTTACTGCCCGCATAGTATTTCCAATTTAACCCCGATTGCATAAAAATTCCCCTTTTTTGCCTAAATGTTGTATGAAATTTTAGCAATATTTGCAAGTTAAATCAAGACTATATAAATTTAAATATAAATTAAACCGAAATGAAAGTTAAACAGAACTATTTTAAAGAAGGGGGAGAGCAAAAAGGCATTTATCTATTTACCCTTGAGAACGAAAATGGAGTTGAGATATCCATTACCAATTTCGGAGCAGCAGTAACCTCTATTAAAGTACCCGACAAGTCGGGAGTCGCTTCGGAGATAACAGCAGGATTTGACTATTTAGAAGACTATCTTAAAGAGCATCCCTACTTTGGAGTAATTTGTGGTCGTTATGCCAACCGTATTGCTAAAGGTCGCTTTAACCTCGATGGAGTATCCTATCAATTGGCCATAAACAATGGACCTAACTCACTTCACGGGGGTATTAAAGGATTTGATAAAGTAATTTGGGATGCAGAAAGTTTTGAGCAGAAGGATATAGTAGGAGTAAAACTCAGCTACTTAAGCCCCGATGGAGAAGAAGGATATCCGGGTAATCTGAGAGTTACTGTTATTTACTCATTAAATAATAAGAATGAACTGAGCATCGAATATAAGGCAAATACCGATAAACCTACAATTGTTAATCTTACCAATCATTGTTATTTTAATCCAGCAGGTTGCGATAAGTCAATTTACAATTTGCAACTAATGATTGATGCAGACAAAATTACCGAAGTAGATGAAACCAGCATACCCACAGGACGATTGCTCGATGTAGCAGGTACTGCATTTGATTTCAGAAAACCTACACGTATTGGAGATCGAATTCAGCTGGTACCCGGAGGGTTCGATCATAATTTTGTACTAAACAAACAAATAGGGGAATTTGCAAAAGTGGCTGAAGTTTACGATCCCGATTCGGGTCGAAAAATAGAAGTATACACAACCGAACCCGGAGTACAGTTCTATTCAGCCAATTATCTCGATGGTTCACTAATCGGACACGACGGAATACGCTATCAAAAGCACTGTTCGCTATGCCTCGAGACACAGCACTTCCCCGACTCGCCTAATCATTCTCATTTTCCTTCAACTATTCTTCGGCCTGGTGAAGAATACTTCCAAAAAACAGCATACGTTTTTAGCTGGAACAAGTAAAGCAAAATGAACTGCCAAAAAAGAATAAATGGAATTCTAATTGCAGGGATGTGGCTCTCCACTACCCTGCTTTTTTCTCAACAAGAAGAAGCAAACAAATACTACAACGATAGCTCTGCTTACGATGTTAAATGCTACGAACTAAGGATAACAGCCACACCCGATAGTCTATACCTTAAGGGAAGTACCCAGATTCATGCGCAAGCTCTAAAAAAAACTCTCAATAAATTTTATATTCAGCTCAATCATGCTTTAAAAGTAGATTCGTTAATCATAAACGGACTCAAGTGTTCGTTCGAACATGCCAACTACTGGATAAAAGCAAGTTTACCACAACCTATTGCTGCTGGAAATACATTCCATGCTCAAATTTTTTATCATGGGTATGCCGTATCCTCAAACGCCCTTGAAGGTTTAGGTATTGGGATGAATACCGGAATTAGTAACAACCACGAATGTAAAGTTTTTTACACTTTATCGGAGCCCTATGCTGCCCTCGACTTTTTTGCCTGCAAACAATGGGTTTCAGATAAGGCCGATTCGGTTAAAATATATATCACAACTGACAAATCCTATATAGCTGTTGCTAATGGCATACTGAAAAAAATTGAGGAAACTTTATCAGGTTTTCATACATTTTACTGGGAGAGTCGATATCCTATAGCCTACTATCTGATAGGATTTGCAATAGGTAATTTCAGGCAATATAATTTCAAGTTTTATAGCTCAGCAGCGAGAGATTCTGTACTATTTCAGAATTTTCATTGTTACAACGATAGCGACTATTTGGCAGTTAAACCTCAGATTGATAGCACAATAAGCCTTATTCGTTTTTTCGAAACCTTAACAAACATACCATACCCATTTGCACGTGAAAAATATGGTCATGTTGTTGTGCCCATAGGTGGTGGGATGGAAAATCAAACTATTACATTTCTGCAAAATTTCGACTATACGCTTGTGGCGCACGAACTTGCCCATAGCTGGTTTGGAAATTATGTTACCTGCAGCGATTGGCAAAATATTTGGATCAACGAAGGGTTTGCCACCTACATGTCGTACCTGGCAGTTGAAAAATTTTATCCCGAAAATTCGCTTGGCTGGCTCTCATACTGTCTCAATCTTGCTCTTCGCGACTCACTAGCAACTGTTTATATCCCTAACGACAAAGTTTTCGATCCGTTAAGAATTTTTAGCTATACTAATACCTACATGAAAGGAGCCTACCTGTTGCATACTCTTCGCTATTTTGTCGGATCCGATAGCCTGTATTTTCAAGTTTGGAATAGTTTTTTAAAAAAATTTGCCTATGGTAATGCAGGAGTTGAAGAATTTAAGAATATCCTAGAAGAAAAAACGAACAAGTCGTGGAAATGGTTTTTCGACCAATGGTTTTATGGCCAAGGATATCCTATTATTAACATAAAAGCTCGATTACAAAATAACTTTTTAAGCTTAACAGCATATAATAAACCAAGCTCTAGTTACAATCAATATACCGAACTTCCAGTACCAATACACGTTCTGCTTGAGAATGGTAAAGATACCATTTTAACACTAAGGATATCCAACAATCCAACCACATTTTCTTTTCTTTTCCATACAAAAATACGCGAAATAAAGATCGATCCAAAGATGTGGCTTTTGGCCAAATACGAAACTACAATTACATCCGATACCACCCCACTAAGT
>JAOAFU010000135.1 GCA_026416115.1 Bacteroidales bacterium | reverse complement strand
CCCTAACTGCCGGAATAATACTCATTCCTCGCTGGGGTGTAGGAGGGGCTGCTCTTACACAATCATTATCTTATGCTGTATCTCTAGCTTTTGTCCTTGCTGTATTTATCAAAAAAAATAACCTTAAAATATCTTCTTTTGTCATTTCTTCAGACGACTTTCGAGAAATGTCTAAGCAGATTAGATTAGTCATTGAAAGAGTGAGGCTAAAAAGATCAAAGTGCTGATACTGAGTTTAATGCTTCAAGCATGGTTCTTCCTATATCGGCAGGAGATTGAACAACATGGATTCCATGTTGCCGCATAATTTCCATTTTGGCTGCAGCAGTATCGTTCTTTCCGCCAATAATCGCTCCTGCGTGGCCCATACGACGGCCTTTGGGTGCTGTTTGGCCAGCGATGAAGCCTACAACCGGTTTAGTGCCGTTTTTTCCAATCCACTCGGCGGCTTCGGTTTCCATATTACCCCCAATTTCTCCGATCATGATTATACCATGTGTTTGATCGTCGGCCATAAAAAGCTGGATGATTTCGAGCATCGAGGACCCAATGATGGGATCGCCCCCAATCCCCACACACGTCGATTGTCCCAAACCTAATTGAGATATTTGAAATACTGCTTCGTAGGTTAAAGTCCCCGAACGGGAGACAATCCCTATGTTACCAGGGTTGTGAATAAAGCCTGGCATAATACCTACCTTGCATTCACCAGGGGTGATAATACCAGGGCAGTTGGGGCCAATAAGCCGACTTTTTTTATCTGCAAGATAAGACTTTACCTTTACCATATCGGATGTGGGGATACCTTCGGTTATAGCTACGATTAGCTCAATTCCCTCATTGGCAGCTTCCATGATGGCCTCTGCAGCAAAAGCTGCAGGTACAAATATCACCGATACGTTGGCATCGGTCGCTTTTTTAGCTTCATATACGCTGTTAAATACGGGCTTACCAAGATGTGTTGTTCCCCCTTTTCCCGGAGTGATACCACCTACTACTTGTGTACCATATTCTATCATCTGTTGAGCATGGAATGTGCCTTCTTTCCCAGTAAATCCTTGAACCAGCACTCGGGAGTTACGATCAATAAGAATTGCCATCTTGTACTTTTTTTAAATTAAAACATCATCATTCCGAAAATGTTTGCACTCTAAAAATATAAAATTTTATCTATTGTAAGCCATTCTGGGATATTTTTGTTGGTATTATTTACTTTTGCAGAAAAAAAACTCATGATTCGAAAGGCATGCTTGTTTTTAGTAGCTTTTTTTCTAATTCAAAAGGTTTATTCGCTCAATTATATTCAAAATATTGAGCTCAGCATCAACGATACCTTGACTTTTTCATCAAAAAATAGTACATTGAATATTAAAGGGGAGCGTTTATTTGCATTTCGATTTCTTCAGCCGCGATTTACTGCACAGTTAAAAGTGTGGCCCGACGAAGAAGGGATAACACAAGTAAGAGTTCTTCCCTCTCCATTTTGCCAGGCTGTCGATACCGCCATTCTTATAAACGAAGAATATTATCTCATGTTTGTGCAATTTAATGATATCATCAATAGCGGCCAAATGACACTTCGAATTCAGCTTACCGATAGGAATGGACGTAATAGAATAGAAGAAATTAAGCTTTTTCCGTATACAACCACTCAAATTAAAACATATTTACCAGATAATGAACTTTTTATTGGCGAAGAAAAGGTTTTTGAACTTTTTTCCAATTTACCCGAAAATATAAAGTTTCCAATAGGTTGGGTTACTACACAGGAGTTCGACTACCGAATAGTTTCATCGGGATCAACTATCAGGTTACATGTTATACCTAAAGCATTGGGAAAAAAAACGCTCAGTATTCAACTTACTTCGATACGTCCCGATTTGTCGGAAGATAAAATAGTAAATTATAGTTTAACCCCTCTTGTACTTAATTTTAATGTAAAATCGGGTCGGCTCGCATTTTTAAATCTCGATCGCCAAGAACTCACTTTCGATGAGGTTTCTCGTCGCGAGGGAATTGAAGTTCAAATTGATAATAACAGGCTTTTATTGTTGAATAAAACATATCGTATCGAGGATCAGGAACGTCCGGGAGGAACGCTTATCGGTGAGTTATATACCCGTCAGAGCCTTAACAATGAAAAAGTTCTATGTCGTTTACGACTTTATAATTTACATCGACCTACAGAGGGCTACCTGTATATTAAGGATGGAGATGAGGCTCGGTTTATTACCAATTTTGGTATTAGTCCTAAAACTACCATTCAGTCGATAAAAATTTTACGTAATGGAGTGGATTGGAAAGAGAGCAATGTAGTTTTTCCCGGAGAGATGGTAAACATAAGAATCGAAGGTGTAGGGATGCATAAGGCTCATTTCAAATTCGAGGAACTAGAGTGGGTGGTAAAAGATTCTATTGTTCAGTCAGACAATGCTGTCGAATATCGGGTTAAAATACCCAAAACCATTTCTAAGAAAAAGATTTTTATATATAACCAAGGAGAAAACACCGGTTCGTTTCTTCAGGTTAGAGAGTATCAAAACCCTCGCGACTTTGATTTTGTTTACGTTAATTACGGAACAGGATTTAAAGCTGTTAAAGATTTTACTGGTCCCGAGCTTTATGAAAAAACTCTTAAGGATATTGTGATTAGTTTTGATCCCAATAAAATTGATGAACCAGATAAATTCTATGGGAAACAGTATGTGCAGATAACCGCTAAAATTACTGGCAGTAATGGTACTTTAATTGAGCTCGAGAATCTGCCCACTGTGGTTGTTTGTCCCGGCGACCGTTCTATGCGACATGCTTTTTATGATAAGACCGATTGTTTGAGCGAAGAGATGAACCTCAACAGTTTTTTGGACAAAAAAACATACGATTTCGACGATTGGACTAAAATTAGGTTAACTTTTAAGCATGTGAAGGAGAAATACTCCGATGTGCCTCAGGAAAAAACTGTAGAAATTATTCTTCAGCGTAAGGTTAAGTTCGATATCGATGTTTCGTTTCCTAGCCTCTTAACAAAGATTGTCAAGCAGGAGGGATGGCAGAACGGGCTTGCTGTAAGTATGGCCATGATTGCGCAGCTTAGCTTTTATCAGAAGGATAAAATTGCTCGCTTTCGTCCCTATAAAATTGGGGTTGGTTTTCTAGCCTTGAATGCTTTTAATTTCAGCAACAATAACAATGCAAGAGATTTAGGTATTGTAATTCTTGGAAGTGTTTATCCTACTCGAAGGGATACTAAATTATCTTTTCCTCTCTATATTGGTGGTGGATACCTTTTAAATACCGATAGCTGGTTTTGGGTATTTGGTCCGGGAATAAGAGTTTCGTTCTAATTTAAAAACTATAACTTATAAGAAATAGATTAATCCGAAATAAGCATTCACTTTCAGCGTAATACTGAATTAATAAACACAAACATACATTAAAAGGCAGATAAAACTTGAACTTTAAGAAATTACTTATCGTCTGAATCCATTAACGGTATAGCTTAATCATTTTGCAGAGCTCTACTCAGCAAACATTTTTTCGCTTAAGGAGGAAACGTACTGATTTGCCTCGGCATAACCACATTCGCTGAGTACGAACTTGATCATTTGTTCCAGTTCTCTTACTTCGAAGTGATTATCAGACCTGCGCATTATTTTCAGACGGTACATCACCTTGTCGGCCAAATTGAGTGAGAGCAAACGATCGGTTTTGCCCATGTAATGCAACGAGGTGTATATGAGGGCGGTAATGTCGTCATGTTCAAACAACACAACCTTCCCTTGTTCGTTTTTTACAACAATGTATTCCATGTCCAGTGCAAATTCCATAGTTTGTTTTTTTATGTAATGTTAGCAATGCTTTCCCCAAAATAGCAAATTATTTTTTCAACAATGTCGGTGAATATTTTTTAAACTTCTTTTTAAATCTATTGTTTAGTTGTTAATAACGTAATTGATACGCTTTTTCACTTCAAAAGTATAATAATCGTTTGCATCTTTGCAAGCTTGCGTTGGTGACCTTTGTCATTTTTAAAAACTTTAACGATTATTTAACTCTTGCTAGACGTGGTTTTAGATTAGTTTAAATTTTTTAGTTATTAATTTTAATATATAAAATGTTCAAATTATAACAAACTATTATACAGGCATATGTGTTTTTTCATAAATTGGTTTATATTTGTAGGTAGGTAGTGGAGGTGATGAATTCTTTTCTGAATATCAGTTTGTTGCTAACTATCCATCGATTTTTTACGTACAAAGGTTCGAGGGGGTTATTTATGCAGGTAGCTAAAAATCGTTGGATTGTACAAAATCTTTCCTTTTCTTTGTCAACCAAAAGGGGAATAGTTCTTCTTTTGCTTTTTTCGGGAGTTGCCCTTTGTTCGCTTGCTCAATATAAATTTATTTCCATTCAGACTGGCAATTGGAATAATTCTTCAACTTGGACATCCATCCCTGGGGGGGGATCTGTACCGGCGGCCAGCGACACTGTTGTTATTTCTTCTGGTCATACAGTTACGCTTACGGCTAATGCATCTTGCTCCAGACTCGATATTTATGGTACTCTCCAGGTGGCTGCAAATAATCTGACTTGCTCTGGAAATACAACGCTATTTCCTGTTAGCTCATTGACTGATAATAATATTGGTGGAACATCAAACCTTACCCATCTTTTATTATATGGGGGTTCCTTAAGTGGAACTGTCACAGATGCATTCAATATAAGTGGTAATTTAATTGTTTCAAATGCTACTGAATCATCAATTGGACAGGTTAACCTTACGGTTTCTGGCCAAACCACTATTGATGCAGGGGCTACTCTTACTTTTAGTAGTACTTCGGGATCTAAAACTTTTGCAGGAAAAATTACCAACAATGGTACTTGGAATTGCTCAGCAAATGAGGATATTACACTACGTGGCGGACTCGAAAATAACGGAAACTTTAGCTCGGGATCTGGTACATATACTTTCAATACTAACAGTCAAACCCTTTCGGGTTCACAACCTCTTACGTTTGGAGGAAATGTTGCTTTTGGTAATAGTATTACGCTTACAAACACTACAAATGTAACAGTTAATGGTGTTTTAAATAGTAATAACAATACTTCCACCTGGGTAAACGGAGCCAATAGCTCCCTTAGGTATAACAATACCGCTAATGTTTTAATGAATACCTCTGGGAACCTTAATGCCTCAGCAATCGGAAATACCGTAATCTATGGTGGAGGAGGGAATCAAACTATCAAGAACACTACCTATTACAATCTACAATTAAGTGGGTCGGGGTCTAAAAGTTTGGGAGCTGCAACTACCGTTATCAATCAGCTAACTATTGATAATAATGTTAATTTTTCTCTGAACAACTATACTTTTACTATTCAAGGAAACTGGGTAAACAACAATACTGGCGATAATTTTAGCGAAAGTGGAACTGTTGTTTTCAATGGCACTGGTACACAAACTGTTCAGGAAGTAAGTCCTTTTTCCAATTTAACCAAATCGGGCACAGGTACTTTACGATTGTTAGGTAATCTTTCATTGTCGGGAACTTTTACCTTACAAAACGGATACGTCGATGGGAATGAATATTCTTTTACTGTAACTCAAGGAACAGCAGGAGCAGTTAATCGTACGGGGGGGTGGTTTTATAACGGTACTTTTGTTCGTACTGTTACAGGTATTGCACAGGATTACCTTTTCCCTGTTGGTACAAGTTCTCAATATCGTCCATTAATACTTAATTTTTCAAGTCTTACTGGTGGGCCTAACATTAGCGTTCAATTTATTGCATCATCTCCTTCGGGCTTTGTACCCTATACCGATGGGGTTAGTCTCCAAAATCTTTTCGACGATGGCTATTGGCGTTTGAGCAATACCGGTTCCCCCACAGGTTCTTATACCCTAACGCTTACAGGAAATGGTTTTAACTCTTACAGTATCGATAATAACTGTCGTATTTCGGGACGCAATTCTAGCAATACTTCATGGCGAGCCATGGGTAGTCATGGTACTGTATCGGGAAGTACTATTACGCGTACAGGGGTTGCTACTTTCGACAATTCGTGGATTGAATTTGCTTTTGCTACACCCTGTCTGGTAAATCGAAAGTTGAATGTTTCCGATCCAACTATCTGTCAAACCGTCGGAACACAAATTACTGTTAACAATTCGCAGGTCAATGTGACCTATCAGTTACGTCTCGATGCCGATAATTCTCCTATTGGTTCGGCGGTTGCCGGTACAGGTAGCAATATTCTAGTTCCTGCATCCCCTATATATCCATCTTCTTCTACCACTTATAATGTATTGGCTACCGATAATATTACTGGTTGTTCATATCAGCTTTACGACAAGGCAAATGTTACTGTATATCCATATGGAGGCAATATATACAGCATTGCTAGTGGGAATTGGAATAATCCTAATATTTGGTCGTATACTCCAGGGGGGCCATCCTGTGGTCTAGTCCCCGATGTTTCCTCGCGTGTTCATATACAAAATGGACATGCAATTAATTTAAATACTCATGCTTCTGTTTCCGATTTGTTTATTGCTAGTGGTGGCTCTTTACAATTGGGTGCGAATAATTTAACCATTTCCGATACTTGTTCTATTAATGGTATTATAAGCGACAATTCTGCTACTGGTGTTAATATTTTTGCGGGATTATTAATAATCGGAAACAGTGGCCAACTCGATTTTTCTGCTGGCAATCCTGGAGTAGAACTGCGAAGGGGACTACAAAATAACGGCTTATTTATTTCGGGAAGCGGTAACTGGTTGCTTACTACAAATAGCCAGGTTATTTCTGGTTCCCAACCTATAGTTTTTAGCGGAAATGTCAATATTGCAGCCGGAATTACTGTTACCAACCAAAACACTTCGGGAGGTTCAGGTTTAACTTTTCAATCGATAATAGATGGTACAAATGCTTCTTCTATTCTTAAGAATGAGGGTATTCTAACTTTTTTGGGTACTAATGCCCCCATGTGGCCTGGAACACTTAATGCCACTTCATTTTTAGGTAATATAGTAAGATATGCTGCAACTGCACCACAAACCATGCGTTCAACCAATTATCATCATTTGCAACTTTTAGGTTCTGGTGCAAAAACTTTCAACTCAAATATCCGTATTTATGGTAATTTGACAATTAACAACGCCACTCTCACCTTTGGTTCGGGTGCCTCGTATACCCTCGAACTCGTTGGGGACTTAAATGCAGCAGCAGGTGCCATTGATATGAATAATGGTACTAATAATCACGTGCTTATTCTTAAAGGAACAAATAATAGCTGTGGAAACCTGGCAGCCGACGATATTAGTCGAGTCGAATATAGAGGAGGTCATAATCAGCAGGTTTTTGCTTCGTCCAACTATCAAGTCTTGGTTTTAGGCGGTTCTGGCACCAAGCAGCTTTCGGGCAATATTGGGGTTAATGATACATTACGTATCGAAACCTTGGTTCAAACAGCTGGTAATGAGTTGTTTATTGTCGACCCTGCTGCTGAAGTAGTTCGAAATGCCGGACATATCATTGGTACTCTTAAAAGAGCAGTCGGGATAACAGGAAAAAATTATAATTTTCCTGTTGGGACTGCTTCATCATACCATCCGGCTGTTTTTAACTTTACCAGTCTTACACCTGGAAATATCACAGTAGCTTTTCAACCCTCCGACATTGGTAATACAGGTTTACCATTAGAAGATGCCGGAAATGTGATTTATGATCAATTTTCCAATGGTTATTGGCAAACTGTTGCAGGGGGTGGGTTTGTATCAACCAATTATAATCTTCAACTTGAAGCTACGGGTTTTGGCATCGACAATGCCTCCCGTATCATTCGTCGTAATGATGGAGGAAGTTTATTTATTCAAGGCCTGCATGGAAGCGTGTCGGGAAATATTATTACTCGCTCAGGACTTGATGGAATATCTTCTGGTACATCCGATTTTGCAATAGGAAAGGGTAGGCCTAAAATTACTTTACAACCTTCGGATATTATCCTGTGCCAAAGCTCTACGGCTTTGTTTGTTTGCAAAGCTTCCGGACATCCTACCTTAACATACCAGTGGTACAAAGTTCCAGGTATTGCTTTGACAAACGGTGGAAATATTGCAGGGGCCAATTCCGACTCGTTGAAAATTAGCATGGTTACTAACGCTGATGAAGGACAGTATTATTGTATTGTAACCGATGGGGCAGGGAATACCCGCCAGAGTAATAATGCTTCTCTTACAGTTGACGATTCCCCTGTGTCCGGAGATGTAAACCCCGATACGGCAATTTGTTATAATACGCCTAGTGGGTTGTTATCACTTACTGGATATTCAGGTAATATTGTAAAATGGCAGTATAGCCATCATCCCTATACTGTTTGGTATGATATTTCAAATATTACAGATACCTATACTTCTGTTAATTTAACTCAAAATACCCGCTTTCGTGCTGTTATCGGTAACGGTGTATGTCCAGAAGTTATATCTGGAGACGCTTTGGTTACTATTGAAACAGAGAAACCCGTTTTAATTTGTCCTTCAAACAAATCGGTCAATACCGATTGGAACCTTTGCTCGTACACTCATGTTGATAATACATGGGATGCCAATATTTCGGACAATTGTTCGGTAGCACAATATTCCTATCGTCTCGAAGGAGCTACGGTAGGAACTGGAACTACCCTCAACGGTACACTTTTCAATATGGGCACTACAACCGTATGGTGGCGTGCTACAGATAATGCTGGTAATTCCGATAGCTGTAGTTTCGATGTTGTTGTTACCGATAATCAGAATCCAATACTCACCCCGATATCCGACCGGACGGAGTATGTGGATGCTTCTTGTCAGTTCACTATCCCTGACTATAGAGGATTAACCACGGCTACAGATAACTGTACCCCCACTGCCGCCATTGTCAAGACTCAAAAGCCGGCTATAGGGACCATCCTTAGCGGTCATGGCACTACGCAGGTGGTATGGATAATTGCCGATGATGGGCATGGGAACCGGGATTCGACGAGCTTTACGGTCACGCTCAATGACACGATCGATCCCGACCTTACGCCGATATCCGACCGGACAGAATATGTAGATGCCGGCTGTCAGTTTGTGATCCCCGACTATAGAGGATTAACCACGGCTACGGACAACTGTACTCCCACTGCCACCATAGTCAAGACACAAAAGCCCGCGATCGGGACCATCCTCAGCGGCCATGGTACCACGCAGGTGGAATGGGCTATTGCCGATGATGGGCATGGGAATCGGGATTCAACGAGCTTTACGGTCACGCTCAATGACACGATCGATCCCGACCTTACGCCGATATCCAACCGGACGGAGTATGTAGATGCCAGCTGTCAGTTTGCTATACCTGATTATACAAACCTTACCACGGCTACAGATAACTGCACCCCCACCGCCGCCATTGTCAAGACACAAAGACCCGCGATCGGGACCATCCTCAGCGGCCATGGTACCACGCAGGTGGTATGGGTTATTGCCGATGATGGGCATGGGAATCGGGATTCAACGAGCTTTACGGTTACGCTCAATGACACCATCGATCCCGATCTTACGCCGATATCCAACCGGACGGAGTATGTAGATGC
>JAOAFU010000130.1 GCA_026416115.1 Bacteroidales bacterium | reverse complement strand
CACACTTATAACCTATTTGTTTGAAATGTTCAGAGGATATTACTCAACTGTTCCTTTATCTTCTCTAATTCATCTTTCATCATTACTACCAATCGTTGTATCTGAGCGTCATTAGCTTTAGAACCAATAGTATTTATTTCTCGACCCATTTCTTGTACAATAAATCCTAACTTTTTTCCATTTGAAATAGGTTCTTTTAGTGTTTCGACAAAATAACTACAGTGATTTTGAAGTCTTATTTTTTCTTCAGTAATATCAAGTTTTTCTAAATAATAAATTATTTCCTGCTCAAATCGATTGGGATCAATGTTATTCCCCGAAATAACCTCCAAAAGTCCATTTTTTAGTCTTGCTCTAATTCTCTCTACTCTATCCCTTTCAAAGGGTTCTATCTCCACAAGGTAGCCTTGAATAAGCTCAACCCTTTTCAGCAAGTCATTTGCGAGCGTATTTCCTTCCTGAAGCCGAAATTCGTCAAAAGATTTGAGGGCTTCATTAATCCCTTCTACAACAGCATTCCATTCATCATCAGATATAGTCTGATTCTCAGCAAACATTGCTTCGGGCAGTCGAATGATTGTACCCAACATCCTATCGGTAAGCTCAATATTTAACTCATTTGCAATCTCTTGTATCTGTGAATAATAGTCTTTAATAACCGTAGGGTTTAGTTTAAGACCTGCTACCTGATTATTACTGTCGATTGTTATTGTACACTCAACTTTCCCTCTTTCAATATATTGCATTAATATTTGCCTGATATCGAGTTCTTTCTCTTTATATAAACCGGGTAATCTTAGATAAAGATCGAACTGCTTGCTGTTTACCGAACGAATTTCGATCGAAAGAGTTTTATTGTATAAGTTGACGACGGCTTTGCCATAACCCGTCATAGACTTTATCATAATACTTTCTTATTTGGATGGCAAACCTACTAATTTTTTTTTAAAAGCAAACCCTCGGACTTTAAATGAGTAATGATTATTATTTAGCTTTATAAAAAACAAGCTAAAGTTAAATAGAAGATTACCTTTTTAGTTAAAAAAAGGCTGCCCAAACAAGAGCAGCCTTAGTATTTGTAATAAAATAAGATTATCAATGCTGATGAGCAGGTTGCATCGAGGCAAGTTGTACATAGCGATTGTAACGCCATCTTGCGTTCTCTTCGGCAGCCTTGAACAGTTCTTCGGCCTCAGCAGGATAAGCCTTTTTAATAGAAGCAAAGCGAACCTCGCTGAGGAGGAACTTTTGGAATTCTTCCCATTTGGGCTCTTTCGAGTCGAGTTGGAAAGGATTTTGACCCTGTGCCTCTAACCTTGGATCGTAACGGAACAATTGCCAATAACCACATTCTACTGCCCATTTAGCTTGAGCCTGAGATTTACCCATTCCGTTGCGAAGGCCATGGTTAATACATGGTGAGTACGCAATAATAACCGATGGACCAGGATACGATGCAGCTTCTCTCACTGCCTTGAGATATTGTGCTTGGTTGGCTCCCATGGCTACTTGTGCTACATAAACATATCCATAGCTTATGGCCATCATACCCAAGTCTTTTTTACGTACACGCTTACCACTTGCGGCAAATTTAGCAATAGCGCCAATAGGTGTAGATTTTGAAGCCTGTCCCCCAGTATTCGAATAAACTTCGGTATCGAGAACCAGAAGATTAACATCGGCACCTGATGCTATTACGTGGTCAAGTCCACCATAACCAATGTCGTATGCCCAACCATCGCCTCCAATAATCCAGATCGATTTTTTAACGAGGTATTGATCAAGAGCAATTATTTCCTGAGCAACAGGATGACTTTCGGTTTTCAATGCTTCTCTAACTTTTTCCGATGCTACCTGGGAACCTTCGTAAGTGTCTTTGTTAGCTAACCATTCACTGAATGCCTCGCGAGTTTTTGAGTTAACTTGTTCGAGGTTTTTCTGCATCATATCGGCAATACGCTCGCGAATCTGTCTAACACCTTCGGCCATACCAAAACCATATTCGGCATTATCTTCGAAAAGGGAGTTGGCCCAAGCTACACCTTTACCTTCGGCATTCTTGGTATATGGGGTCGAAGGTGCTGAACCTCCATAAATTGACGAACAACCGGTTGCGTTGGCAACCATCATTTTATCGCCGTATAGCTGTGTAATAAGTTTGATATAAGGAGTTTCACCACATCCTGCACAAGCACCAGAAAATTCAAATAAAGGCTGAGCAAATTGCGTATTTTTAACCGATGCATCCTTAGGCAATAGATTGTCTTTATACGTCACATTTTTTGCCATATAATTCCAACGCTCAACCTCAGCCATTTGCGTATCGAGTGGCTTCATTACGAGAGCTTTGGTTTTTGCAGGACAAATATCAGCACAGTTACCACATCCAGTACAATCGAGTACACTCACTTGAATACGGAATTTTAGCCCCTCTAATGCTTTGCCATTAGCTGCTAAAAGAGTAGTACCGGCTGGTACCGCAGCAGCTTCTTTTTCATTCAGCAAGAAAGGACGAATAGCAGCATGTGGACAAACATAAGAACACTGATTACACTGAATACAGTTTTCGGCAACCCACTCGGGTACATTGACAGCAATACCACGTTTTTCATATGCCGAAGTACCTGCTTCAAACGTACCATCTTCGCGTCCTAAAAATGCACTTACAGGCAAATCATCTCCTTTCAGAGAATTAATAGGTATTACTATGTTTTTGATGAATTCAGGAACATCTTCGGTAGTTTTGCCTATGGTGTTTTCTGCCTTGATATTCTTCCACTCTGAAGGGATATCGACTTTTACAACGGCTTCGCCACCTTTGTCGACAGCAGCATAATTCATGTTAACAATATCGTCGCCCTTGCGTCCAAAATCCTTAAGAATCGCTTTCTTCATCTGTTCTACAGCCTTTTCGTAAGGTATTACTTGTGAAATTTTGAAGAAAGCGCTTTGCATGATGGTATTGGTACGATTACCCAAACCTAATTCTTCTGCAATTTGAGTAGCATTAATGATATAGAAATTGATTTCATTCTCTGCCAAGTATTTTTTCATATGATCGGGCAGACGCTTTTTAGTTTCTTCAACATCCCAGAGCGAGTTAAGTAAGAATGTTCCGCCCTTTTTGAGTCCAGCAAGCATATCATACTTATCGAGATAAGCTGGTACATGGCATGCTACAAAATCGGGACTTATAACAAGATAGGGAGCACGAATAGGACTATCTCCAAAGCGTAAGTGCGATGTAGTGATACCTCCTGATTTCTTAGAATCGTATGCAAAATAAGCCTGACAATATTTATCGGTAGTTTCTCCAATGATTTTAATCGAATTTTTATTGGCACCTACTGTTCCATCAGAACCAATTCCATAAAATTTAGCCTCATACGTTCCGGGTTTAACAACATTTACCTCGGGTTCGGCTGGTAATGACTTATAAGTAACATCGTCGACTATACCAATAGTAAATTGATTTTTAGGCTCGTTCATCTTCATATTTTTGAACACAGCCATTATCTGTCCTGGAGTAGTATCTTTTGAACCCAAACCATAACGTCCACCAACAATAATAGGAGCATTGGCTTTACCGTAAAACACATCTTTAACATCGAGGTATAAAGGATCACCATTGGCCCCTGGTTCTTTGGTACGATCAAGAACTGTAATTCTTTTTACAGTTGCCGGACAAACCTGCATAAAATGTTTAGCAGAGAAAGGACGATAAAGATGTACTGCAATGAGCCCAACTTTTTCGCCCTTTGTTACCAAATAATCTATTACTTCTTTAATGGTTTCAGTTACCGAGCCCATAGCAACAATGATATGTTCGGCATCAGGAGCACCATAGTAATCAAACAGATGATATTCGCGGCCAGTTATTTTAGAAACTTCTTGCAAATAAGATTCTACGATATCGGGAACAGCCACGTAAAACCGATTCGAAGCCTCGCGAGCCTGAAAATATATGTCAGGATTCTGAGCTGTCCCACGAGTTACAGGATGTTCAGGATTCAGAGCCCGCTTACGAAACTCGTCGAGCGCTTTGTAATCGATAAGTTTGGCAAGTTT
>JAOAFU010000122.1 GCA_026416115.1 Bacteroidales bacterium | reverse complement strand
TACAATCCGAAAAAAATGAATCATCGTATTGACCAACCCTCCTTTGCAACAAAATAAACGACTGCGCCTTCTGACGAAAAAAATGAATCAAATTTTCAATCCCAAATTCGTTGGTCAGTTCCTCAACAATCGATTTGTCCATCATGGCAATTTATTTATCTACATAATCGAAGGTCCATTAACATGTTTTTTTATTTTCTTTTTTTTTATTTTTTTGTTCATTTTGTCATATAACCGGTTTTATTTCAATAAGTTACATGTTTTATTTTTCTTAATTTAATAAAAAAACAAATGTATTACCCCCTATTTTTGTCAATAAAATATTTTCGGAATTTCTTCGAGCCCGATGCTCGAACCTTTTGCTCTTTGTGAAGTTGGTAAATACAATATCTTAATCTTCGCAAGGGAATTTCTTTACCAATTCTTTCATGAATTTCATTTAATGATGATTTGGGGTATTTTTCTAAATCCTCCAGGATCAGAGAAAAAAGTCTGTGATCGGCAATGTTCGACAAGTCGGTTTTTTCGAACGGAGTACCTTTAAGCACTTCGGGGTTTACAAAATATCTCATACCTTTAGTTTTTCCTTTTGTATTTACAATATTATATTGTAACAGCTTCCCCAGCCAGTTTTTAATTTGTTTATCATCCTTACTTTGAATTTTTTTGGCAAACTCCGTAGCAGTAATATTTTTATGTTGTAAAATGATACCCAGGCAAATGATTTCTTTCTGATTGAGAAAAAATTGAGATTTAATTTTTTCTATCAGTTGGATATAATCAGTGTTTTTAATGGCATTTAAAACAATCACCTTCACCCTATCGTTTTTTTCTTCTACTATTGGAGGTTCTTTTGCTTCACTAAGTAAAATTTCATAGATTTTGTCGTAGCCGCTCCCCTCTCTTTCCATCAGGTTTAAATCATAAAAAATTTTGCAAAGGTGATCATTACGGCGAACCGATTGATGGAGAATATTATTGGGAGTAACACCTAAAGGTAATAAGCCAGGGTTATGTATTTCGAGCCTATCGGGGTAAAGATTAATAAAAATATCTCCTCTGGTAGTATAAGGTCGATGGGCTAATGCATTTGCCAATAATTCACGAATTATATTTTCGTTGTAATGATATAGCGTTTTACGTCCAAAGATTCCATCAGTAACTTCAATACCTTCTTTCCATTCAGGAATTTTTTCCCAAACTTCTTCAATCAATTCTTTGGGATTTAATGAAAAATCGTCCCAAACTAATTTTCTGATTTTATTTCCGACATGGTCGTATTTTAAAAACTGAACTATAGGAGCAAAAGATAACCTAGCTCGTTGCTGAGCAGTTCCAACCCATAGAATACCAAGATTTGTCAGGTAATTATCACTCAACATCTGATAATAAGCCAAAAGCTCTTCTGTTGATTTTTGCTTGATGAAGTCGCTTACACGATCCGATTTTCTGATTTCGTTGACGAACTGATTCAGTTTTCTATTATCACACTTATCAATGGTGACTTTCTGTACTACTTTTGTTTCCCAATTAAAGGCAGGTTTATCGGTAAATAAACGGGTTAATTCGTCGGGCAATACGGGTTTACATGCATCTGATATACGTATATAATATTGCCCATCGGTCGTTGAAGCAACAGATGAAGCAGATGGATGAATTACAATTTTAATAAATTCGCCTCCGTTTCGAGCTTTTTCTATAGTAACAACTGTCCCCACATTAACAGTTAATTCACTTATTCTTTTGCGAATAAGCTCTGTTAAATCATGGGGTATTGTTTGATCGGCAGGTGGAAAATCATCATTATCTTCAATTCCTATAGCTATGATACCTCCGTTGACATTAGCAAACCCAACGCAGTCTTTTGCGAGCATTTTCCATTCGGGGTTTTTGCCATCGAATAATTTCAGTGATTTTTTTTCGTAACTCGAACCTTCCATGGTTCAAATTTAATCGATTATTTTTTTTAAAAAAAACTCCTTTTCTGTTTTGCACCTAATCGTTGTATTTTATTTTTTACGTATTTCGAAAAGCCTTAGCCGAGACTTCCTCGGCAAGGATGCCGGTGTGCTTTTAGCTTATCTCCGACATACTTACGGTCGAATCTTCTCTGGCTGCGATGCCGCTGAAACTATTTGGTTTATTTTTCAGAATCATGTCGATGTATTTTGCTTTGCTACGTTCTAGCGTGACAAATAAGCTTTTGAGCTTGAATTTTATTGTCCAATAGAATTTTTGAGCCTTTCATTGTCTTTTACCCATTGTTATTTTTTCTCAATTATTGCAATCTCTTCCTCCGTCAGCTCATACAACTGATACACAAGCTGGTCTATCTCCCGCTCCAAACTGCTCGTGTCGGCTTGGGGGTTTTGCTTTTTGGCGGCCAATATGGAATCTACTAAAATTTCTATCTGTTTAACCAATGGCTCTTTAGACGGTGTAATTGGAGGAATAGGAAGATTATCTAAAAATGCTTTTTTATAACGAAATCCTTCTTCACCCAATCCACCTCCTGCATACCACTGTTTAAAGAAAAAAGTTACTGGATGTGAATTCAGTAAACCAAAAATGTATTTAATATTTTTTCCCGTCATTAAGAAACTTGTAGCTTCCACATAAAACTTTTCTGTATCATAATAAAATTGTGGTTTCCTTACGATTTCCGAATACACCACCTTCTCCTTCTCAAACTCGGGGTAGTAAGCACATTTGCGGAGTTCCCACCAATAATCGCCTTGGTCGTCGCGTAGTATAGCTTTATTTTTATAGGGTAAAAGATGTTGCAT
>JAOAFU010000084.1 GCA_026416115.1 Bacteroidales bacterium | reverse complement strand
TATAAGAGACAGTTTTATGGACACGAGGTAATGGTAGTGCTGTGGCAGTTTTTATGCGCGAAAAAACCACTGAAAAGTTTGCTGCTATAGACAGTGTTACCTATACGGCCAACAGCACTATAACCGATGGAAGCACATGGCAATGTGTGTATAACGGTACAGGTACTAGTGTAAATGTTTCGGGGCTAAATGAAGGAACATCCTATACAGTAATAGCATACGAATATAATGGTCCTGCTGGATTAGAAAAGTATTATACGAAGGACACCCTTCTAAATCCGGCAACAGTTAGCACACTTACAAAATTTGTATGTCCATTTCCTCCTTCGTTCGGACCCTACAAACCCAATATCCCAATTAATCTGCCAATACCTTTAGAACCCAAGAAGAATAATCTTAGGGTAAGGTTCGTATCTAATTGCGATATCGTTGTGGTTGATACCGTTTATACCGATGAAAACGGGATTGCTACTATGACTATTTACTCTCCAGCTCCAAGCGATAGCTGTAATATTGGGGTTATACCAGATGGAGGCAAGGATACCATCGACTTAGGTCCTTTTGTGTTTAGCAATAGACCTACCATCCAGGCTCATGATATCATGATCGAAGATATTACAGGCTCGAGTGCAAAAATTAACTGGACTCGTGGAAATGGCGATTCTTGCATTGTGATTCTTAAAGAGAATGGTTTAGGTAATCCAGTTTTAACCGATGGTGAAACTTATGCTTCCAATAGTATTTATGCAAAAGGTTCATCTATCAATAACAGTTGGTATGCTATATATAAGGGACTAGGTAACAATGTTAGCGTATCGGGTCTTAAAAAATCTACAACATACCGGGTTGCCGTTTTTGAATATAACAGCATCGCAGGAACAGAGTATTATCTAAACTCCTTCGACGGTGTGTCAGATAATCCCAAAAATTTTGTTACCTTAAATTCACAGATATCCGATTCTTTAAAAGTCAAGACAAATCCTCACCCAGTAATAACAAAAACGAAAGATACCACTGAAGTAGAGGTTACAATCGTTAAGGAACCAGGAGATTACCCTGTGGTTGACTTCCCTTGTCGTTTCCCTGCACCCGAAAACTATCCCAAAATTTTCGAGGTATATCCATCGATAGATACCACCAATTCGGAGGGAAAAATCGTAATTACTATTATAACGGATACTATTCCCGGCAGAGATACATTGTTTGTTTTAACTCCTAAAGGTGAGATTATCGATACCATAGTAATTGAGGTTGAAGATTATAAAGTTCCCACGCAACAAGCTCATACCATAATGGCTCAGAACGTTGGTACAACTTCAGTTAATCTTTCATGGACCCGTGGCAACGGTGAAAAGTGTATTGTGTTTGCAGCCGAGAAAACATTGGGGACGCCGTTTGTAAAAAATAATACTGGTTATACGGCTTCTGCTGCTTATGGTAATGGAAGTAAAACAAGCGATAACTGGGTAGCTGTTTACAAAGGAACTGGAACTACAGTTTCTGTTACCGGATTGAAAGAAAATACGAGGTATCGTTTTATGGTACTCGAGTATAATGGAAAAGCAGGTGCTGAAAAATATAATCTTTCAACAGCTAATCTTAACCCCATTAACATTATTACACTATTGAACTTGAATGATGTTGAAGTTGATGTAACAGGTGGCAAAATATACCCAACCGATACCACTATGGAGTACTCTGTTGACGGTGAAAATGGTCCATGGAAACCTTGTTTGTATCCACAAACTCCTGAGAATTTCTACCCTGGTGGAAAATGTATTTGGGTACGCCAAAAATCTAATCCAACCCATACTCGATTGGTAAAATGTATCGATCAGCAGGAGAATAAGCCGAATATTACCATTAATTTTGTAAAGGAGGAGACAAAAGAAATTCTCACGCAAGATTATGAGTATTCGTACGAAGAAGATTTCAGCCCAAGTACCGTTGGAGATGGTAGTTCGCTTAAATTAGAACCAGGTAAAAAAGTCTATATTCGTAAGAAAGGGACTAAAGATAAATTACCTTCTTTAACACAGATATTAGATGTTCCTAGTCGACCAGAGGTTCCAAATGTGACAGTAAATGATGAGGAATCCGATGCAGCTATAGTTCTTTTGGATGGTAAGCCGGTAAAAACCTCTGATAGTCTCGAATATCAACTCGATAACGGAGAGTGGAAGCTTTTGACCGACAATACCCGGTTAAACCTGAAAGGCGATCACACCCTATATGTTCGGAAAAAAGCTACCTCAAAAGCTTTTGCATCGTTACCCAGCAATGATCTGGATAACACCTCAAATGGAATTACACGACCAACCGTTCAGGCAAGCAATGTTGTGGTTCGTGATAGCTCGGCTACATCAGCTACCATACATTGGACGAAAGGAAATGGCAGTTATTATGTTGTATTTATTACAGCAGGTGACGAGGATAGTGCATATCCGCAGGACAATACAAGCTACGTTGCTAATAATGAATTTGGAAAAGGTTCGCAACTTTTAGGCACTGGATGGTATTGCGTTTATGTAGGAACTGACACTTTCGCTACAATCAGTGGACTTTCGCCTGATACTGAGTATAGAGTACATGTAATAACATTTAATGGAACAACTGGCAACGAAAAGTATTGTACTGCCGAAGGTGTAAATAATCCTATTACAGTTAGGACAACGCACGAACGTACGATTAAGGTTTATACGGTTCTTACCCCCAATGGCGATGGCATAAACGATTTTTGGATTATCGATGGAATTGATCTTTATCCCAATAACTCAGTGAAAGTTTATGTACGTGGTGGAGGACTAGTTTTTGAAGCAAAACCTTATAGAAACAACTGGTCAGGAACACGAAAAGGTGTTAAACTTCCCGACGGTACCTACTATTACATTCTCGATCTTGGCGATGGCTCGAAAGTGTTGAAAGGCAACGTAACCATTATTCATTAATATTAAATAATTCAAGCCCTCATGAAATCCTTCAAATGGCGTAAATTTTATAGTTAACATGATGGCATAATTTAATATTTGTTTAATTATAAATTTTTTCAAAATGAAAACACTTTTTAAAATACTGATATTAATGATGTTACAAGTATCAGTAATTGCACAAAATACCCCGCAATTCAGCTTACGTTATTACGATATACAGATATACAATCCTGCTATTGTTGGTTCAACGGTGTATGATCAATTTATGCTGCATCATCGAACACAGTGGCTTGGGTTCGACGGACGACCTACTACAAACATCATAAGCTATAGTGGTACAATCATGCAAAACTCGGGGATAGGAGGATATGTATATTTTGATAAAGCAGGTCCTACCCAGCATTATGGGGCTAATCTCAATTATGCTTATCACATAGTTTTTCCTAAATTCAATGTATCACTTGGATTGTCGTCTACTATCTCTCAGTATCGTTTTCAAACCGATCAGTTGCTTGCTCCAAACCCTAACGATCCTGTTATTGCCGGAAAGTTTGTTAAAAGCTCTTTAATGCCCGATGCAAGTGCTGGCGTATATATGTATAACAGAAAGTTTTATGCAGGGTTATCAATTAATCAGTTGATTCAAAGTCGATTAAAACAAGCCAGTAAACTAAATGTAGAGCAGGGGCAAAGGGTGTATTGTATGGGTGGATACAATGTATTTATAAACCAAGATATTGAGCTTATTCCAAATGCTACCATAATAGCTATTTCATCGGAACCTTGGCAATTTGAAAGTGGAGTAAGAGCGCTGATAAGTGATAAATTTATTGCTGGCCTAAATTATCGTCTCAATGATGCGTTAATTGCTATGGCAGGTTTTAAATACACCAATTGGCTCTTCGCTTATTCTTACGATATTACACTTTCTTTAGTTAGGAAATACAGTAGTGGTTCGCATGAAATAATTCTTGCTTATCAATTCGAAAATCGCACAACTCGAAAACACAAGCCACTCTACGATGCCGACCTTCAGCTCGGAAATAAAAGAAGATAGTCCAATTTCGATTTAAATTAAAGTTGTATACGATTGTGCTGAACATGACCTTAAAAAAACTTTAAATATTTTATGATGAAAAAGATAATAGTATTATTATTTGTTGTAATGAGTGTAAGCATTCATATACAAGCCCAGAAGGCAGATAGTACTTTATTGGTTAAAATAGAGAAAGACAAAGCTTTAGCTAGCCTTGAAAAAAAGATAATAAAAGGAGATAAATACTTTGAAGCCTCTCGGTTCGATGAAGCTCTCGATTGTTACCTTGAAGTTTTGGAGAAGATGCCTGATAGTGCCGAAATAAATTATAAAATTGGAAATACCTATCTTCAGCTTTTAAAACCATATAAAGCATTGAATTATTTCGAAAAAGCCGAAAAAAGTAATTATCACAACAGTCAGCTATTATTTCAATTAGCTCGTACACATCATTTGTTAACCAATTATGATAAGGCTATTGCTTATTACTTTCGGTACGACAGTTCATTAACTATCCAAAGTGAAAAGGATGTAATTTCAAAACTAATTTCTGAATGTAATTTCGGAAAAGCCAAGATGAATCAATCTGCATACGAAATATATGATGCAAAGGATTTGAATAGTGAGTATCCCGAATATAATTTTATGCAGCATGGTTCAAGAAAATTGGTTGCTGCTAGAAAAGAAAAAACGATAGGAAATCTTAGATATCCTAAAGACAACAAATATTACGAAGATATATACTTTTTAAAGGGGAATCGTTACATTAATGCCGGCCGTACGGTTAACAGTCGAACACACGATGCGCCTGTATGTTTCTCAATTTCGGGCGATACGTTGTTTATTTACAAAGATAATCGAAATGGTGATTTGTATTATTCTGTGTTTATTTCAGATACTTCTCTTGCTAGAGCAAAAAAAATAAAGATTAAAGGTATAAACACACGATATGCCGAAACTTCGCTTGCAGTTTCTCCCGACAGCAAAACAATAGTATTTGTTAGCAATCGTCCTGGAGGTAAAGGCGGTAAAGATTTGTATATGGTTCAAAAAATTGATTCTGTCAACTGGTCAACTCCCTCAAACATCGATATTTTGAATTCTCCTTTCGATGAGGAAGCGCCCTCTTTCTCTTTAGATGGAAAAAGTTTATTTTTTAGCTCCAAGGGTCACAATGCAATTGGAGGATTCGATATTTTTGTAAGTAACTTTCAAAATGGTCAATGGTCTACCCCTCAGACATTAGGTATACCTATTAACTCTACATACGACGAGTTGTTCTTTCGTCAATATGGCGATACCTCATGGTTTGCTTCCTCACGTGAATCTGGCCTCGGAGATATGGATATATATTATGCCTTACCCAGAAATGCTTCACCCGTAATTGGTATCGATTCTGTTTCTACTCCTTTCCAAACAGCTATTTCTATAAACGCACTTGCCAACGATTACGATCCCGAAGGAAAAGCTATTAAGCTTGTTGATTATCAGAAACAAAGCTATAACAGTGGGTTTATATCTTTAAATAACTCAAACGGAGAGTTTCTATATACTCCGGCAGAGGGATTTTTCGGAAAGGATGAATTTGTATATGCTGTTTCTGATGGCAAAAATGTCGTAAAAGGTAAGGTTTTTATTGAAGTTAAGCCAAAAGAACTCCCAATGATCGAGATTTCGGGAAAAATTCTTTCAAATGGCCGTGGGGTTGAAGGGGTTAAGATTAGCGTTACTAATTCCAAAACAAATTATGATAATACGGTATTTACCGATTCGGAAGGAAATTATACTATAAAAATTAAACCCGACGAATGTTACGATATTACCATGTATAAACAAGGATATTTTAATAGCATGCAGTATTTTAATTGCCCTGGACTACCGCAATTGAAAGACATGACTGAAATAGAAAAAATAGAGGTCAATAAGTCACTAAAACTGGAAAACATTAATTATCCTCCTGGTGGCTTTGAGGTTTCTCCTGCGATTGCAAAAGAGCTTGACAAAACCGTTGCTTTTTTAAACGAAAATCCAACCGTTGTTATTGAGATAAGTTCTCATTGCGATAGTAGAGGATCTGCTCAAAAAAATCTAATGATTTCTCAAAAACGTGCTGATGCTGCTTCTAAATATATCATTTCTAAAGGGATTTCTCCTAAGCGTATTGTTGCTAAAGGATTTGGCGAGAAAAAGCTATTAAATAAATGTTCCGACGGAGTAATTTGTACCGAAGAAGAACATGCTGTAAATCGTAGAACAGAGATCAAAATTTTATCGATGTAGCTTTGTAGATCTTAATCCCTCTGTTATATATTGAATTTTTTTGCCCAGTTTGTTCGACTGGGCATTTTTTTTCATTATGCGCCTTTGATATGAACTGATTATATCAAAGGATAAATATGATATACAGAAATTATTCTTGAATAAGAAGCCAAAACCGATTTAGCTTTTTTAATTATATTTGTCACATTTTACGACAAGGAAATTTCTATTTTCAGTATTAATATACAATTTTTGGGTTTTATTTTAATTTTATTATTTGTCTTCCAAAAAATTAATCTTTATGTTTAAAAAAACTTTCATGCTATCTTCTCTCATATGCCTGTTGACAGTTATATGGGATACAAATGGTCATGCTCAACCTGTCGATTTTTCATCGCCTATTCCGTTCGATACGACCATTAAAAAAGGAATTTTGCCTAACGGGCTTACGTATTTCATTAAATATAATAAACGACCTGAAAAACGAGCCGATTTAAGGTTGGTAGTGAATGCTGGTTCAACGCTTGAGGAACAGGATCAACTCGGCTTAGCACATTTTACAGAACATATGGCTTTCAATGGAACCAAAAGATTTCCAGAGAATGAGTTGGTTAGCTATCTTCAATCGATGGGCATTCGGTTTGGCCCTGAAATAAATGCTTATACCGGTTTCGATGAAACTGTATATATGCTCGAAGTGCCTACCGATAACATCGAATTGATGGAAAAATCAATTCAGATTCTCGAAGACTGGGCGCATCAGGTTACATTCGATAGTATTGAAATTGAAAAGGAACGCGGAGTTGTAATTGAAGAATGGCGGTTGGGGAGAGGGGCCGATCAGCGACTCGAAGATAAATATCTCCCTCTATTGTTTTACAAATCACGATACGCCGAAAGGTTACCTATAGGAACAAAAGAAAACCTCGAAACTTTTAGACATGAGTCATTAAAGCGTTTTTACAGAGACTGGTATCGACCCGACTTGATGGCTATTATTGCTGTTGGAGATTTTGATACAAAATGGATTGAACAAAAGATTGTAAAGTATTTTTCCAACATCCCAACGCCAAAGAAAATTAAACAACGTGTAGTATATGATATTCCTCATCACAAACAAACCCTATATGGTGTTTTTACCGATAAAGAGGCTACAAACACAACAGTTGCCATTTTTTACAAGCATCCATTTGAGAAAGAGAAAACTATAGGAGAGTACCGCAACAGCGTTATTCGAATGCTTTATTTTCAGATGTTAAACGATCGTTTAGCAGAAAAACTACGTCAACCAAATCCTCCCTTTATCCAGGCATATGCCTATTTTGGAAATATTGGTGCTCGTAAAACCTATGCTTATGTATCGCTAGCCTTAGCCAATGACAATGATGCCGAGAATACTCTAAAAGCTTTGATTCTCGAAAACGAAAGAGTTAAAAAATATGGCTTTACCGAGGGAGAACTTGAGCGAGCCAAGCTTAACATTTTGAAGATGTACGAAAAGTATTTCAATGAACGCGAAAAAACCGAATCCGAAAATTTTGCAAGCGAATTAACCCGTCATTTTCTCCATGAGGAACCAGTTCCTGGCATTGCTATGGAGTATCAAATTGTTAAAGCAAGTTTACCGGGTATTGTACTAAATGAAGTTAATGTATTACCTACTCAGTGGCTCACCGATAGCAATCGTGTGATCATTATTACAGCACCCGAAAAAGAAGGTTTAAATTTACCCGACACCAGCCAATTGAAAAATTTGGTCGAAAATTTCCTTACAGACACTATAACCCCATACGCCGATAATCAGGTTAGTCGGAAATTGCTTACTCAATATCCTCAGAGAGGTAAAGTAGTATCGGAAAAGAAATACCCCAAAATTGGGGTTACTGAAATGAAACTCTCCAATGGAGTCAAAGTCCTTCTTAAGCCAACAAATTTTAAAAATGATGAAATACTTTTACAAGCCGTTAGTCCTGGTGGTCAATTTCTCTACTCAAACGATGATGCGATGTCGGCTAAGTACTCTGCCAGCATCATTCAAGAATCGGGTGTTGGCGACTTTTCACTCATCGAGTTACAAAAATTACTGGCTGGTAAAAATGTTAGTGTAAGTCCATATATTTCCGAATACATGGAGGGCATTAAAGCTAATGCTTCGCCTAAGGACATAGTAACCATGTTTGAATTACTATATCTATATTTCACCCAACCACGAATCGATTCGCTGGCTGTAGCTTCGTGGATGAATCGTACCAAAGCCTACTTCTCAAATGTTTTGGTCGATCCGGCTGCATACTATTTTGATCAATTGACTCGTATTTTAACTCAGGATCATCCCAGAGCCAACCGTATCCCTCAGCCAGAGATGATCGATAAAATTAATCCTATACGTGCATTGGAAATTTATCGCGAACGTTTTGCCAACGCTGCCGACTTCACATTTATAGTTGTTGGTAATTTCACTATTGACAGTATAAAACCATTGCTCGAACAATTTATTGGTTCTTTACCTACACGAAATGATCGAGAGAAATGGAATGATTTAGGTATTCGCCCACCTCTTCAGGCTAAAGAAAATATTTACAAGGGAACAGACCCTAAAAGTTATACTACAATTGTTTTTACGGGTTCCTTGAAATATTCGCCCGACGATGCATATTTTCTTAAAGCTCTTGAAGAGTACCTCGATATTAGATTAATTGAGGTTTTACGTGAAGAAAAAAGCGGGGTTTATGGGGTTGGTGCACGTGCTGCTTTTGAACGAATTCCATATTCGTATTATCAGATTAGCTTCAGAATACCTTGTGCACCCAATAATGTCGACTCGTTGGTTAATGCTACGCTCGGAATTATCTCCGATATCAAATCAAAAGGTATTAGCGATACCTATCTTAATAAAATTAAAGAAACTCATTTTCGTGAACTTGAACTCAACCTCGAAAAAAATAATTTCTGGCTTAACTATCTTCAGAATACTGTCGTTTACAGCGACGATATTTATCGCATCGAAAAAAGAAAAAAGCAAATTGATGCTTTGAAATCAAAAGATTTACAAAAGTTAGCCCAAAAAGTATTTACTGATAAATTTGTTTGGGTTAGTCTCTATCCAGAAAATCTCAATCTTTCAAAATAGCGATAATATTTGAAAAAAAACTTAATTGAAATAGGAAATTTTGAGAGGCTTTTAAAACGAGCCTCTCTTTTTTATGAATATTAGCATACAGGTTTAATGAGTATTTGTGATAGGGTGTTAATTGGGTTATCGATTGTTTAAATGCGTTACTGCAAAACTTTTTTATTGCAACCTAATTTAAAAGTTAATATTTAAAAGATCTGTAGCTCAAATAATAAATTCGACTCACATATAAAATGAGCTAAACAATAGTCTTTGCATGTAAAGTTGAAATGTTGCATATTTGAATATTCCTAAAGGATTAGAGAATGAGAATAGCCGTTTTAGATTTGGGAACCAATACTTTCAATTTGTTGATAGCCGAAAAAACAAATAATGGGGATGATAGTCTTAACTTTCTGTTTAAAGATCGCCGTCCCGTTTTTCTTGGCAGAAGTGGCATCTCAAAAAATCTTATTCCCCCCGAAGCTTTAACACGTGCATGGGATGTATTGAATGAGTTCCGAAATATATCTGATGAATATAAAGTTGCTCACATTCTTGCATACGGCACCTCTGCCTTCAGGACAGCAAACAATGGAAGAAATTTTATCGATGAAGTTCGTCATAAACTTAATATAGAGATAAATGTTATCTCTGGCGAACTCGAGGCTATGTTGATTTATTTGGGTATCCGACAAAGCATTCCCCCAACCGACGAACCTTTTCTAATTATCGATATTGGGGGAGGGAGCAATGAATTGATAGTTGGTAATACTAAAGAAATTTTTTGGAAAAAAAGTTTTCCTATCGGTATGGCTCGACTTCAGGAAAAATTTTCTCTCTCCGATCCTATATCGACAATCGAAATTGAGCGATTAAATAATTTCTTCGAATTTTGTCTCGCTGAGTTCTTTCATATGGTTTTACCACAGTTTCCAATAAACAAGGTTATTGGGGCAGAGGGTGCCTTCGAATCATTTATACACTTGGCCGAAAGCATGTTATGCGATTTTCCTAAAAATAAATCCCAACTTCATGCTGTCGATTTGCCCATAGATTGTTTCAAGAGAGTACTTGAAAAATTAATCCCTTCAACACTCGACGAACGTTTGAAAATGCCTGGACTCGAACCTTTTCGTGCAAGTATGATTGTAACAGCTGGTATTTTTGTAAACTTTGTTTTGCAGAGGCTCCAGTGGCCAAAACTAATTGTTTCGGAATATTCTTTGAAAGAAGGTGCTGCATGGAATTTTTTTTTCACAAAACGCAAACGACGAAGCTGAACAAAGAATATTAATGTTTGTTGGTATTGATGTATAGAGAGTTCTTCGATTTAAAAAGTTAATTTTAAAGATTATATATAATGAAACCTGTATTAATTATTGGAACTTCTATTGTGCATCTTGCACTGATCTTTTATTCGGTTGGAATTATTCTCGAGCAGCTTAAGCGTAGGATTAACAGTAAGGTGCTAATTTATGTTACTTTAGGAGTAATTTTTGATATTGTTGCTACTGCCTGTATGATCATAGGTTCTTCACGAGGTTTACTTACATTACATGGCCTTATTGGCTATTCTGGTTTGTTGCTTATGCTAATCGATTGTGTTTGGTTGTGGAGGTTTTTTTGGCAAAATGGTTCAGATACCGAAGTTACTCGAAACCTTCATCTTTTCTCAAGAATATCTTATATTTGGTGGATAGGGGCATATGTAACAGGAGCTCTTATGGTTTTTTTACGGCACTAAATAAATGGTGCTTTGTGTGATTTTATTGTAAAAAAAAAACGCCCATTTGGGCGTTTTAACTATTTCGTAAGTAAAATTAGTTTACCACGATTAATAACGGCTATCTTGATGTTTTCCGTAACGATTGTTTGAACGAAACTCGCGATTACCACCACCGGTAGGACGTGGATTAGCTTTTTTAACAACAATCGTTTTGCCCTCTACTTCAGCGCCGTTGAGTTCCTCAATAGCACGAAGGGCTTCATCATCATTAGCCATTTCTACAAAGCCATAACCTTTTGAACGACCACTCATCTGATCGACAATAACTTTAGCAGAAGTAACGGTTCCGTACTCTTCAAAAATTTCCCGTAGGGATTCGCTCTGAATTTTAAAATTCAGCTGTGCAACAAAAATGTTCATAAGTAATTAAAAAATAATAAGTTAAATAATAAAATTAATTAGGAATGGTTTAAAAGGATGGCATCAATTGTTCGGGTAGAAGAATTTCAGCTCTTTTTAAATCCATTTCTGAAACAAAGTTACGTTCTTTTTTTGAAACATAGGCTATTTTTTATTTTTTTTCGAAAAAATATTTTCCTGATTCAGATTTTATTTCTCACAAAAGTTTAGCTACTTAATAATTTATTAATGCATTTCA
>JAOAFU010000022.1 GCA_026416115.1 Bacteroidales bacterium | reverse complement strand
CGATGAGATTGAAGCCGTTTGTACATGGAAGGATGAACGAACCTATAAAAAGGGAGAATACGTTTTAAAAGAGGGACAGCCCATCGAGGATTTCTGCTATACCAAAAGCGGATTGGTCAAACTGGTACGCAATGTTTCCGAGGAGGAAGAACAAATCATTTACTTTGCCAGTAGGCTCGATTTTATAAGTTTATTGGGAATTTTTTCGAATACGGTTTATCCATATTCAGTTGTTGCACTTGAAGAAACTGTAGTTTGTAGCCTCAGGTTGACAGAAGTAAAAACTTTTATTCGAACCAATGGAAAATTTGCACTCAGCATTATCGAAAAGCTAAACCGGGTTTCCGACAGTATTATCAGTACAAATCTCGAAATCAAACGTCGTCGTTTACCTGGACGTATTGCTTACATTCTTTTGTATTTCGCTAACGAGATTTATCATAGCAATTCGTTCGAACTTCCAGTTTCGCGTAAAGAAATTGCTGAATTCATTGGTATGACTACAGAAAACGTTATCCGTACTCTGTCCGACTTTCGAAAAGATGGTATCATTCGAATTTCGGGGAAAACTATTGAAATTATAGATTTAGATAAACTTAATAAGATTAAACAATTTGGATAAATAATCGTATTGTTTGCAATAACCAAATTTTCTTAGAAGATTTGTCTATAATGCTAAATGTGAAAAACGTAAAACAAAAAATTTTGCAAAATCTATTTTATTTCTTCATAATCAACATATTCCCCTTTTTCCTTTTGTCGGGAGGTAAATCGGCGAGGTTTACCTTCGATGCGTACATCACCTCCCGATCTGTCTGAATTTGATGAATTGGAGTTACTTAGCATGAAAATGCGCAACAAACGCATGACAGCCTTTAAAAGATAGTAAATTAAAAATAAAAGTAATAGAAGATAAATAAATTTCATGAAATAAAACTTTTGAAATAATAGCCATTACTCAGTTATACACAACAATTGTATTTTTCGAACAATAATAAGAAAGTGCAAAGTTAGTGTATTTCTATATATTATTTGGCCATTTTTCATAAAAACAAATATGCGATACCTGCATCCTCGTTCTTGGTCGATGCTGGCGTTCGTAAAGATCGTGAGGTAAGTTTTGAGCATCGCCAGCGTAACCAACAGCTATTACCAGTAAGGGTTCAAAAGGATGAGGTATTTGTAATGCTTTCGAGAGTGTTTCGGACGAAAAACCTCCCATTGGATGAGAAATGAGACCGAGGTGAGTTGCCTGAATCATTAAAAAACTATTAGCCATACCTGTGTCGTGCCAGGCATATTTGTTTTTCAAAACATTTCCATTAAATTCGTATTCCGTTTGAGCAATCGATACAATCAGCAAAGGGGCATCTTTTGCCCAACGTTGATTACCCTCATGCAGAGACATCACAATTGAGTCAAAAGTGCTGCAAGCTGGAGTAGCATA
>JAOAFU010000228.1 GCA_026416115.1 Bacteroidales bacterium | reverse complement strand
CTCATCCCCGAATTTACCAAAATATTTACAAGTCCAAAATCGGGTCACGTACAAGAAGTTGTAAACTCGGGACGCGAAGGTGGTTCATCTTTAACCATTCTTTCAGGTTTTGTTTCGGGGAATTTCAGTGGCTTCTGGATGGGTATGGTATTTATCGTACTAATGTTTATTGCCTACCTGACCAGTACTTTTGGATTAGGCGAATTTATGATGTATCCCTCGATTTTTGCTTTTGGACTTGTTGCATTTGGCTTGTTGGGTATGGGTCCTGTAACTATAGCTGTCGACAGCTACGGACCTGTAACAGACAATGCTCAATCGGTTTACGAACTTTCGCTTATCGAAAGTATACCCAATGTAGATAAAGAAATTGAAAAAGATTTCGGATTCAAGCCCGACTTTGAAAAGGCTAAACATTACCTCGAAGCCAACGACGGTGCTGGCAATACCTTTAAAGCCACAGCTAAGCCTGTGCTTATTGGTACAGCAGTAGTAGGTGCCACCACCATGATTTTCTCACTGATCTTGGTTATTCGCAATGTGCTGGGTGTTGAGCCCGAATCTATCCTCAATGTACTCAATCCTTGGACTATATTAGGTTTCATTAGTGGTGGTGCAGTAATCTTCTGGTTTACGGGAGCATCAACACAGGCTGTTACCGTTGGAGCTTACCGTGCAGTAGCTTATATTAAACGAAATATCAACCTCGACCCAGGAGCAGAAAAGAAAGCTTCGGTAGAAAAATCGAAAGAAGTGGTAAAAATTTGTACGCAATATGCTCAAAAAGGGATGTTCAACATCTTCATTGCTGTATTTTCGTTCGCTTTAGCTTTTGCTTTTATTTCTGGTCATGAGGCTGCCAGCAGCGAACCTACCATTGCCTTTGCAGCTGCTTCGTTTTTCGTTAGCTACCTTATAGCTATTGCCGTATTTGGGCTTTTCCAAGCTGTGTTTATGGCCAACGCTGGTGGATGTTGGGATAATGCAAAGAAGGTAGTAGAAGTAGACCTTAAGGCAAAAGGCACGGAACTCCATGCAGCAACAGTAGTAGGCGACACGGTGGGTGATCCTTTCAAAGACACCTCCTCGGTAGCCATGAATCCTATCATTAAGTTTACCACGCTGTTTGGTCTGCTGGCCATGGAAATTGCTATCTCTGCTGCTTTCCGCCCTGCTGCACCATACATAGGAGGAATATTCCTGTTGATCGCTCTCTATTTTGTATGGCGTTCATTCTACAAAATGCGTATCGAACAAAAAGATTAATAAAGTTCTGATAATATCTATACTAAAAGGCTGCCCTCGTGGTGGCCTTTTAGCTTTTAATAAATTATTCTCAAACATCGCATTGCAAAAACCGTATGGTAGAAATATTGTAAAACATCGCACAATTCTCAATGTACTCAGCTGAATCGGCTTTATTAGTCAAAAAAAGTTTTAGATGAAAAAAGAATATTATTTGAAATAATTATCATTCAAACTGTAATTATTAACTTTACACTGAACCTCTTTGCAAAAAACATGTTATATTAAAAAAAAATTGCAATATGGAAAAAAGTGGAGCAAGCAAGGTAAAGGAACTTATTCTAAAGGCCATAGAGGATCATGAGATTACACGCGAAGAATACGACATGATAATCCATGCGGCAACAGAAGATGGGGTGCTCGACAATCAGGAAAAAGCCCTATTAGCCGAATTGAACGATATGATCGAAAACAAAATGGTTAAGTTTGTTATCCGATAAAGCAGATCTTAGTATAATTTTTTTGATTTACTATGGATTTTACAGATTGATTCTTGGTAAATGAATTATGTTTAAAAATGTTAAGCTGGTTTGTCTTTCACGCAATAATTCCTTAATATTGCCAGCTGAGCACAGGATAAATTTAAAGAACCGATGAGTGATTCGCTGGTAATAATTCCTACCTACAACGAGAAAGACAACATTGAACCCATGGTACATAAGGTTTTCACATTGCCTGTGCCATTTGATTTACTTATTGTCGATGACAACTCTCCCGATGGAACTGCTCAATTGGTTAAACAACTACAGGAAAAGTATCCACAGCGTTTGTTTTTATTGTCACGTCCCGGAAAACTGGGTCTTGGGACGGCATATATAGCAGGCTTTAAATGGGCACTTGAGCATGGGTATGAATATATATTTGAGATGGATGCCGATTTTTCGCATAATCCCGAAGATCTAGTCCGGTTACACCATGCTTGTGCAGTTGAAGGTGCCGATGTTGCTATAGGTTCGAGATACAAGACTGGAGTCAATGTAGTGAACTGGCCTATTGGCCGAGTGATTATGTCGTATTTTGCGTCTGTTTACGTACGCAAAATAACAGGTATGGATATTCATGATACTACTGCTGGATTTAAATGCTATCGTCGTAGAGTACTCGAAAATATCTCGTTTGAAAAAATCCGTTTTAAAGGCTATGCATTTCAGATTGAAATGAAGTTCCTTGCATGGAAAATGAAAGCTCGAATTGTGGAAGTACCCATAATTTTTACCGATCGAAAACAGGGACAATCGAAAATGAGTGGAGGAATCTTTAACGAAGCCTTCTTTGGGGTACTAAAAATGAAATTACAAAGTTTCTTTAAAAAATATCCTCAATTAAATCCATAAAAATATAAGGGCATGTCCAAGATTTTGATTAAAAATGCGCTAATTGTTAACGAAGGTAAAGCATATAAAGGTAGTATAGTTATATCAAATGAAATAATTGCCGACATTATACCCAACAATAACCCTATAGAGGAATTTGACTTTACTGAAATTATCGATGCTGAAGGTAAAATCCTCCTGCCAGGTGTAATAGACGATCAGGTTCACTTTCGCCAACCGGGCATGATGCACAAAGGGGATATATTTTCTGAATCAAAGGCAGCAGTTGCAGGTGGTATAACATCATACATGGAAATGCCCAACACAGTTCCACAAACTATCACACAAGAACTTTTGGAACAAAAGTTTGAAATAGCTGAACGCGATTCGCTTGCAAACTTCTCGTTCTATATCGGAGCCACTAACGACAATCTTAGCGAAATATTGAAGACCGACCCCAAAAGAGTTTGTGGGGTAAAAGTATTCATGGGTTCCTCAACTGGCAACATGCTAGTGGACGATACCAAAACCCTTGAAGGTATTTTCAAGGAATCGCCTGTATTAGTTGCCACACATTGCGAGGAGGAGTCGATTATACGCGAGAACTTAGCCAAATACACAGCCCTCCTTGGCAACGAAATTTCAGTAAAATATCATCCATTGATTCGAAGCATCGAAGCATGCTATGCTTCTTCGTCAAAAGCTGTTGCGTTGGCTACACGATACAATACACGTTTACATGTACTGCATCTCTCTACAGCCAAAGAAACAGAGTTGTTTTCTTCGAGCATTCCTTTAGCCGAGAAACGTATCACAGCGGAAGTTTGCATCCATCATTTATGGTTTACCGATCAAGACTATGAAAAACTCGGAAATTTCATCAAATGGAACCCTGCAATCAAGTTTGAGGAAGATAGGGATACCCTTTGGAAAGCTCTACTTGAGGGACGAATCGATGTAATAGCTACCGATCACGCACCACACACCCTGGTCGAAAAAAATAATCATTACTTACAAGCACCTTCCGGAGGTCCGCTCGTCCAGCATGCTTTACCAGCTATGCTCGAATTTGTAAAAGAGGGCAAAATTACACTCGAACAGTTAGTCCACAAAATGTGCCATGCGCCAGCAGAAATTTTTCATGTATACCGCCGGGGATACCTTCGTAAGGGATATTTTGCCGACTTGGTCATTGTCGATCCTAATAAACCCTGGACGGTATCGCGTAACAACATTTTTTACAAGTGTGGATGGTCACCTTTCGAGAATTACACGTTCTATTCAAGCATTACTCATACCTTTGTAAATGGGAAGCTAGTGTATAACAATGGGACATTTAACGAGACTGTAAGGGGTACACGACTGATTTTTGAGCGTTAATTTACTATTCCATATTATCTTTGCCTTTTCAAATTACAATGCTATGGCTGAACGAGAATTATCTGAAGTTACAGGAACTGAAACCAATGAAACGTCAAACTTTCTTGAAGATATTATAAAAGAAGACATTGCACAAGGAAAATATGGTGGGAGGGTGCATACCCGATTTCCACCAGAGCCCAATGGATACTTACATATAGGGCATGCAAAGTCGATATGCTTAAATTTTGGATTAGCCAAGAAATTCAACGGTAAATGTAATTTGCGTTTCGACGATACAAATCCGGTAAAAGAGGACGTTGAATATGTAGAAGCGATAAAGGAGGATATTAAATGGTTAGGTTTTCAGTGGGACGGTGAATACTATGCGTCCGATTACTTTGATCAGCTTTACGAATGGGCTAAGTTGCTGATAAAAAAAGGCAAAGCTTATGTGTGCGATCTTTCGGCCGAGGAGGTCAGTGCCATGCGAGGTACACCGTCGATACCGGCTACCCCAAGTCCCTATCGTAACCGCACAGTAGAGGAGAACCTTGATCTCTTCAAACGGATGAAACAAGGGGAGTTTCCTGAAGGCTCTCGCACTTTGCGAGCAAAGATCGACCTTGCCTCGCCCAATATGCACATGCGCGATCCAGTAATGTATCGTATTATCCATGCACCGCATCATCGTACTGGCAACAAATGGTGCATATACCCCATGTACGATTTTGCACATGGTCAAAGCGATTACATCGAAGGTATTACCCACTCTATTTGCACACTTGAGTTTGAAGTTCATCGACCCCTTTACGACTGGTTTCTCGATCAAATACTTGATGATCCAAATGGTTATCGTCCCCGTCAGTACGAATTTGCAAGACTTAACCTGAGCTATACTGTGATGAGCAAACGCAAGTTACTTGAACTGGTACAGGGCAATTATGTAAGCGGATGGGACGATCCGCGTATGCCTACCATATGTGGGCTGCGCCGACGTGGATACACACCCGAATCGATTAGAATGTTTGCCGACAAAGTTGGGGTTGCACGTCGCGATAACCTCATAGATGTTGCTCTACTCGAATATTGTATACGCGAAGATTTGAACAAACGTGCACCACGCGTAATGTGTGTTCTCGATCCTGTTAAACTCATCATCGATAACTATCCCGACAATCAGACAGAAGAGCTCGAAGCTATAAATAACCCAGAGGATCCAGCACAGGGCACTCGTAAAATTCCTTTCTCGAAAGAATTATATATCGAACGCAGCGACTTTATGGAAAATCCACCCAAAAACTATTTTCGCCTCTCGCCAGGCCAAGAAGTACGTTTGCGTTATGCTTACATTGTACGCTGCACACACGTTGAAAAGGATGCTCAAGGCAATGTCATAGCTATTCATTGCACCTACGATCCCCAAACCCGCGGGGGTAATACTCCCGACGGCCGAAAAGTAAAGGGAACCATTCATTGGGTATCATCCCCTCACGCTATTCAGGTCGAAACAAGACTTTACGATAGATTATTCACGGTTCCCGAGCCCGACAACGTTGAAGAGGGTAAATCTTTCCTCGATTATTTAAATCCAAATTCGTTAGTGGTTGTTCAAGCATTTGCCGAACCTTCGTTACGAAATGCCCATGTCGAAGAAAAATTTCAATTTGAACGATTAGGCTATTTCTGCGTCGATAAGGATTCGACGCCAGAGCATATCATTTTTAACCGAACAGTTACTCTAAAGGATAGTTGGGCTAAACAAAATAAAAATTAACAAAGCAATAATGATAGATGGCTAAATCGGGGAGAGAGGAAATGACCTTCCTCGAGCATCTCGAGGAATTACGCTGGGTGATCATCCGCTCGCTGGTTGCCATAGGAATTGCTGCAACAATAGCTTTCTGGCAAAAGCATTTTATTTTCGACGAAGTAATTCTTTCGCCCCGTGAGCCAAGTTTTATCACAAACCGATTGCTTTGCGAATTAGGTACTCGCATAGGATCGGAAGGGCTTTGTATTAATCAAAATCCTGCCGAACTTCAAAATATCACCATGGGGGGACAATTCAATATGCATATTTGGGTATCGATAATTGCTGGATTAATTATTGCATTTCCTTACGTTTTCTATCAGTTTTGGAGTTTTATTTCACCTGCTTTGCTACCACACGAACGTCGCTATGCACGCGGGGTAGTATTCTACAGCTCAAGCCTTTTTCTTGCGGGAGTACTTTTCGGATATTTTATTCTACTCCCTTTTTCAATCGATTTTCTCACAGGTTACTCGGTTAGCGAATCGGTTAAAAATAGCATAAACTTTATCTCATATGTTTCAAATATTACAATGGTTGTTCTAGCCTGTGGGCTGGTTTTTGAGTTACCCATTGTGGTCTATTTTTTGTCGGCCGTAGGTATTCTTACTCCACAATTTATGAAAAGATATTGGCGCCATGCTACGGTAGTCATTTTTATCATAGCAGCTATCATTACACCACCCGATGTAATTAGCCAAATACTTGTATCTTTGCCTTTGTTATTGCTCTATTGGGTAAGCATACTCATTTCGGCTGCAGTACAGCGTAAGCGAGAGAAAAAATTTAACGAAATACTCTAAAAAATGATTTTACGCACCGAGAACCTTGTAAAAAAATATAAAAGCCGCACAGTTGTCCGTGGAGTTTCTTTTCAGGTCGAACGAGGAGAGATTGTAGGTTTATTAGGCCCCAACGGCGCTGGAAAGACTACTTCGTTTTACATGATTGTAGGATTAATAGTCCCCAACGAGGGTCGTGTTTTCCTCGATGATAAGGATATCACCCATGAACCCATGTATAGGCGAGCACAAATGGGAATAGGTTACCTTGCTCAGGAAGCTTCGGTTTTTAGGCATTTAACAGTTGAGGATAATATTCGTGCTGTTCTTGAAATGAAGAATATACCTGAGAAGGAACAAGAAGAGAGAATAGAATCTCTTCTCGATGAGTTTGGGTTGCAAAAAGTTCGTAAAAGTTTAGGTATTCAGCTTTCTGGTGGAGAGCGACGACGAACTGAAATTGCACGATCTCTTGCCATCAACCCAAGCTTTATCCTGCTCGACGAACCCTTTGCAGGAGTTGATCCCATTGCTGTTGAAGATATCCAGACTATAGTTAAGCGACTTAAAGAAAAGAATATAGGGGTTCTCATCACCGATCACAACGTGCACGAAACCCTATCGATTACCGATCGTGCATATTTGCTTTACGAAGGAGAAATACTTCGGTCGGGTACGGCAACAGAGCTAGCAGAAGATGAGGTAGTACGAAGAGTATATCTGGGTAAAAATTTTGAATTACGCAACTACGGCGTATAACCCATCAATTGGTTACACTTTCGGGCAACTTCTCCCACATCTATGTTGTTCATGCATTTAAAATGTCCAAGCGGACATTTTTTGTATCCTATCTTCGAACAAGGTCGGCACCAAAGTCCTTTAGTCTCGAAAATAAAGTTTTTTTCCTCTTCAACATAAGGATACATTCCAAACTCGGGTATTGTGTTTCCCCAAAGCGAAACGATAGGTTTGTGAAATGCAGCAGCAATATGCATAAGTCCAGTATCGTGAGTTATGACCACCCCCGCTTGCCTAACCAGAGAGGCCGACTGCTGCAGATTGAACTTTCCGCAAGCATCGTATATTTCAAAAATATTTTTACCATTGCCTACTGCAAAATTCATAATTGCTTTAGCCTTCTCAACCGAATCGTTTCCTCCCAAGATAATTACAGGATATTGCAATAAGGAACAGAGTCTTCCCAGCTTCTCATCAGGCATTTGCTTAGTTGCATGCTGAGCACCAATTACCATTGCCACATACCCTTGACGAAAACTTTCGGGCAACTGCAACAGATTAACTTCGTTTGAAGGATCGATAAAAAAATCGAGTCCTTTACCATCGTTTACCACATCGAACAAATAACAGGTTTCGAGATAACGATCGACAATATGTTTACGAGGAAGCACATCAATTTTTAATACTACCCGTAACCATTTTTGGAAGTTAACTTTATTGAACGAGAAAGCAATAATATTAAGGCGTCTTTTTAATAAAAAACTTCGGAGATTGTGGTGTAAATCGATGATGTAATCGAATTCTTCGGTTCGAAGGTTATCGACAAGCGCATTGAGATCGTTATCGAAAAGATGAATTTTGTCGATGTACGGGTTATTGGCTACTACTGAGAGGAAAGCTTTTTTGGTCACAAAATGAACTTCGGCATCTTCGACCTGCGTTTTAAGTCCGCGAATTACCGGTGTAGTAAGAACAATATCGCCTATCGAGCTAAAACGCACCACAAGGAATTTAACCGGCATCTTATTCTTTTATTTGATTAAAAAACAATAGCAAAGAGAACCAATACTCGTCTTTCGAGGGGTTATCAGCCCAGAGAGCCACAGCTCCGTGTTTACCTACATGCTTTATAGGGGTAAACAAAGATAGATATTGGGGTTTTAGTTTTGAGGTGAGGTTTTTAAGGTAGGGCAATTCATCTTTGGTACCACCAATCCATACGGGAACATTAAGATAGGCAAGCGTGTCGGAAACCGATAATCGAGGTTCGAAATACTCACCTGGACTAAATGCTATAACGGCACTAATTTGAGGATTTTTAGTAGCCAAAATTAGTGCTAAAGAAGCAGAGAAAGAACTTCCGAGTACAACTACGGGCTTACGGCTAATATTTGCAGCATATTCGATTGCAGCCTGCATGTCGAAAATGGCATCAAAATAGGATGTAGCTAGCTTTTGCTCGCGTGCCCGAAGAGCCGTTTGATTAACTACAAAATTTATTTCATTACCAGAACGTAAATCAACAGCCAAACAATTATATCCAAGCTTAGTGAAACGAGGTGCTATTTCGCGAAACTCTCCTCTACTCGAACCGGCCTGATGAAATAATACCACATACGAATAAGATGGATCGATTTCGTAAAGATCGGCTGTAACTACAAGTCCATCTTTTGCAGGGAAAGTTACTGTTTTCTGAGCCTCTAGCCGATAGGGAAATGAGCACAAGCAAACAACAGCAAATACAGTGGGTAGCAAAACTTTTAATAAAATTGCCTTTTCTATTTTAAAAGAATATTGATTATTTATAAGACCGAAACTATTCATACATGTTCAAAACTCTCCGATAATTTTTGCCAAAATACTAACTTTTTACGAACCTTTACATAAAAGCTCAAAGTTTTTTGAAACGGAGAAAATTTGTAATAAATTCGATTAATTCAGGCAGATATACGATTTTTAAGGCTCGACTTACTTACCTTTATGGGTATGTGTATTTGGTGTAGTTTTAACGAGAAAAATGAGAATACTAGTGCCCACTGCAGCAGATAATAATACGACTACCTCGATTAAACGATGTTCGATAAAAAAATAGCATGAAATAAATACCATAGTCCACATTAAGGCAGTAGCATATATCTTAATTCGAAGTGG
>JAOAFU010000182.1 GCA_026416115.1 Bacteroidales bacterium | reverse complement strand
AGAAACTGATTTCGCTGACGGAATCTGTCAACAATCGTATCGATCGAATCTTTCCCAACACCATAGTCCGAAAGTCGGGTCTTGATTTGCATAGCATGGAAAAATGCCTCGGTAAGGGTTATTATTTGGTCAATGTTCTCTTCTGAAGGGTTCTGTAATCCCAATACCCTTTGACCATATTGCAACAGTTTTTCTTTCTTATTTTTTCTCATAACATGCATTACGCCGGGCAACACAATAGCAAGAGTCTTAGCATGATCAATTCCATGCAAAGCTGTGAGCTCATGACCAATCGCATGGGTGCTCCAATCTTCGGGAACACCAGCACTTATAAGTCCATTTAGAGCCATGGTAGTTGTCCACATAAAAGTTGCAGCGTAATTATAATTGGTTCTGTCTTTCAAAACTTTAGGACCAACTTCGATTAGCGTACGAAGCAAACTCTCGGAAAAACCATCCTGTACTGCAGCACCTACTGGGTAGGTAAGATACTGTTCCATTACGTGCACAAAAGCATCAACCACCCCATTGCTTATTTGTGTGTCGGGTAAGGAAAAGCAATACTGCGGATCGAGAATAGAAAATACTGGCATTACAAGAGGACTGCTAAAAGCAAGCTTTTCTTTCGTATTGTATCTTGAAATAACAGCATTTCCATTCATTTCTGTTCCGGTAGCCGGTAAAGTTAAAATTGTCCCTAGAGGTATGGCTTTTTCAACTTCAGCTTTACCAGTTAAAATATCCCAAGGATCGCCCTTAATAAAAGGAGCGGCTGCAATAAATTTAGTACCATCGATAACCGAACCTCCTCCAACAGCTAGAAGAAAATTTATCCCTTCTTTTTTTACAACATCAACTGCTTTCATTAGTGTTTCGTACGAAGGATTCGGCTCTATACCTCCAAACTCAAAATAATGATAACCCTTTAGGACATTAATAACAGCATCGTACACTCCGTTACGCTTAATGCTCCCCTGTCCGTATGTAAATAATACTTTTGCATCGCGCGGCAGAAGCCTCGATAGTTGGGAAACTTGGTCTTTACCAAATACAATTCGCGTTGGATTGTGAAACTCAAAATTCATCATAGGTTTATTTTTTAATTTTTCCCTAAATTTAATGCAAAAATAAAAAAAATAATTAAGTATTCCAGAACCTAAATTATTTTTTTATTTTTGTTCATCCATTCAATATAACATATATAAATATTTATATATTTGCAAAAAATAACAATATGGGCATTACCAGTTTACTTATCCTTTTTATTAGTGGGTTGGGATTTGCTGCTTTAGCCATAAGCTTAAACAAAGTATTATCGTATAGCAGGTATAACCCGGTAAAAGCAGAGCCTTACGAATGTGGTGTACAAACACAAGGCTCAACATGGGTACAGTTCAACGTTGGATACTATTTGTTTTCGCTTGTATTTCTTATTTTCGATGTAGAAATCGTTTTTATGTATCCCTGGGCTGTTGTTTTTAAACAAGTTGGTTTAACTGCCCTAATAGAAATAATACTATTTATTTTCATTTTATTTCTCGGACTATTGTACGCTTACAAAAAGAAGGCACTTTCATGGATGTAATAAAAAAGGATTTTGATGACTTCCCGGGGGAAGTTTATCAAGACAGAAGCGGACATTCGAGCATCATCATTACACAGATTGACAGGTTTGCCAATTGGGCTCGAAGTAATTCTTTATGGCCACTTATTTTCGGGACTAGCTGCTGTGCAATAGAGATGATGTCGGCTGCCTCGGCAAAGTACGACTGGTCGAGGTTTGGGTTTGAAGTAGCAAGAGCTTCACCCCGACAGGCAGATTTGATAATTGTTGCTGGTACTATTACGCTTAAAATGGCTCCAGTATTAAAACGTTTGTACGATCAAATGCCCGAACCCAAATACGTTATAGCCATGGGGGCCTGCAATATTACAGGGGGTCCATTTATGACCCACTCTTACTCTGTGGTTAACGGTATCGACAAGATTGTTCCAGTCGATGTTTTTATTCCCGGATGCCCACCCCGCCCCGAAGCTTTATTGCATGGCATGATAAAACTTCAGGAAAAAATAATGCGTTCAAAAGCCTTTGTCATAGAAAAACCTAAAAAATAAGATGCAATGATGCAGCAAAATGGGTTTGAGCAGATTTTGAAGAGTATATTTCCCGAGATTACGCTCTCGAAATGTGCTCAGTTTAATGCCATTGAATTAAAACCTGAATCGATTTATGCGGGACTTGAGAAGTTACATCAACAGTCCGACCTAAAGTTCGATATGTTAGTTTGTCTAACAGCCGTCGACAGGGTTACACATATTGAAGTACTATACCATTTGCGATCTACATTTAATGGGTACGATTTAATTGTTAAAACAGCTTTGGTAGAGCAACCTTATGAACTACAATCGGTAGTCCCCCTTTGGAGATCGGCCGAACTTTTTGAAATGGAAATATACGATATGTTTGGTATATCTTTTTCGGGACATCCCGACTTGCGTCGGTTGTTTATGCCCGACGACTGGGAAGGTTTTCCTCTTAGAAAAAGCTATAAAACAACAGATGTTGCCGACAATTATCTCGATTCTCACAAATTGTTATTAAACCAGCAAGAATAAAAAATGGAGCAAACTATAAATAATAGAATACTACAATCTTCGGACGATGAGTTTATTATTAATGTAGGTCCCCAGCACCCATCAACTCATGGTGTACTTCACCTGCAGCTTAGGCTCGATGGCGAAGAGATTGCAGACTTGAAGCCATTTCTAGGTTACATACATCGAGGAATTGAAAAAATGTGCGAATCGCTCACCTACAAGCAATTCATTTATCTTACAAGCAGAATGGATTATCTTTCGGCTCACATCAATAACCAGGCCTGTTGTTTGGCAATTGAAAAAAGCTTGCAGGTTGAGGTTCCAGAACGAGCAAAAGTTATCAGAACCCTCATGGCCGAACTTACACGTCTTGCCTCACATCAACTCTGGTGGGGATCAACGGGTCTGGATATGGGTGCAGTTTCTCCATTTTTTTATGCCTTCCGCGAAAGGGAGATGATTCTCGAAATTTTTGAAGAAACCTGTGGTTCACGTCTTACCATGAACTATTGCGTACCCGGTGGAGTTATGAACGACATTCATCCCGATTTTGTATCAAAAGTCAAAAAATTAATTCAACAATTTAAAGCTAATATACACGAGTACGACGAATTGTTGACAGGTAACCCCATATTTCAATCTCGTACTCGAGGGGTAGGCTACTTACCGAAAGAAGATGCAATTTCACTGGCTTGTTCTGGACCAGTTGCACGTGCTTCGGGTATAAGTTGCGACGTGCGTAAAAAAGAACCTTACGACGCCTACGACCGTGTTGAATTTGAAGAAATTATTGCTTCAGAAGGTGATTGTTTTGCGCGATATCGGGTGAGGATGAAAGAAATGTTAGAATCAATGAAAATTATTGAACAACTTATCGATAACATTCCAGCAGGAGATTATCGTGCTAAAATTAAAGGCATTATCAAACCTCCAGCCGGAGAATATTTTCAACGGGTTGAAACTGCCAGAGGAGAATTAGGTGTTTTTATCGTAAGCGACGGATCTAATAAACCTTACCGAGTTAAGTTCCGAACTCCAAATTTCTCAAATTTAGCAGCACTTAAACCTATGAGCTTAGGGGCAAAAATTGGAGACCTTGTAGCGATAATGGCTTCACTTGACTTAATAATACCTGATATAGATCGTTAAAAAGACCCAAAGATATGATTACATGGATAGGTAATAAACTAACCGAGATTTTTGGAACTACCCTTGCTCCATATGTTGGGTACGTTTTAATTGGTTTTGCCATCATCACACTTGTAGTATTAATGGCTGTCATATCGATATATCTCGAGCGCAAAATTGCAGCATTTATGCAAATGCGATTAGGACCTATGCGAGTAGGAAAATGGGGAACACTTCAGGCTTTTGCCGATGTTTTTAAATTAATGCTTAAAGAAAGTTTAACACCTGCACAAGCCGATAAACAGCTATTTAACATAGCTCCGTATCTTGTTTTGACTGTTAGTTTTTTGGCCTTTGCTCCAATTGCTTTCTCGCCCAGCTTACAGTTATGGGATTTAAATATAGGCGTTTTATATGTTACCAGCGTAAGCAGTGTAGGCGTAATCGGCATTCTCATGGCCGGATGGGCTAGTAATAATAAATACTCATTGTTGGGTGCCATGCGTAGTGGTGCTCAAATTGTAAGTTATGAGCTTTCGGCAGGGATAGCCATTCTAACCATTGTTATGATGAGTGGTTCGCTAAGTGTTTCGGGTATTATCCAATCGCAAGCCGATGGATGGTGGATATTTAAAGGACATATACCTGCAATTATAGCATTTGTTATATTTGCCATTGCCAGTACAGCTGAGCTTAATCGTGCTCCTTTCGACTTAGCTGAAGCAGAACAGGAACTAACAGCTGGATTTCACACCGAATACTCTGGAATGCAGTTTGCCATGTTCTTTTTAGCCGAATACACCAATATGTTTATTGTTTCTATGCTGGGTACCACGCTTTTTTTGGGTGGTTGGATGCCCCTTCATATCGCTGGATGGGAATCGTTTAATCATCTGATGGATAAAATACCTCCCTTTCTCTGGTTTTTTGGCAAAGTTTTCATCAGTTTGTTTATGATCATCTGGTTCCGCTGGACTTTTCCCCGCTTGAGAATAGATCAATTGCTAAAACTCGAGTGGAAGTATTTACTTCCAATTGGAATGGTAAATTTAGTTTTCGGGGCTATTATTACTTGGTTGGGGTGGATTTTGTAAATAATTTTAGATATGAATGCAGTTAAACGATATTTTTCGTCAATATTTAATGCAATTGTAGCTCTACTAAAAGGGATGCGATTAACCGGTTCGTATTTATTACATCCTTCGAAAATATTAACTCAGCAATACCCCGAGAATAGAGAGACTCTATACATACCCGAACGTTTTAAAGGAAGGGTTTATATGCCACACGATGAAAACAATGAGCATAATTGCACGGCATGTACTCTTTGTCAATTGGCTTGTCCTAATGGTTCAATTCAAATAATTTCAAAAAATATAGAATTGCCCGATGGTACTAAAAAAAAGGTACTCGATCGATGGGTTTATAACCTTGGAAGCTGTACCCTTTGTCAATTATGCGTCGATGCATGCCCAAGCGATGCAATAGTAATGGATAACGCTTTTGAATTTAGCGTTTATAACAAATCGAAACTAATTTTTGATTTAAACCGACCAGGTTCGAAATTAAAAGAAAAAAAGACTGAACCCCAAGTTTAACCAAAAATATTTATGCAATGACAATAGAACAAATCTTATTTTATGTAATCTCATCTTTGGTACTTTTTTTTGCATTTTTAGTCATCATATGCCGCAGAATATTTCGGTCGGCCATTTACTTACTTTTTTCACTCCTTGGCATAGCTGCTATTTATTTTATGATGGATGTAGAATTTATTGCGGCTATACAAATTATTGTTTATGTCGGAGGGATAGTAGTTCTGATTATTTTCTCTATTTTTCTGACCCATCAGGTTGGTGAAAAAATGCCTCGAAAATTGCTTAAAAGAGTCATTCCTGCAATTATTCTTTCATTGTCGGGGTTCTTAATTACAATGAAAATTATTGCAGATCAAACTTTGTCAATAGCTACCCCCAAGGATAAACTCAATGCATCGGTCGAGAGAATTGGTTTACAACTACTCGATTATAAAAATTATGGGTATGTATTACCATTTGAAATTATTAGCTTTCTTTTATTAGCTGCTTTAATTGGTAGCATAGTAATTGCCATAAGACCTCGTCAGCAAAATATTAAAAACTAAGCAATATGGAAGGAATACCTTTACTGCACATACTTTTTTTAAGTACTGCCCTATTTTTTATAGGGATATATGGTTTCTTCACTAGACGCAATCTTATCACCATGCTTATTTCTATCGAGCTAATTCTTAACAGCGTAAATCTTAATTTTGTAGCCTTCAATAAATACCTATATCCACATCAACTGGAAGGTTTGTTTTTCAATATTTTCATAATTGCCATAGCTGCAGCAGAAGTATCACTAGCAATTGCTATCATTATTAATTTATACAGAAAGTTCAATACCATTGATATTGAAGATACCAATACAATGAAACATTAACATTTTATATAATAGAAAAAACATGAATATCATCCTCTTAGTTCTCTTATTTCCTTTTATTACTTATGTTTTTCTTGCGCTTTTTGGTAAAAAGATTAGGGGAATTAGCGCAGGAATCTTAGGGACTATTTCAACTGGAATAGCTGCTCTGGTTGCAGGGCTAGTTGCTTTTAAATATTGGAACAATTCAGCAATACAATCTCAAATTTTGTTTTATTTCCCATGGCTAACCTTTAATGAGAATCTTTCGATAAACATGGGGATTCTCCTCGATTCTTTGTCGGCGATGATGATGATAGTTGTCACTTTTGTATCGTTTATGGTACATCTCTATAGCACCGTCTATATGAAAGGTGAAGAACGATATAACAGCTATTTTGCCTATCTTTCTCTATTTACTTTCTCGATGCTGGGGTTAGTTGTGTCGGTTAATATATTTCAGATGTACATTTTCTGGGAGTTAGTAGGGGTGTCATCGTTTCTACTAATAGGATTTTATTTTCAACGCCCATCAGCCGTATCAGCAGCCAAAAAGGCCTTTATTGTTACCCGATTTGCCGATTTAGGATTTCTGATCGGTATTCTTATGCTTAGTTTCGAAGTAAAAACTCTCGATATACAAACAATTATTGAACGATTAGTATCCCCTGAAGCTTCAAGTGCATCAACAGTAAAATATCATTTGCTGGGAGGATTTTCGATAATCTCCATCGCAATGTTTCTTATTTTTATTGGAGGAGCTGGTAAGTCGGCCATGTTTCCTTTACACATATGGCTTCCCGATGCCATGGAAGGGCCTACACCCGTATCGGCCTTAATCCATGCTGCTACGATGGTAGTAGCCGGTGTATACATGGTGGCCAGGTTATTTCCTGTTTATTACCTAGTAACTCCCGAAGTTCTGCAAATAATAAGCTGGATAGGCATAGGGTCGGCCTTGCTAGCTGCTATTATTGCATGCACCCAAACGGACATTAAACGTGTACTAGCTTACTCTACCATTTCTCAGATAGGATATATGATGTTTGCCTTAGGGATAACCACATACAACTCCGGCGATACCATTGGATACACCGCATCGTTATTTCATCTTTTCACTCATGCCTTTTTCAAAGCACTACTATTCCTGGCGGCTGGAGTAATTATTCATGCAGTACATAGCAATGAAGTAAATGACATGGGGGGATTACGAAAATCTCTTCCCATTACTCACTTTACATTTTTGTTGGCTACCTTGGCAATATCCGGAATTCCACCACTTTCAGGTTTTTTCAGCAAAGAGGCCATATTAAGTGCTGCACACCATGCAAAGCCACTGATGTTCTGGTTAGCAGTTGCTGGAAGTAGCCTTACAACTTTTTACATGTTTCGCCTTTATTTTCTCATTTTTTGGCATAAAGGATTAGAACACCATAAACATCATGAGCCTGTTTTGATGTCGCTTCCTTTAATTGTTCTTGCTGCTGGTACTATTTTTAATGGTTTAATCCCTTTTGGTAATTTTATTTTTAGTGGAGGCGAAAGAGTCCCTTTATCTATCGAGCCAAATGAAGCTATAATTCCCGTAAGCGCTTCAATTCTAGCCCTGCTTATTTCAGCCTTATTCTACTTAAGAAAAAACTCTCTCCCCGACCTCATTGCATCAAGATTAAAAGTCTTTTATCAAGCAGCTTACCGTAAGTTTTATTTCGATGAAATATACTTGTTCATCACTCGTAAGATTATTTTTAACCTTATCGCAAGACCCATTGCTTGGTTCGATCGTACGATTGTCGATGGAGCTATGAACGCACTTGCATTTGGAAGTTCGTACCTATCAAACACAATTAAATATATTCAGTCTGGAAATGTTCAAACATATACCATGTATTTTTTGGGTGGCCTGATTGCTCTTTTAAGTCTTCTCTTGCTTTCGTATGGATATTTAATGTAAAAAATTAAAAATAGCATTATGAATTTGCTTTATCTAATCTGGATTCCGTTTTTAACTCTCATTTTGATATTACTAACAAGAAAAGAGAGGTTGATTAAAATATTTAGCCTTACCGGTAGCGGAATACAATTGATATATTCTATTATTTTAATCATCTCATTTTACCAGTATCGTAAGGCTGGCTTTCAAAAAGCCTATTTGTTCGAAGATACTATCCCATGGTTTTCAAGCCTTTCGATACATTTTTCGATAGGGGTAGATAGCATTTCGCTGATAATGATTACACTGACAGCATTGGTTGTTTTTACTGGAATTCTTGTTTCGTGGAATATTAACTCGCGGGTTAAGGAATTCTTCACCCTAATTATCTTACTAAGCCTTGGAGCATATGGGTTCTTTATCTCTACCAATTTATTTGTTCTCTTTTTCTTTCTCGAACTAGCAGTAATACCTAAATATTTGCTAATCGGGATATGGGGGAGTGGAAAAAAAGAATATAGCGCCATGAAGCTAGCCCTGATGCTGATGGGCGGATCGGCATTAATACTATTAGGATTTCTGGGATTTTATCATTACTCGGGAGCCTATGGGGGACATGCCACATGGGATATCAGAGAATTAGCCAATGTCGCTTTTCCAATTGAGGTTCAAAGAGTATTATACTTGTTAACATTTACAGGTTTTGGGGTATTTACAGCCTTATTTCCATTTCATACCTGGGCACCCGACGGACATTCATCGGCTCCTACCGCAGCATCGATGTTTCTGGCAGGAATTTCGATGAAATTAGGTGGTTATGGATGTTTACGTATTTCGACCTATCTTCTTCCCGATGCAGCTCAAGAATTATCATGGATATTTATAATTCTGGCATCGATAGCTATCCTTTATGGTGCTTTTGCAACCATGATGCAAAAAGACCTTAAATACATGAATGCATACTCATCCGTGAGTCATTGCGGATTTGTTGTATTAGGTATAGCCATGCTCACCAGGGCAGGGTTTACCGGTGCAATTTTGCAAATGGTCTCGCACGGCGTGATGACAGCATTATTTTTTGCAGCTATTGGCATGTTATATGAACGAACCCACACCCGTATGATTAATGAAATGGGAGGTTTGATGAAACCACTTCCTTTTATTGGGTCTGCATTTATAGTCGTCGGACTGTGTTCTCTGGGATTGCCTGGATTAAGCGGTTTTGTCGCCGAAGCAACAGTTTTTGTGGGCGCTTGGGAACGAACAGGCATACTTTATCGAACTGCCACCTTGATAGCAACCGCATCTATAGTTGTTACTGCTGTGTATATCCTCAGAGCTATGGGATCAACCCTTTGGGGGGTTGTATCCAATAAAGAATACTTAACTCTTAAAGATGCTACTTGGAACGAAAAGGTCGCCACCATTCTTCTTATTTCAGGTATCGTGTTCATGGGATTCTTTCCCTTCCTCTTCTTTAAATTCCTCAATCACGATGTGATGTTAATTATGAACAATATAAAGTAATGATAGTATGGAATTTGCACTCTTACGCTTTGAATGGATTATTATCGGAATTATTGTTCTTCTCTTAATCAGTAAACTTACCGATTTTGACCAAAAAGATTATTTTATTCCTATTGTCAATTTCCTTCTATTGCTCAACGTCCTTGCAGGATTAATGCCAATGCCAAGTGGAGAGGCCTTTGGGCATTTTTTCAGAACAAACCTATCGGTTGTTTTCCAGAAAAATTTACTCAATCTAGCTCTTTTGCTAATATCAATTTTAGGAAGAGAATGGCTTAATAAAACATCCTTGAAAAGCGAACATTACATTTTGCTACTTACAAGCATTTTAGGTATTTTTCTTATGCTCTCAAGCAACCACATACTGCCATTTTATTTGGGAATAGAAATGTCAACTATCCCTCTGGCAGCATTGGCAAATTTCGAGTCTTCTTCTCAAAAATCATCAGAAGCTGGGATAAAACTCATACTTTCATCGGCGTTTGCTACAGCCATCATGCTTTTCGGAATTTCGTTACTCTATGGTTCATCGGGTGAATTATATTTCGGTGCTTTAGCCTCTTCTCTTCACCTCCAACCATTGCATTTGGCTGCTTTCGTATTTTTCATAACTGGCGTATTTTTTAAACTATCGGTTGTACCTTTCCACCTGTGGACCGCCGATGTATATGAAGGAGCACCCACCTCAGTAACCAATTATTTAGCCTCAGTTTCTAAAGTTGCTATTGTTTTTGTTCTTTTTAATATCTTTTTCAGGATATTCGGACAATTAACCCAAGCATGGATGCTTGTTATTGCAATACTTTCTGTGCTAAGCATGACAATCGGAAACCTTTTTGCTCTAAGACAAGAAAATATCAAACGACTTTTAGCATTCTCTTCAATTACACAGGTAGGGTACATATTAGTTGCTTATATTGGTTTTTCCCCCCATTCCTATGGTGCTGTATTATATTTTGTCATAGTTTACCTGCTCAGCAATATAACAGCATTTGGTGTGGTCGGAAAAGTTGAAAACGTTTATGGTAGTAACTCGCTAAAGAGCTTTAAAGGATTATACCAGCAAAGCCCAGCAAATGCACTTTTTATGTCAACTGCTCTATTCTCTTTGGCGGGGATCCCTCCAACAGCAGGTTTTTTTGGAAAAATATTCCTTCTAACAGCAGGAATACATCCCATGTTTTACTGGGTTTTAGCTATCGCTGGCGCTAATCTGATTCTATCACTTTATAACTATTTGAGAATAGTTCGGGTGATGTTTATCGATAACAACGAGTATTCCGAATCCCAATTCTCTTCCGATGCTCTTTATTTCTGGTCTATGACAATAACCACATTATTAATTTTTGCTCTCAGCTTTATCCCCGGAATTTATTCATTTGGTATTACATGGTTCAATTTTATCCGATAATCCATGTTTATGTCAAAAAAACACTTATTTGCCAAATAATTTAAGGCAATAAATCATTGTCTATACCCTTAATTTATATTGAATTTAAATTTCTTTTAACATACATTTGCAATCGTTTTTAAAGGGATAGCAATGAGACAGTTAAAAATTACCAAGTCTATTACTAACCGCGAAAGTGCATCGCTCGACAAGTATTTACAAGAGATCGGTCGCGAGGAACTCATTACAGTGGAAGAGGAAGTAGAATTAGCGCAACGAATTAGAAAAGGCGACAAAGCTGCCCTCGAAAAGCTTACTCGAGCAAATCTACGTTTTGTGGTATCGGTTGCAAAACAATATCAGAACCAAGGGCTCACTCTACCCGACCTGATCAACGAAGGTAATTTAGGTCTTATTAAGGCTGCCGAAAAATTCGATGAAACACGAGGATTTAAATTTATCTCGTATGCAGTATGGTGGATAAGGCAATCTATATTGCAAGCATTAGCCGAACAGGCACGCATTGTTCGTTTACCGTTAAATCAAATAGGTTCGCTCAATCGAATTCATAAAGCATACGCCCTTTTTGAGCAGGAGAACGAAAGGGCACCAACTCCCGAAGAGTTAGCTCAATTGCTCGATATGCCTAAAGAAAAACTGGCAGAAACTATGCGTGTATCAGGCAAGCATGTTTCTGTGGATGCTCCACTCCTCGATGGAGAAGACAGTACCCTACTCGACGTAATGTCAAATCCCGATTCCCCACTTGCCGACAAGGCGCTGATTCGCGAATCGTTAACAAAAGAAGTAGAGCGCGCTCTCGAAACACTTACCGACCGCGAACGCGAAATTATTAAATGTTTTTTTGGTATAGGATGTTCCGAAATGTCGCTCGATGAAATAGCCGAAAAACTAAATCTTACTCGCGAACGTGTAAGACAGATAAAAGAAAAAGCAATTCGGCGCTTGCGTCATTCACATCGAAGCAAATTTTTAAAAGACTATTTAGGTTAAATCATAATATTCCTAAAGGAACCATTACTGGTTCCTTTTTTTTCAAAAAAAAATTGAAAATTTTTTTTTTCCTTAACTAATTCAGCTTTCGACCTATCCTTTTAGCATTATAAATTCTTACATAATTCATACCTTAAACGTCAAAATAATCTACTGTTTCAAATAGTTCTTCCCTTAATTCCATGGCTTTATAATTTGCTAAATATCAATAATTTTATTATCTTTCATAAAAAAAGTAACAATGTACGACACCATCAAAACAATACGGTGGTACTTTAAAAATACAATTCAAGTATGGGCACTTCTTTGCCTTTTAACAGCAGGAGGAATTTTCCTATACAATTACCTTTTAGACACTTTAACAATCGACAGAGTTATATTAATCATTTTAATTGCCATTGGTTTATGGATTGGCGGAAAAACTATCCTCACTGCAACCCGAAAAGAAGTCGAAAAAGAAATAGAACACCTGCTTGAATATGAGCAAATACTCGAGAATGAAATAACAACAAACGATTTGATGCAATTTATTCCTATCCCAGCCATGTTAATAGAATTCAACAAACATGCTGTAATAAAAGATGCCAACATTGCCATGGCCAATATATTAGTAAAAAAAGTTGAGGAATTAGTAGATTGTAAACTGGAAGATTTACGCATTCCAACAAACGATATTACCCGTGCACTTGTAGAAAAAGATAAAGTTGAAAACATAAGAATTACTATAAATCAAAATTCATACCTCGTGTGGGGGAAGATTCACCAAGTAAGAGAACATAGAAAAGCTATGTTACTTTTTGTACCTATTTTCTATACAGGCGAGGGTATGATGTTAACGACATTTGATAATAGCTTTTTCGACAACTTTAGTCACGATATTTTCGATGCTATTAATGTAATTATGGGGTTCACCAATTTGCTCGAAGATGAAACCATTGAAACTGAAAAGAAACAGTACTATCTTCAAATTCTTTCACAAAATGTACGCAAGTTAAACTGGTTGCTTTCTAATTATGTTCAAATGCATTACAAAGAAAGCTATTCCTTCCGTTCGGCTACGGATGTAGAAAATTTGAATTTTCTTCTTGACGAAATACATCAACGCATAATCAAAGACATACCCAACCTCATTGAAACCGCAGAGCTTAAAATTAATAAACCATACGAAAACGAAGAAGCCTTTTTAATAATTGACAATCATCTCATATATCAGCTATTTTTGAATCTTATTATGTTTCTATACGATAATGATAACCAGATTAAAATAACAATAAGTTATAGCCTAAATCCTACCAACGTTCGGTTTATAATAAAAGTGTATTACCATTTTCCATCAGCCCCAAATATTTCATACATAATAGAAACAATAGAATCAAAAAAAAGTATAATATCACACCCTAGGGAATTAAATTTACACCTGTTTAAAAAAATAATTAGCAGAATTGGTGGCAAAATAGAAGTTTTTTCGCCCGATAAGGAGAGTCTTGGTATACACTTCACAGTTCCTGGACAAGCTACTACTGTTAAGAAAGATGAAATTCAAAACCCAATTTCACTTTTCGATAAAACTATACTTTCCGAAAAAAATATTTTAATTGTTGAAGACATCGAATATAATCGAATGTTACTTAAAGAATATCTTACCGATACAGGTGCAAACCTGCATTTTGCAAGTACCGGAAAAGAAGCAATAGATTTTTGCCGGAAATTTCCTAATACAGATATAATATTACTTGATATTCAGCTACCCGATACCGACGGCTATCAAATCATTAACGAACTAAAAAGATTGTGCCCCAATGTAATCATTATTGCCCAAACTGCCTATCATAGTGCATACGATAAGAAAAAAGCGTTGGAGGCAGGATTTAATTATTATTTGTCGAAACCGTTAAAACAGGATATCCTTCTGAAAGCCTTAACAAAAGCCGTACATAAACATTTAAATTAGTTATAAATTTATTTTAGTATAAATACCATTATTACAAAATAGAAAAAATATTATGAGAGATTAGAATTTTACACCGGCTAAACTATGAGGATAATCAAAAAAGAAGATTATAAGAATAACTTAGAGTTGGTGGGCGATGCAGGAGTCGAACCTGCGACCCCCTGCTTGTAAGGCAGGTGCTCTGAACCAACTGAGCTAATCGCCCCAATGCTGTAAAAGCGTTGCAAAGATAGAGGAGTATTTTGTATTTACAAATTTTTTAGACAAAAAAATTTCTTCAGTTTTCATCATCATCTGCCAAAGATCTGTTTAGCAAATTATCGGGGAATGATCTACTTGTTTTAGCGCCTAATAGCTTTAAATGTTCGGCTCGTTTAATTACATTGCCTCTACCTTGCGAGAGTCGTTGCATAGAACTCTGGTAATGCTGCTGAGTCATTTGAATTTTTTTCCCAAGCTCTATTAAATCATCTACAAAACGGGTAAGTTGGTCATATAGTTCACCTCCTGCTCGGGCAATCTCTTCTGCGTTCCGGTTTTGCTTTTCCTGACGCCAAATGCTTTCTACCATCTTTAAAGCAGCAATAAGATTAGTAGGACTTATCAAAAGAATACGTTTTTCGTATGCCTCGTTCCAAATCCCAATCTCGTTTTGCATAAGAATTAAGTAGGCTGGTTCTATAGGAATAAACAGCATCACAAAGTCGAGTGTACGAAGTTCAGGAATGTTCTGATATTGTTTTTTCGACAACTCATCTATATGTTTACGAACCGACAAAATATGTTCGCGGAGTGCTGATTGTCTTTCTTCATCGGATTCGGCCGAAACATATCTCTCGTAAGCAGTAAGAGAAACTTTCGAATCTACAACAATACTCCTATTACCTGGATATAGTATAACTACGTCGGGACGAAGCCTATTCCCTTCTTCAGAGGTAAAAGAAGGTTGCACCCAATATTGCTGATCTTTGATTAATCCCGATTTTTCGAGTATGCTTTCTAAAATCATTTCTCCCCAGTTACCTTGAGTTTTTGTATCGCCTTTAAGTGCCCGAACCAAATTTCGCGCTTCTTCACTTAGAACCTGATTCATTTCGGCCAGGCGTTTTACCTCCTCTTTGAGCGAAAAGCGCTGTTGAGCCTCTTTATCATAGGTTTCTTCCACCTTTTTCTCAAATTCTTTAATCCTTTCACCAAGAGGCTTAAGAATTTCATCGAGATTTGTTTTATTTTGTTCGGTAAACCGCTTTGCTTTCTCTTCGAGTATATCATTAGCAAGGTTTCTAAAAGTAATCGTAAGCTTCTCCTGCATATTCTCCAACTCGGTCTTTTGTTCTTCTAGTTTTTGTTTTAAAAAACCTTGCTGGGTTTCTAAAATTCCATTCTGTTTTGTAAGCTCTGTAATAAGTGTCTGTTTTTCTTCTAGTTGTTTTAATAAAGCAGTACAATCGGCTTCGAGTCTCGAAATTTTTTCACTTGCTAATGCATTTTCTGTACGATATTTGTTACGAACAATTAAGTAAACAAAAAAGCCGCCTGCAATAAATGAAATCAAGATGTAAAATAAGGTTGACATGTAAAATTGTTTTAATAAACATGCCAAAAATAAGCGAAATTTACCTACAGTAAAAAATTGAATCCAAATGGGTCAAAAAAAATATAAACATCTTTTTTTTGATATCGACCGTACCCTATGGGATTATGAAACAAATGCTGTCGATACTCTTACAGATATGTATTATCATAGAAAACTTGAAAATTATGGAATTTCGCTGCAAAAGTACCTTGACGAGTTTTA